>CAZOKZ010000016.1:0-67615 GCA_964580585.1 uncultured Candidatus Sumerlaeota bacterium | reverse complement strand
GAGCCAGCTTTTCGTCGTAATTATAACCAAAGGCGCGCAAGAACGTCGTCGCCGGAATTTTGCGCTTCCGGTCGATCATTACGTACATCACGCCGTAAATGTCGATTTCAAACTCAACCCACGCGCCGCGGTAGGGGATAATACGCGCGCTGTAGGTCAAGCGACCGTTCGGGTGCGTGGCGGTCGAAAACGACACACCCGGCGAACGGTGCAACTGAGAAACGATGACACGCTCGGCACCGTTAATAATAAACGTGCCCTGCTCGGTCATCAGGGGAATTTCCCCCATGTAAACTTCTTGTTCCTTGATGTCGCGGATTTCCGTCAGACTCGTTTCCTCGTTCAACTCGCGCACAATCAACTGAAGTTTCAGCTTCAGCGGCGAGGCGAACGTCATTCCACGGTCGATGGATTCCTTAACCGAATACTTTGGAGTTCCAAATGTATATTCAACGAAATCAAGCGTCGAAGGGTCGCCTGGAGCCGAGATCGGAAACACCGATCGGAAGACTTCATTCAGACCTTTGCTTTCCCGCTGATCGGGCGGGATCTCGAACTGAAGGAAATCCGAATACGATTGTTTCTGGGTCTCCAGCAAGTAGGGCATCTCCATCACTTCCGGAATCCGGGAGAAAGAGAGGCGGCCAATGGAGGTAGTGGCGATATTGCTGACAGCTGCGGCCATATTTTTGATGCTCCTGGCGGTAAGAACATTTGATTGGGCGAAGTGAAACTCCACCGGTAAAACACGAATTTCCCACCCCCCGATGGCTGCTTTCAGCCATGGGCGGCAGGTTCATCGATCAAGCTAAGGTTAGCGCGTCAACACCATAAAAGCGGGACAATGACAACCCTTTGGAAACGGAGAGCTCCAGCCGAGACATTTCCAGCGCTCGAATTCACCGTGGCACTGTGGTCAAGTCAAGGCTAAATTACTTTTCCGCTAGCAAAATGTGAACCATCAACGGGGAAACCTGGCGGGATTTTATCCCGCCAGGCGACCCTTTCAACACGATAATACCGAATTACTTCAGTTCGATAACAGCGCCAACTTCTTCAAGTTGTTTCTTGAACTTGGCAGCGTCTTCTTTAGAAACGTCTTTGGCGACATCCTGGGGAGCGCCTTCAACCAGGTCCTTGGCTTCTTTAAGGCCCAGGCCCGTGATCGCGCGAACTTCCTTGATGACCTTGATTTTTTCTTTGCCCGCGTCCTTCAGAACGACCGTGAATTCGGTCTGCTCTTCGGCCGGAGCGGCAGCAGCGCCACCAGCAGCCGGAGCGGCAGCCACGGCAGCCGGAGCAGCCGAAACGCCAAAGGTCTCTTCGAACAGCTTAACAAGATCAGCAACTTCCATCAGAGGTTTTTGCTTGATCGCTTCAATGATTTCTTCGTTGGTCAACGTAGCCATTTCTTTGTATCTCCTGAAATGCAAATGATTCAAAATGAATGAGTTAGAGTCAAATGGTTGAAATTTCTTTTCAATTCAGAACAGGAAAGAAAGCTTATGCGGCTTCCTCGCCGCCGCCCTCCAGCTTGCGCTGGTATGCGGCCAACGCCCATGCCATCTGAGACACGCATGCGTTGAGCGCGTAAACGGTGTTCTGCGCGGGTGCCATCATGCTGCCCATCAGTTTCGCGATCAATTCGTCGCGTCCTGGCAACTTCGACAGCGCGACCACGCCATTAGCGTCCAGCACGTCCTTGCCGACGATGCCTGCTTTGACCTCGATGCGGCCTTCGTTGTCCTTCAGATAATTCATCACGCCTTTGGCGGGCGAAATGGGATCTTCCAGACCAACGGCCACGATCGTCGGGCCCACGAGTTTCGACTCGATGCTCTCGACGTCGTAACCCGTGTTTTTGAGCGCCATCTTGATCAGCGTGTTCTTGGCGACCTTGACGGCCACCTTGTTTTCACGCAGACGTTTACGCAGATCGGTCGCTTCCTTCAGCGTCAGGCCCTTGTTATCGAAGAAAACAAAGCCATCGCCCGAAGAAAACAACGATTCCAGTTCCGAAACTACTTTGACCTTGGGTGAACGGCCACGTCGTTTGGTTGCTGCTCTTCCGAGTTTTGCCATTGGTTCTCACCTCCTTTCATCTGCCCGGGCCTTCCAGACTGCCCGGGAACCCCAGAGAACGCCGGACAAGGGCGTTTCGATGGGTGAGAACCGGACCTCGGCAGGATACGGACACGAGATGGTTGTCCGTCTTCGTTGAACCCCTTCTGGTTCGCTCCTGCTGTCTTTGGCTTCCGTAGCGTATTTGGGACAAAACTTCTTCGAGGGCCAAAAAGCCCCCGAAGAAGGGAAAATTATCGGTTTCAGTATCCCGTCAGCGGGATCAGGCTTTTGCAGAGACCTTGACGTCCGGCACTTCCAGGCGAATGCCCGGGCTCATGGTCGAGCTGAGTGCGATGGACTTGATGTAGGTGCCTTTGGCAGCCGACGGCTTGGCTTTGATCAGCGCTTCGAGAAGCGCCATCACGTTTTCGCCCAACTGCTCGTCGTTGAAGGACATTTTGCCCACCGGGCAGTGAACGATCGCGTAACGATCGAGGCGGTATTCCACCTGGCCGGCTTTCAGCGCGGTCACGGCGTCCTTCACGTTCATCGTCACGGTGCCGACCTTGGGGTTCGGCATCATGCCGCGTGGGCCAAGGACTTTACCCAGACGGCCAACGTGACGCATCATGTCGGGCGTAGCGATGGCGGCGTCGAAATCCAGGAAACCGTCCTGAACTTTCTTGACCAGATCTTCGCCGCCCACCACATCGGCGCCGGCCTCCTGTGCTTCGCGAAGTTTATCGCCCGTCGCGAAAACAGCCACGCGAACCTTTTTGCCCGTTCCGTGGGGCAATGCCACCGTACCGCGAACCTGTTGGTCGGCGTTACGGGGATCGACGCCAAGGCGAATGTCCAACTGGACCGATTCGTCAAACTTGGCGTAGGCAACTTTGCGGAGGAGTTCGATTGCGGAAGGAACGGTGTGCTTGACTTCTTTATCCACGAGCGCCACGCGCTCACGGTATTTCTTGCCTTGCTTTGCCATGATGGCCTCCTGTGGTGCATGCGGCCGCCTCGAAGGACGGCCTCCCACGAAAATTAGATCGTACAAAAAGCCGAAAGGAAATTACCCTTCGACCGTAAGTCCCATGCTGCGGGCGGTGCCGGCGATCATCGACTCGGCGGCTTCCAACGATGCCGAGTTCAGGTCCACGGCTTTCATTTCCGCGATTTCGCGGATCTGCGCCTTGGTCACCTTGCCCACCTTGTTCTTGTTCGGAACGCCAGAGCCTTTGGGTTTGCCAGCGGCTTTGAGCAACAACACCGCTGCGGGCGGCGTTTTCAGCTCGAACGTGAACGAACGATCCGAGTAGATCGTGATCACGGCGGGGATAACCATGCCCGCCTTGTCCTTCGTGCGAGCATTGTACTGCTTGCAGAATTCCATGATGTTAACGCCATGTTGACCGAGGGCGGGACCAACCGGCGGAGCAGGGTTGGCTTGGCCTGCCTTGCAGTTCAACTTAACCAGTGCGACGGGTTTTTTCTTTCCCATTTGAACAATCTTCCTGCGTGAAATCTGATCGTAAATCCAACTTTAAGGCTTCTGGATCATTCTTGAAGCCATGGGGTAGTTCTTTAGGAAACGCCCTCAACCTGCAGGACATCCAATTCCACCGGGGTGCTGCGACCGAAAATCGAAACCATTACGCGCAGCTTGGCTTTGTCATAATCGATATCGTCGATCGTTCCGACAAAATTCGAGAACGGGCCTTCGATCACCTTCACCTGATCGCCCAGGCGATGTTTGATCTCGGCGCGCGGTTTGTCCTTCTTATCTTCCACCAGCCCGCGGATGTTCATGACTTCTTCTTCCGACAGCGGTGTGCGCGAAGCGCCCGCGCCTACGAAGCCAGAAACCCCCTTGATTTCTTCGATCGCCTTGAAAAGCTCCTCGTTATCCTTCATCTGCACGAAAACATAGCCCGGCATGATGTTACGGCTTTGCTCGCGCTTTTTGCCGTCCTTGATATCGACGATTTTTTCCTCGGGGACGATCACTTCGCCCAGATCATCGCGCAGCCCTTCGATCGAAGCGCGGTGCTCGATGTCCTTTTTGACACTTTTCTCGTAACCCGAGTAGGTATGGACGGCGTACCAATTCATAAGAGGATAGTTGAGCCTTCGATTCAAGAATAGAGGTAGATTGCTTGGTGAAACAATGCCGGAAACCTGTTTGGCCGATCAGCCAGCAACCCCGATCTTGGTAAACAGAACCTTCAGCGCTTCGGCCAGGACCCAGTCCCAGGCGCCCATCATGATGCAGACAACCACTGTCGAAACCAGCACGACGATGCAGTACTGCTTTACTTGATCTTTGGTCGGCCAGGTAACCTTGGCCGTTTCCGTTTTAACCTGGCTGAAAAAAATCTTCGTTTTCTCTAAGCCAGTAACTGTTGATTTGCCGTTCATATTAAATTCACCCTGGCTCTCGCCGTGTGCAATCGTTGTGCCGAAAAATTGGAGGACTTGGCAGGGGTGGAGGGACTCGAACCCCCAACATCTCGTTTTGGAGACGAGTGCTCTACCAATTGAGCTACACCCCTGTGTTGCGCTCCAGTTCGCGTTGCACAAGGCATCGCATGGCACACGCCAAGCAAGGCGCAATCGCGAGAGCGGGAAGGAGTAAGCAAACGGGTCCCCACCGCGCAAGTGAAATTTGGTCGAAACGACGATTATTTTTCCGCAATCCCCATTCAAATCAATCCTTCCGCTTGCTCCCACCCTCCCGTTTGCCTCTGGTTTCCCCGGAGGATAGCCTCATGCGCGCGTTTCTTACTGGCGGTACTGGATTTGTTGGCGGACACCTGGCCGAGCGCTTACGCGCCGGAGGATGGGACGTGCGAGCCCTTGTGCGGGCATCCTCGAAGACGGAAATCCTCCGAAATTCCGGGTGCGAATGCGTCGAGGGTAAACTCGATTCCGAGAAAACCCTGCTGCCTCATCTTGCCGATGTCGATACCATCTTTCATCTCGCTGGTGTGACCAAGGCCCTGAGCGCCAAGGGATTTCGCGCTGTAAACGGTATTGGAACCGGGCAACTCGTCCAGGCTGCCGTCAAGGCCGGTTTTCAAGGGCGCTTTGTGCTGCTCAGCAGCCAGGCCGCCGCAGGGCCCGCGCTTCCAGGCAATCAGCTTCGCACCGAAGAAGACAACCCGTCGCCCGTCAGCCTGTATGGACGGAGCAAGCTGGAGGGCGAGCGACACGTCTGGCGCGCTCGCAGGCGGTTTCCCGTGACGATTTTGCGTCCGGGCGCCATTTACGGCCCGCGAGAACATGAAATTTATGAAATCATCAAACCGCTCCAGCGCACCGGTATCACCGTCGCCTCCGGTCCGGACATCTGTCTCCAAATGACTCATGTCGAGGATGTCGTTGATGCAATATGGCGCGCAGCTAACGAGCCGAAAGCTGCCAACCAAACGTTCTTTATCACCTCGCCCGAGGTCCATCGTTACTCGGAGGTCATGAGCCAACTGGGCGATGCTCTTGGCCGTCGAGTGCGGATGGTAAACCTGCCACTGAGGCTCGGTTGGGCCTTGGCCGGGGCGCTCGACACCGTTGGACGCCTGGCAGGCAAGCCGATCTCGCCCTTCGGATGTGACAAAATGCGCGAAGTCGCCGCCGGGTCCTGGCTTGCCGACAGCAGCAAACTCACACGCCTGTGTGGATGGCAAAACCAATGGACGCTCAACGATGGTCTGCGGCAAACCATCGAATGGTACCGCCAAAACGATTGGCTTTGAGGAAGGGCTTTTCTAGCGGCTGGTTTCTTAACATTGCGCTTCTGAGGACTTCCGACATCTTTGAATCGAAAAGCCCAAAGGGCTTAAATATACGACAGCCCAGGGTAAGCGCGTAGCGCGACACCCTGGGTTAGCGGGTCAACCATGCGAACCCCATCGGGGTTCTACATTCCTGGAGTTTAGAAGCGTTCAATGCCGCAATCGTTGGTTCAGAATTACGTGCATCTGGTGTTTTCTACCAAAAACCGTGCTCCGTGGTTTCAAGATCGTGCGATTCGCCAGCAACTTCATGCATATCTTGCAGGAGCCTGTCTCAACCTTCAATCGACTGCTTTTCAAATAGGTGGTGTGGAGGACCATGTTCATTTGTTTTTTGCCTTATCGAAAAACTTGGCATTGAAGGATATGGTGCAATCGATCAAGAAAGAATCCTCGAAATGGTTGAAACGTGAGTTTGAAGGATTTGAGGAATTTCATTGGCAATCTGCATACGCTGGTTTCTCGATCAGTCCCACCCATGTTCGCGCCTTGAAGCAATACATCCTTGATCAAGAGAATCATCATCGCAAAGAATCGTTTCAGGATGAATTACGTCGATTGCTTCACCTATACGGGGTCGCGTATGAAGAAAAATATGTTTGGGATTAATTCAAACGCTTATTGCACCCTTTCAGGGTGCAAAGGAGAGTCGCCATTTTTCCCAGGGCGTCGCGCATTGCGCTCTGCCCTGGGCTATCGTATATTGAATCCCGTTGGGATTCACTGTCCCGAGTGGGGGAATCGCTCCAGGCTTTGCTTTGCAACTGACACGGGAAATTCTAACCGATGAGAATCCTGCTCGATGCCCGCTATCTCGACGGTACGTATTCGGGAATTGGCACCTATAGCCGCATGCTGGTCGAGCACCTTGCGCGTGTCGATACGGTCAACGAATACCAGGTAGTCATTCGTCCGGGATTTCGCGAAAACCTGGAGGTCGGGCCGAATTTTGAATTCCTGTCCTATCGTCCGAAGCCCGTCAGTTGGCAAAGTTACATGCGTTATCACGAACTGCTCGATGCCGTCCAGCCCGACATCGTGCATTGCCTGTCGCCCAGCGCACCGGTTTTTTACGATGGTCCCATGATGCTCACCGTGCACGACTTGCAACCGTTTATCGATCCGAACTTTTCGGCTCGGCGACCCCGCGCTGTGCGCACCGCTTACAACTTATTTTATAAATGGGCCTACCCGGCGACGATTGCCAGAGCCAAATGGGTGATTTGCGACAGCCAAGCCACACGCGACGATATCGTGCGTATGATGCCGGGCGCCTTGCCCAAACTGATCGTCGTGCCGCCGGGGCTCGAACATCGTCAGACCGAACCGCCTTCTGATGGAAAAATCGAGGCTATCTGCAAGAAATGCAATATCCGTGGGCGATATCTGCTCTACTATGGTTCGACGCGACCGAATAAAAACCTGCCAAACCTGGTTCGCTCGTTCGCGCGATTGATCCGCGAGGATGAAAAAAACCAACTGGAAGATTTATCGCTGGTGTTGGTGCTCAAGAAAGATCGTTTCTTTCGGGATATTCAGAAGGTTCTGAATAATACGAAAATCGAGAGCCGGGTGCAGATTCTCGAACAACTGGAACATGACGAGAAAAACGCCCTGCTGGCGGGTGCGTATGCATTCACATTCCCCAGCAAATACGAAGGTTTTGGTTTTCCGCCCCTCGAAGCCATGCGTGCGGGGGTGCCCGTCGTAGCCGGGCGCAGCGGCGCGTTGCCCGAAGTGGTTGGTGACGCCGCGGTGATTGTCGATCCCGACGATGTCGATGATATTACCGACGGTATGCGCGAAATTTGCACGAATTTCGGTCTGCGCGATAAGCTTGTCGAAAAAGGAAAGGTTCGCGCCGAACGATTCGACTGGCAGGAAACCGCCACCATGATCCGCGATATTTACCAACTGTTGTTCTGATTCTCCTGGCTTGCTTCCCGCGCGATTTGTAAGCACGATTCGCGGCAGGGGAGTGCGACCGCGTGCCGATTACGACCGATCATTCGTTCAAAACGTCACCGCCCTCGGGCGGAGCATTGCTGTTTGTGGCCTGGAGTCTTCCCGGGCTCGTTTGGCTCAACGCGAAATGCCTCATGCGTTCGTGGCGGTGGCGTGCGTTTGCGGCCATCGGCCTGGGGTTGGCGTTCTTTTTTTCGCGCGGTGAAGAATTCGGAGCAGGTTCGCTGGCGCTCTTTCCGGGCGGCGCGTTTGGTGTGAATCTCTTTACTGCAATGATCGTTTTTGGAACGATGATCCTGGCTGTTGATCTGGCCAGCCAACCCGAAGACGCGCGAGCTCGGTTTACCGTCGATTGTACTCCTGCGCCGGGTCTCGTTGTCCAGTCCGCTCGTGCCTTGGCGATTACGCTTGTGGTTTTTCCCCTGGCGTTGGCGATCGTCTTTTTTCCTTTCCTGCCCTGGCTTCACGAGGTCGAATCGCCGCTCTGGATGCCGTCGATTGTATATCTGGCCTGCGTGATTTTTCCTCTGATCTGGATCAGCGCAACCGCAGGCATCGCTGCGCGGGCTTTGGTGCGAAACGATGTGGGCGCCATGGCATTGGGGTTGATCGTTGCGACGGTCGCTTGTTGTTACACCTTGTTTTATGTCGATGTCCTGAGAATTTTTCTTTCCGCCTCGCGCACCATCGGCGTGTTTGTCCCCACGTCGGTTTTAGTGCAGGATGCGGTTGTTGAACTGCTTGCGGGAGTTTGTTTTCTGGGACTTTCGGCGCTTGCGTTGCGACCTCCACCTCTCAAAACCCCCGTGGCAAGCATCGATCCGCCTCGTGCGTCAGGCATTCCGCTTTTCGGTCGCTTGGGATATTGGCTGGCAGCGATTTTTCGCCGTCCGACGCTATTCGGTATTTTAGCGCTGACGTTTTTTCTGGTGGGTTCAGCAGGGCTGGCTCAAATAGGACGTTGGGCGGCGGGCGCGTTGTACGATGCGTCGCCGTTGGCAGCCGCTTCATTTTGGGAAACGCTTCGAGAACCCTCCGGCTCCGTTGCAGGCATTGTTCAACCGCCGCGCATTCGTTCGCGCCAACTAACGCTTCCCTCCACCTTTGACCAAGGTTTCTCGGTGACGATGACACTCGATTCCATTACCGAAGACCCCCAATCTGTTGCAGCATTATCGTTCGGACCAACGCTTGGCGTTACGGGACTTCGATCGCTTGAGGGAAACACCCAGGTCGAATTGCTGCAATCGGTCGAAACACCCGAAGGCAACATCGCATTGTTCCGGTTTTCGCCGCCTTTGGATCGCAACCGCCCGGGTGCCGTAACGTTTGATTTGGAACCTACCGCCGCAGGCTCACGTCGATGGGCAGAAGCCCGTCATCCGCGTTTCGTTAGCCTGGCGCGCGTGCCGTTGTGGTACGGTGAGGGAGTCCGAGTCGATTTTCGCCGCCAGCAAATTCTGTTCACCACGCAACCCGCGCCGTATGAGCTCGAAGTCCCCGCGTTCGAGGACTTGAAATGGCACGCGGGAACCATGAACTTCAAGAAAACCGACGCTGGATGGTCTGGTTCGCAAACCAATGCCGATTTACCCGTCGGCCTCGTGGCAGGCGACTACGTCGAAGTGCCCAGCAATCCGGATGCAGAGTTGGATGTGCGCATGCTTGTCTTTCCCGAGCATCGTGACTTGGCCGAAGCGCTTCAGACCATTTACACCGTGCGATTTCATCGGCTTTTCCGCGCATTCGGTCCAGCCTCGGCGTCGATGACATTTTACGAAATTCCAGGAGAAGAAATCGCCGATCTTTTTGCCTTATCTTCTTCGACGCTCGACGAATTGCAGGGAGAGTTGGAGAAATACGGATCGTTTGAAGAGAACTCTGCGTGGAAATTCGACCAGGCATTTGCACGATTCAACCGTGCCATCATCGAAGAATACCTGATCACGAACTTCACCCGCATCGATGACCCGGAATTGCTCCTGGCGTCCTGGGTGGGGTACTTGCACCAGTTCGGTTTCGCGCATGGTCAAACGCGTGAATTGCTCCAGCGCCGCCGCGATTTTGTTCTAGTACCATGGAATTGGGCGAGGCCGACTGACCGGTATCCTTTCGATGTTGTTGGCAATTCGGAAATGCCCTATCGCGGTCCGGCGCTCTATCGTTGGCGCCCCGAGGGCACACCGCCGCCCAGCGCCGATCGCCTGATGGCCTTTCATCACATGCTGCGCGCATATCTGGGCGAGGAGGCTTATGTCGAATTCCTCCATCGCGTGTTGAAGGATTATCAGGGCAAGGTCCTGACACTCGACGGTTTTCGATCCACCGCCGAAAGCGTGGCGGGCGAGGATTTGGGGTGGTTTTTCGATCAGTGGTTGGTCGAAGGCGTTTTGCCGACGTTCAAATTCCGTGAAGCTCAAGTGGTGCTGGCGGAAAATCCCGACACGCGGAATTTGGAATACACGACTCACTTGATTGTCGCCAACACCGGTGACGGGCGCGTCAAAGTGCCCGTTGTTTTGCGTACCGAGGGGGATTCGATCACCGAGTGGGTCTGGCTCGACGCAGGCGGCGAAGCCACGCTTCAGGTTGTCACGCGCGACCGGCCTTTTGCGGTCGAAATCGACCCCGACGGGTGGATTCTTCAACGTCCAGCGTTCGATTCGACCACAAAACAACGTCCGCACCCGCAATTGGCACTCAAGAATGTGAAGGAGATGTAGAAACGTTCAACTTTTTTTCTTTCTTTCCCTCTTGCGGCTGAGCGTTCACGAGCCAAAGGCTCGCGCGGACGTGACAGGGAGCCAGGGAGAAGTCTCTGGCGCGGAACATGCAAACCTTCTGATTTGTCTGATAATCCGATAGATGCTCATAACCTTTTGCGAGGCTGAAATATGCGTAAATTCTGGATCATGATCGTAGCGGCTTTCTTGACGATTGCTGCGATTCCCGGCGAAGCCCAGGAAGCGACTCAACCCCCTGTGGAAACCAATCCCGCTGTCGAGTTTTTGAAAAAGGTCGAGGCGAAAAACAAGGATCTGCAAACGCTCTACGGTAAATTCAAGCAGGTTCGCGTTAACCCGATGTTCCTGGAAGAAATCCACAGCTCGGGAGAATTTTGGTACACCAAACCGGACAAGTTCCGCTGCGACTACTACGAGCCGTCCGATGCGCGGTTTTATCTCCTGGGCGATGTGGGGATGTATTACACGCCCGAGCTGAAACAGGTGGAAAAATACCGCCTCGAAACGGGCGATTCCGCTCCGATTAACCAGATGCTGGTTGGATTCGGGCTGAATACCGACAAAATTCTCGAAGTCTTCAACGTGCGGGTTTCCGACGAGCAGCCGAAGGATGAAAAACTTCTGAAGATCGATTTCATTTCGCGCGATACGTCGCGCACAATGGATTACAAACAAATCACCGTGACCTTCGATCGGGAAAAAATCGAACCCCGCGTGTTGGAAATGGACGAGGAAGAAGACACCGTGCGCGTGACGCTCGAAAAAGTGGAAGTAAACGCGAAAATCGCCAAAGACAAGTACGAAGCCAACTTTCCGAAGGATGTGGAAATCATCGAGTTGAACTCGTTATAAGAAATAGCGGCGAATCGAAAGTCGGGTATCTCGGCAATTCCTGCATTTTCCAGTAGCGGTCCGCCGGGCGCTTCGGCATGAATCGATGCACGAATGGAAGCACGTTGCGATTTGTATTCTTTGAGGAGTACCCGATGCGGGAATTGTTCACTTTCGGCCGTTTGAACCACGCCATGGCGTTGTTCGTGGCGACGACGATTTTGGTGGCGAGCGGTTGCGCGCGTGTCTCGCGCGAACGTACCTTGCCCCCGTCGATTCATTCGGTTTCCGTGCCGATGTTCGTGAACCGTTCGGCGGAACCAGCTATTGAGGAAGACGCTACCGTCTATACCCAGGAAGAATTCCTGGCCGACGGACGGCTGGATTTGGTCGCTGCACGTGACGCCGATGCCTGGATCGAGGTCAAAATTACCGATTTCACGAACGAGGGCGTGTCGTTCGATGGCGATAACTTCCCCCGCCGGGTGCGGTTCACCACCACGGCACGCGTCGAGATCGTTCAGAACATCCCGGGCAAGCCATTGATTGGCGGTCCGCGCACGGTTACGGCGTCGCATTCGTTCAACAATGACAAACGGTCGCTTACCTATGTACCGGAACCCGAGGGCAAGGAACTTGTCCTGCGCGAGTTAGCGCGAAAGATCGTCGAGGAAGTCGTTACCGGCGGTTTTGGAACCGATGATATTTAAGCAATACCCCAGCCGGAAGGGTGGGGCCTGCTATTGAAACCTCCAGGCACCAAGCCCCCCAGAGCGTACTCGCCAACCGGTTTGGCTCTGCGCCAGTTCGTGCGGCGAAATATGTTGGTCGCAATTCCCCTCGCCATTTTTATGGGGATCGCGGTTTTACTCTTTATTCAGATCGATCGTGTTTATTACGACCGCGACAAGGTCGAGGTGATGCGCAACCTCTTCGAGGAGCGCGAGCTGTTGACAAACGACGACTCGTTTCTCCAGCTCGATGTTGCCATCGAAGATTATATTCGATACGCCCACACTTTGTACTCGCCCGATTCTCCCGGCACCGTCATTCGTCTCGAAGAATTGCACCAGACAATTATTCGACGTATGCGCGAGGTCTTTCGCAACAATCCATTTGTGTGGAAAATCACATTTCACGACGAATCAGGCGTTCTGATCGCTGCTGCGCAAGACGAGTCGCGTCTAAAATCCCAAAATAACTGGGAAAACTGCCTGTTTTTTCAAACGTGGGACACACCGCGAATCACGAAACTGAAATCGTTCAACGGTACACGAGCAGGGACATTTGTCCTGCGTTATACCACTCCGCGTGGGATTCCGCAAATCGAGGAATTGACGCATGCATGGCGTGTGCGATCGGGATTTTTGGCCTTGGGAATAGCCTTATTGTTTGGCGCGATGTTCTGGGGCTTGTTGCTTCCCGCGCGAAACGTCATGATGGCGCTCGATAAGGGCCCCCAACTGGCCTCGCCTTTCATCCGGCGTCCGCGTGTGTTGATCGAGAGTTACTTTAACAATTTAGCGCGCGATGCCACACTCTCGATTTATTCAACCGCATTGCGCGACTTTGTTTCGGAACGCGGTTTGTTGGATTATGAACCGCTTATGCAGTTTGTGCCTGGGCAAATCGCAGAATTTTTCCCAGTAGAAGGGGCTGCCATTTTTGTTTTTCACCGAAATGGGTCTGACGACGATTGGGAATTCGAGTCCGTTTGGTCAAACGAAGGCGCTGCCATTGCAAGTGGGTATTTTAAAACAGAGCTGATCGAGAAATTCGTTCTGACACCACAAGCCCGTTTGTCCGAAGACTGGACTGGCGCCGTGCACGAATCCTATGACGACCAGGACCGTCCGTACCCGTGGTTTGCCGAACTCGTACATCAGACAAAAACTCGCGCGGCGTTATTGGTGATTCCCACCTCGCAACTCAAGGGACGCTATGCCGCTTGGTGGCGATCCGTTCTGAGCAGCATCGCGCGCGAATTGCGTTTCAGCATGGAAACGATTTCCAACCAGCGAAGGCTGATTCTCCAGGAAAAGAGCAAAGCCAACATTTCGCTTTCGCGCAATCTGGGGCATGATTTGACGAATATCATCGCGACCAGCAAACTCGAACTGATGACCGTCAAACAATTGCTGGAAATTCCACGCGAGAAAGTGTACGAATCTCCCGTCAAGCAGCAGATATTTGCCGAATCGTTGCATTCGCTCCTCAACAACATGCGGTTCCTTCAAGAAACCGTGAATCTCTACCGTTCTTTTACGTATCTTTCGCGGCCCAAGTTCGAGGAAATCCAATTGAACGATATGGCGACCGATGTTTGCGAGCTATTCAAACTGTCGCTTTCGCGCAATTTCCGCATGGAATTGGATTTGAGCCCATCGTTGCCACCGATCAAAGTGGAACCGCGTTTGCTTAGACTGGCGTTGTTCAATCTGCTGAATAATGCGGCGGACGCGATCAAGTTAGAATCATCGACAGAACGCTCTAACGGGGAAATTTGGCTGCGTACGGCGCCCGGAAGGTTGCCGAATCAGCAAACGATCATTGTCGAGGATAATGGTGGCGGCATTCGCGACCGCGATGGACGATTACTCGATCAACACGAAGTGGATGTGATTTTTCAGCTTGGTTACACGACCAAGGAACAAGGAACGGGCGAGGGGCTTGGATTGAACTGGGTGTTCCAGATCGTGCGTGAATTTCACGGTGGTGAACTTCTGGCTCGCAATCGTCCCGACGGAGGAGCATCCTTCGCCATCCATTTGCCCATGGACCTCGATATTGACGTGTCGAACCGACCGACGATGTTCGATGCAACACCACGACCCACAGCGCCAGGAACAGGAAAGAGTTAACTTATGTCTGCCAAAGTACTGATTGTCGATGACAACGCGCTGTACCGAAGCGCTTTCAAGCGCAACCTGTTGCTGCGCGATTACGATGTCTTCGAAGCGGAAAACGCCGACGAAGCCATGGCCGTGTTCCAGGACAACCACCCCGAGGTGATTGTTACGGATCTGAGCATGCGTACGCCCACCGAGGGACTCGACGTTATCCGCGCCATCAAGCAAATCGAACCCCTGGTGCCCGTCGTGATGATCAGCGCCGTCGGTACCTTCGAAGAAGGCGCGGAAGCCAATCGACTTGGCGCGCACAGCGTCATCAGCAAGTCGCGTATCGACGACGAAATCGAAAGCCTGTACAAAACCATCGAATCCGCGCGCGCCAGTTGGGTGTTCAATTGCAAAATTCGCGAGGAAATCGAAAACCTGTCGAGCGAGGACGAAAAACCCGCCTCCGAGGCGATACATCGTCTGCGCGAAATTGCTTCCGATACGAAGATTCACGAAAGCGTTCGTGTCGAGGCCTACGACAAGTTGGCATCCCTGACCGAAGAAGAAGCCCGCGAGTCGATCTCTGCCGAAGCGGGCACCGCCGACCAGAAGGACATCATGGAAGCCGACCGTCGGTTGGCCGAGTTGATTCCCGGTTACAACGATTACGAAGCCGAAACACGCAAGGAACTGCGTACGGCGGAATATTTCTACCAGCGCCAGGGCGGCGACAGCCCCATCGAACTGACGGACTTTTCCCGCAACATTGGGTTCTCGTTTTGTTTTGCCGTGGAAAACGAAGCCAAAGCCAAGCTGCGCAAACGCCTCGGTAAGTTCCTCTCGCACAAAGAAACCACCAAACTCGTCCGCAAGCTACTGGATAATAAAACCGGCCAGATCGACCTGTTTTATCATCAGCACCTTTTACGGCTGCAACAATCGCGTACGTTCGATTTCACCATCGATAACGTGCGCCAGGTGTTCAACCGCATCCTGGAACACGAATCGCGGTATAAACCCGATGGTCTCAAAGCCCTCGGTATTGTGATATTATGTTTTGGCCGCAGTTACGAAGTGAAAACGATCAAAGGCAGCCAGATGATCGCGAACCCGCTGAACTTCCGCGGGCTGGATACCGAAGACGAAATCCTCAACTTCGTGCATTTGCTCGTGTCGCTGCAACATTACCGCAACCCGTACATTCATCCGGAAATCAGCGTAATGGAGAAAATATCCAAAATCCGCGAAACGTCGATTGAATGTTTGCAGATGATTTCGAAGCTGACGTGAGAGAATTCGCGTAATCACTATCCTATCGAGGGTCATTGGCTTTCATGCTCAATGCGGTCAAAACGAAAATAAAATCAGCAATTCCCGATCATTGGCACGAGCCGATGGATTTCTATTATGCCAATCTGACGTCGCCACTGCATTTTGGCGATCGCGTCGTTTGCAATGTTTGTAATCATCGGTTTCGCCATTTTATTCCGCCTGGAAGCAAAGAACGCCGCTGTCCGTTTTGTCGGTCGCAATCACGGCATCGCTTGCTAACGATCTATTTGAAGGCGCGAAAGAACCTGTTTTTTCCGGGCATGCGGTTGCTTCACATGGCGCCCGAGCGCTTGATTCAGCAAAAGTTCCGTCGCGAGAATAAGTATCAATACTTTAGCGGCGATTTATCCTCTCCGCTTGCGATGATGCATTTCGATATTACCGACATTCCTTTTCGCGACAATTACTTCGATGGAATTTTGTGCAACCATGTGCTGGAACATATTCCCGACGACCGCGCGGCCATGCGCGAGTTATACCGAGTGCTGAAACCGGGTGGCTGGGCGATTTTGATGGTGCCGATGAAAGACCAACCCGAGACGTATGAAAACTGGGACATCACCACGCCCGAGCAGCGTGAGATCCACTTCGGCCAGTATGACCACGTTCGATGGTACGGCTGGGATTACGAAGATCGGCTGAAATCTGTTGGATTTCAGATCAAATGGGATGACTTTGCCAGCAAAATCCCGAACAAAAAAATTGAACGCCTGGGACTTTCCGCCGACGAGTTGATTCCGTTTTGCGTGAAGCCCAAATAAGCCCTCAGCGCACCACCACTTTCGCCGCTCTCAGCAATTCCCCGTCGCCGATGGTGTAGCCTTTTTGCACGACCTCGGCGACGATGCCTTCCTGTTCGTCGGGAGGGCTGAGCATTCCGACCGCTTCGTGCAGGTGCGGGTTGAACGGCTCGCCGACGCAATCCATCGCTTGGACGCCGTGTTGCGCCAGCATGCCGAGAAATTGCGCGTGAATGGCCTCCAGGCCCTCGCGCATCGGGTCGTCGGTTTGTTCGGCGGCATCGAGCGCGCGTTCGAAATTATCCAACACCTCTAAAAACGATCGCAAAACCGTCTCGCGCTCCTGACGACGCGCCTGATCGAGCTGACTCTTCTGGCGGCGGCGCATGTTGTCGATCTCGGCGGCAAGCCGCAGGACGGCTTCGTGTGGCGAACGGGCTTCGAGTTCCTCGATGTCTTCGGGTGGGCAGTCTGGAATGGGAGCGAGATCCGATTCAGAGTTGTTTTCCGAGGGTTTGCGTTTCCAAAACAACATTGCGGACTAATCCTTGTGGGGCGACTGAGCGGTGTCGGGTAGGGTTGAAGGTGAAACCGGACTGGAGTGAAGCTGCTTTTTCATCAAGACACACACCAGTGGCTGGCCGCTTGGTAGCGCGAGGTGGGTTTCTTCAATATCGACAAACCCAAGGCAACGATAAAACTCCAGTGCCGTGTACGAAGAGTGAACTGTCAACTCGGTGAAGCCCCAAACGAGCGCATCTTGTTCCAGCGCGTTGTATAATTTGCGGCCCAGGCCCAGTCGCAAGTATTGGGGGTGGATATAGACCGCAATGACGTGGTTTTGTGCAAGCGCGGAAAACCCGACTACGGCGCCTTCAAACTCAGCTACCCATATGACGCGGCGTTCTTTCCTCATTGTTTCGAGGTATTGGTCAGGCGTGCGAAATCCAGCCCATTCGTCGATCACAGCGCGGTCATAATCGAAGCAGCAAACTTCCCGGATGGATTTTGTATGCACGTTGCAAATCTCGACAGCGTCGGCTTCGGTTGCGCGGCGGATGAGAAATTTTCGTTCGTCCATTGGTGTCCTTATTCGCTTTGCCTTGGTTGGGTGCAAGTTCACCTGACGTTGCAAGCTAACCTGAGTGGTGCGGAGAGTGCCAGTGCGTTTTCGCTGCGACGGTCGTGCGACGGTTCTATCGCACCCTGCGACGTCGCGCCCCCTGCAAAAACCGTCGCACGGAAAAGCTGAAAAAAGGATGAAAATGTTTCGATGTTTGTAAACAATTGAAAATAAACAACTTATAAATTATATCCGAATTGGCAGGATCTTTGAAATAATACATCCCATCACGGCGGCGCTGCCGCTGGATGAAAGATTGAACACACTGAGGAGGCATTAACCATGAGAACGTATAACCCTTTCCGCGAATTGGAAGCCCTTCGGCGCGAGGTGGACCGCCTGTTTGGGGCCGCAACGCACGAATCCTGGCCGACGGGACGCAACGCGTTCCTGCCGGGTCGTTCGGCGCGTACTTATCCACTGATCAACCTGAAGGAAAACCCCGACGAGATCGTCATCGAAGCACTCGCACCCGGCGTGAATCCCGATTCGTTCGAGATCACCGTGCTGCGCGACCAGTTTACGCTGGCGGGCGAGAAAAATCGCACGCCGGGCGAGGTCGAACCCGAAGCCTGGCACCGCAACGAGCGCGCCGCGGGCAAGTTCGTCCGCTCGCTTCGTCTGCCCGCCGAAGTGGACGACACGAAAGTCACCGCCGAATACCGCGAAGGCATTCTGCGCGTGACGCTGCCGAAAACCGAAGCGGCCAAACCCAAGAAAATCACCGTGAATGTTGCATAAAACCTCAAATTCCGACCCCGATCCTATTTTCCCAAGGAGGAATACAGCCATGACAGAATCAACGATTGCCAAAGTTACCCCTGAAACCGAAGTCACCACGACGGAAGCGACCCGCGAACCGGAACGCTATGTGACGCCGTTGGTGGACATTTACGAAACGAAGGAAGGCCTGCATGTGCTGGCCGATTTACCGGGCAGCGGCAAGGAACTGATCGACTTGAACGTGGATAATAACATCCTGACGATCAAGGCGGGTATCGCGCCTCGCGAAGGTGCTGGTCCCGATTACGGCGAGTTCGCGCTGACGAATTATTTCCGCCAGTTCACACTGGGCGAGAAAATCGATCAGGAAAAAATTACCGCCGATTACCGCAACGGGGTGCTGGCGTTGTTCCTGCCCATCGCGGCGGTGGCCAAGCCGCGCCACATCGAGGTGAAAGTGGCGTAAGAACGAAAAGAATCACCACGAGGGCACGAAGTTCACGAAGCAACACGAAGAAAAGCGAGTAATGTCAAAGGACATTGCAGAACTGGATGTGATGGAGGAAGTCAAAACTTGAAACAAATTCGGCTTTTGAATTTGAAACAAGGAAAGCATTAAATTAGGAAGTGGACTCTTCGTGTATTCTTTGTGTCTTCGTGCCTTCGTGGTTAAATTACTTTCAGAATTCAACGCGAGCTATTTGAGTTTCCCACGCAATTTGAAAGGAGGCGATGATCATGACAAAGGATCTGAAACATAACCTGTCGGGCCATCTGAATCGCTTGCGTGACGAAATTGCCGAGGGTTTCGATCGTCTGGCCGATAAGCTACGCCATCACGAGGAGGACGCCCAGGAGCCGCAGGGCGGCGGGGGAGACCTGATGGTCAGCGACCGTGGCGCAACGCATCCGATTGACCGGTTTTTCAACGACTTCTGGCGGCCGAACCTGTGGGATATCCAATACCCGCGCCTGGACGTGGAAAACCGCGCGGACGAAGTACTGGTGACGGCGGAATTGCCGGGCATGGAGGAGAAGGATTTCAATATCGAGCTGTCGGGCAATCGCCTGACGATTCGAGGCGAACGCCGCCAGTCGAACGAGAAAAAAACCGGAAACTACACGTATCACGAATGCTCGTTCGGTAGCTTTACGCGTAGCGTGGCGCTGCCCGCCGAGATCGACGCAGGCAAGGTGAAGGCGGACTACAAGAGCGGTTTGCTGACCGTGCGCCTGCCGAAGACCGAAACCGCCAAGGCCAAACGCATTCCGGTGAAAACCGGGTAAACGAAAAAAAGACAGGATGGTAATTTGAAAGCCTATTCTGTAAATTCTGCTATCCTGTCTGAATGAAAATGAAAAACGCCCCCTGGATTTCTCCAGAGGGCGTTTGTTTCTTTCATTTATGCGTGGGAGAGTTTAGCGTGGCGAATGCGCCCAGCTAACCAAGCCCAGTTCCTGTGGGTGAACGAGGTCGGGGTGTTTCGGCACCACGCGAACCGTGTAACCGTATTCGCCCGAGTCGCTTTCCATCAGGCTGCCACGATAGGTGTAGTAATTGTTGTCTTTCTTTTTTCCATCGGGGCGCATCGGAATCGAGCCAGCGGGGACTTTGACGCCGCCATTGCCCGTCGCGTTGATCGGGGCAACGTAGATTTCCACCTGGACGTCGTCCGGCGAAATCGAACCCAGATCTACTTCGGCAACGATGTTCAATTTATCTTTCACGCGAATCGTGGCGCTTTCGTCAACCGCATCGTCCAGATAGGCCTTGATGCGGATGCCCGGCCATGCGGCGCGCATTTTTTCTTTCCACTCGGCGTTCTTGCGTGCGCGGTCGTAACGCTTGGAGATCAGCAGTTCCTGGCGCGCGGTGCCCGGGTGGTAGAATTTCTCGGTGTATTCCTCGACCATACGATTGGTCGAGAAACGCGGACCGACGGTTTTCATGGATTCGCGTACGCGAGCCAGCCAGTTGACCGGAATGCCGTTTTCGTCGCGGTCGTAGAACAACGGAGCGACCTGCATTTCGAGCGTCTGGTAGATCGACTCGGCGTCGGCTTCGTCCTGACGGTTCGGATCGCTGTATTCGGTTTCTTCGCCCAGCGCCCAGCCGCTCTTCGGGTTTTCATAGAAGGCTTCACGCCACCAACCGTCGAGGATCGAGCAGTTGATGCCGCCGTTCAGCGGAACTTTCATGCCCGAGGTGCCCGAGGCTTCGAGCGGACGACGCGGGTTGTTCAGCCAAACGTCCACACCGCTGGTGAGACGACGGCCAACGTTCATGTCGTAGTTTTCGAGGAAGATGATTTTGCCACGGAATGCCGGATCTTTCGACATTTCCTGAACCTGGCGGATCAATTCCTGGCCGGGTTTGTCGGCCGGGTGAGCTTTGCCCGAGAACACGATCTGGATCGGACGTTCCGGATGGCTCAGAATGCGTGCCAGACGCTCTTTATCGCGGAAAATCAGCGTTGCACGTTTATAGGTCGCGAAACGACGTGCAAACCCGATGGTCAAGGTGTCGGGATCGAGGACCTTGGCCCATTCGCGAATTTCGTCGAACGATTCGCCAAAGCGCGAGTGTTGGGAAGTAACGCGCGTGTGAACGAAGTCCACCATGTCTTTGCGCAGTTTGTTGATCACTTCCCACAACTCGGTATCGGGAATGCGATCGACTTTCTTCCAAACGTCGGGTTGTTCAAGACGTTCGCGCCAATCCTTGTCGAAGTACTTATCGAACAAGCATTGCATGTCGATCGACAACCAGGTGCGTGTGTGAACGCCATTGGTAATGTGATCGATCGGGTTTTCGCTGGCCGGAACGTCGCCCCAAACGTGTTGCCACATCGAGCGCGACACGTGGCCGTGCAATTCCGACACGCCGTTGGCCATGGCAGCCAGATTCAGCGCCAGAATCGTCAACGAGAAGCGCCCGCTGTCCTGGCTGGTGTCCAGGCCAAGGGTCATGAAGCGCGTACGGGAAACACCAATCGATTCCCAGAACGGGCGGAAATATTTTTCCACCATCGGAGGCGGGAAGGCATCGTTGCCCGCCGGAACCGGTGTGTGCGTGGTGAACAGCGTCGAGGCGCGCACGATTTCCACGGCTTCGCGGAAGCTGAGGCCTTCGTTGTGGATGTATTCACGCAGGCGCTCGAGGCCCAGGAACACGGAGTGTCCTTCGTTCATGTGGAAGACCGTTGGCTGGTGGCCCAGTGCGCGCAATGCGCGAACGCCGCCGATTCCGAGCAGGATTTCCTGCTGGATACGCATTTCTTCGCCCCCGCCGTACAGACGTGAGGTCAGCTTGCGATCTTCGTGGTTGTTTTGAGGAATGTCGGTGTCCAGAAGATACAAAGGATTACGGCCGACCTGCACCTTCCAAACCTTGCCGTAAAGGATGCGGTCAGGCATTTCCACTTCAACGACAACTTCTTCGCCATTTGAATTCAGCGCCGGGCGAATGGGCAGATCGCGCCAATCGTTGGGACGGAACTCGGCGATTTGATGGCCATAGGCATCGATTTTCTGGATAAAGTATCCTTCGCGATACAGCATACCGACCGCGACAAAAGGCAGGCCGATATCGGATGCGGATTTGCAGTGGTCGCCGGCGAGAACGCCCAAACCACCCGAATAAATCGGAAGCGACTCGTGAAGGCCGAATTCGGCCGAGAAATAAGCTACCAGGACGTTTTTCTTACCCTTATGCGTGCGCGAATACCACGAGCCTTTGGCCGAGACGTATTCATTGAGCTGTTTCATCATCGAATCGTACAGCTTCAGGACTTCCTTGTCTTTCGCCGCAGCTTCCAGGTGCTCTTGCTTGACCGAGCTCATGAAGAGCATCGGGTTACCCTGGCATTTAATCCAGGTTTCCGAGTGAATTTGGCGGAACAAAGCCCGGGCATACGGGTTCCAGGCCCACCAAATATTGTACGCCAAATCTTCCAGTCCGGAAAGGGCCTTGGGCAGTTTGGGTAGAACTCGGACAGTTCCGAGGAACTCAGAGGGGATGCGTCTTTCCGCCATCGTGTAAGTTTCTCCATCTAATCCCCCCGTCGAGGCCGGACCGTAAAGACGGCAGGTCCGGTAACCGAGGGACAGCGTTTTTTTTTGGATAGGCCAAGTGACCGAAAATGCCACACCCGGTCTCGGCGTATCAGGACGAAAAAAAGAACGGGAGAGCAGGGCCCTCCGCAAGCTGAAATCCGCCTCTATTTCCTCTAAATATCAGTTGCTATCAATTCCGGCCAATATGAAAGCGCTTTATTGTCATTCGGTCCGCTCCAATATTTTACCCCCCTTTTGTCTTGAATAGACAAAAAGTTTTTTCGTCCCCATGGCAATGAGGTGAAACGTGGTATTTCACTGACCTATTGTGGGCTAAAAATAAGTGCTGCCTCCCTTTGGTGGGGGAGGCAGCGAGTAAGTTTTCAGCGCTTGAATTTACTTCACATCCGTCGGCATGGGCTTGAATTTGGGATGCACGCGCTCGTTCGGGCTCTTGCGGAGTGTCACTTCGTCGAAGTAATAATCCGGCAAATCCCAGTTGTAATCGATCTTGTCATAGATTGCCGTTTCATAAACCGACGGTTCGGGGTCTTTGACAATGTGCGGCGTCACAAACAGGTACAGTTCCAGTTTGCGGTGTTGATTCGTATTGGTTTTCGCAAGCCAGCTGAGAACGGGAATGCGCATAAACCACGGAACACCCAACTCTGAATTGGTTGATTCAAACTGACGCAAGCCGCCCAAAACGATCGTTTGTTCGTCTTTGGCGATGACCGATGTTTCGGTGAAGCGTTCGTCGATAATCGGAACTTCCGTCGTTGAAAGGTTCTGCGTACCAACCTGGATTTTTTGTTCCGGGCTGATATCCATGATAATGTAGCCATTGTTCGTGATGCGCGGGGTCAATTCCACCTTGGTACCCACATCGGCGAACTTAACTGTCGCGAATGAACCGCCCGTTGACGTCGTTGCGTCCAGATACGGGATCTGGCGTTTGATTTCAATGCTCGCTGCGATGTTATTCAACGAAACCACCGAGGGATTCGCCAACGTGATGGCTTCATCGTGGTTTTCGAGAGCTGTCAGCCGGGCATCGATGTCGAACGATGTTCCGAGGATCGAGGCCGAGAAGCGATGGGCCATGTCCAAACCGCCCGCAGCAGCCACTGCGCCGCCTGCCTGGCCAACCGTGGTCGGGTAGAGCAGAAGCGAATCGAAATCCGGCTCGATCTTCTTGCCCGTTTCGGTAATGGTGGAACCGTCAGGCAACGTGATCGTTTTTTCCGT
Source organism: uncultured Candidatus Sumerlaeota bacterium (assembly GCA_964580585.1). Taxonomy (GTDB): domain Bacteria; phylum Sumerlaeota; class Sumerlaeia; order SLMS01; family JAHLLQ01; genus CAZOKZ01. The sequence goes on along the minus strand of CAZOKZ010000016.1, from coordinate 44,161 downwards.
GTCCGTGATCAACGTTGGGATGGTTCCTGTCGTTCCTGGGAACGGATAAAGGTCTTTTTGGGCACGCGAAGTGAAGTTGTTTTGGAAACCCAGCGCACGGCGTGCTGTCGTGGTCATATCGACCATGCGGACTTCCATGCGAACTTGTTTTTCCGGCGCATCGAGACGACGAATCAACTCTTGAACTTCGACGACTTTTTCCGGAACGTCTTCAACGATCACCAAATTGCTTTGTTCATGCGACTGAATCTGTCCCGCATCGCTCAGGAAAGGTTTGAGCACACCGACGATTTCCTTGGCATCAACCCAGTTGATTGAAATCGACTGCGTGGTCGTTTCCACGTCACGCGATTTGACTTCGTCACGCGGAACGATGCGAACGATCCCGCCTTCTTCAACTTTATAGGCCAAATTGTTGGCTTTCAGCAATGAATCGAACGCATCACCCAAGCGGACGTTGTTCAAACTAACCGTGACACGACCACTGACATCGCCCGGCATCAGGATAATGTTCAGTTTCAGCTTGGTGGCGATGGAACGAATGACGTTCTGCAGGTCCGCGTCCTTATAATCCAGGTTCACGGTGCGCTGGAACAAATTCATCGTGTTCATCATGCCCACGTCCGTATTGGAAACCTGAGCTTCTTTTTCTTCCTGGGTCAGGTCGGGTGGGACATAGAAGGCGGCAAAGGGCTCTTCTGCGCCCGGTGCCTGTCCCGCGCCATCCTGCGGCGCATGAGCCGAACCGAAGGACTTCGCATCCAACGCCTCGATGTCGTCGTTGCTGAGCGTGATTGCTTCCGCTGCCGGAGCATTCGGAGCATCGTAGGTGATCGTCAGCCAACGGGGACCCGCAATTGCTGTCGGCTTGGTCCACTCGCGCAGGTTAAAGGTTGCCTGGATGCCTTCGCGTCCATCGCTCAGCGTGATCGGTTGAATTTTCGCCCCGTTCAGCACGGCGCTTTTCGACGTGTCCAGAGTGTTCAACCCGGACCCAGCCAGCGCGGCTTCAGGGATTTTGACAATGATCTGCTGGGCAGAGGGGAATTCGTTTACCTGGATTGCCGACGGCTCGCTCCAATGGATCCGGATCCTTTCCTTGCCCGGAGTTTTCTGCAAATCCCAGGCGTCTATCGTAGAGGCAGCCCAGCCGACGGATGTCATCAACATCAGCCCAAGGCATCCGGCCACACCGGAAATCGAGGAAACAGTTCGGAATTGCATAATCGCTCCTTTGGAGGTCTTAACCGAGCAAGGTCGTCTTCTCATCGTAGTTGCCTTTATTCGTCTAGATTACTGTGTATTCACAATGACCAGAAACTCATGGTCCTGGTATTCAAACACGACTTGTTGAGAGCGGACTTCCTTGACCACAACGGTCGGGAAGCGATCCACGCTTTCACCGGGTCGTAACACATAATCGCCCACTAAAACCACCGAATCGGCGGGGTTTTCCAAATCCAACACAACGCCATGCGTATTGGTCGTAATCCAAGGTGGAAGTTTGACAAACGTCGTCGGGGTGGGTTTTTTTTCACCATCAGTTACCGGATTTTCCATCGTATTGATGAACGTTTCGATCTGGACCTTGAGCTGTTTGGCCTGGGTCGCGTTCGGAGCGCTGGGATAACTTTCCAGAATTCGAGCCACTTTGGGGAGAGCGTCTTCTTGGGCGGTTGTCTTATTGTTGGCGTCTTTGGCCCGTTTGAAGGCCTCTTCCGCGTCCGACAACAATTCCGCCACCACGATTTGCTCGCGAACCCATGGAATAATCATGGGGTCGGTGCCCTCGGGAATATAGATGAATTTCGGATGTTCGCCCAGGAGGAATTCTTGCGCCTCCTTGGATTCAAACAAGTTGCGCGGGTTCGCCAAGTCCTCGTCCGATTCGCGTCCAAGACGTGCCTGCGGCGGCAGCGAAATCAGCGCTTCCAGGTCGGATACCGTTGCTTCGATATTCCGGCCTTCAAATTCATCGGATTCCTGATCCGCGGGTTCCGAGGATTCTTCTACCATCGTCTCGGGTTCCACGTAATTGGGCGATTCCGGATCGTCTTCCCCCTGCGCGTAAACGGCGGAAAGCGCTGGTCCGCACAGAAGACCCATTGTCAGGAGAAGCGATAGGTGTTTTCTCATGAGAGCCATTCCTTCGGTTTATGTCTCGTCAAGGCCGTACGGTTTCAACTTCTCGTTCTTTTCTGCTTCGTTCAACCCGTCACTGTCCGGAGACATGGACGGAAAATTCGCGTTCCAGGTATTCAAACACCGCGGTTTGCGGTTTGACTTCTTTCAATGTGACTGTTGGGAAATATTTGATGCTTTCCCCTGGATGAATCAGACTATCGTCAACCAGTACCACGGATTCTTCGGCATTACCAAGGTCGAAGATCATGCCTGTCGTATTAGAAGTAATCCAACCTGGAAGTCTAGAGCTGGGAGTTGGAGAGATGGAACACGGAATCTTACCATCGAAATCTTCGGGAATACTGACTAGACTATCACCTTGCCGAATAATTTCATTAGCGTCTTCAGCTTGCTTGGAATCCGGATAATTCTTAGTGATTTTTTTTGCTTGATCCATTGCCAGGACAAGTAAATCCCAATTCTTACTTTCCTTCGCGCGTGCGAATGTCGCTTGCGCGTCGGCCAGCAGTTCGTCTGCCACGATTTCCGCGCGTACCCAGGGGATAATCATCGGGTCGGGTGCTTCGGGGATGTAAACGAAGCGCGGCGATTCACCCAGCAAATAGTCGCGAACTTCGGGTTGCTCGAACAGATTGCGCGCGGCAGCAGGGTTTTCGTCCGATTCGCGCAGCAATTTTGCCTGTGAAGGCAGGCCCACCAACATTTCCAATTCCGTCACGGGGGAAACGATTGCCTCGGAGGAGGCGTTTTTCTCACCGCTTTCGGCGGCGAACGACAGCATGGTGCTCATTCCGGTCAGAAGGCCCAATGCTAATGGCAGCGTCCAATTTCTTTTCATTGCGCTTACCCACTACCCTTTCATGTTACGCGAGGGTTTGTGAAATCAGTTTCCTTTGAACATGAAGGTGGAAATTCCAACCTCGATGGGGTGGATGCTGGGACGTTTGTCGTTCTTTTGAATGGTGAAGCGTGTGACGCGCATGAAGCGGTCGGGGTGGCATTCGATCAGGTTAAGGAACTGGCCAAATTCGTGGTAACGGGCAGCGCCTTTGATTTCGTAGGGGAGTTCGCGGTACATGTAGCGGTTGATCGGAGACAGTGGGGCCACGCGGGTGAAGCTGACGCCGGTTTTTTTGAGGCTGTCTTGCAGGATCGAGAGGAACTCGATGGCCTCGGGGTCGTTGGGAAGGCGGCGTTTGGCGCTTTCCACTTTCACGCGCAGGCGTTCTTGTTCTGCCGTATCGGCCAGGAAATCGTTGATATTATCCAACTCTTTCTGGTTTTTGTCGATTTCGGCAGTCAGGGTGGCCTGTTTTTTCTTCGAGCTGGCCACGGCTTTGCTGGCTACCATGAAATAATAGTAGCCGACGACAACGCCAAGCAGGACAGCGAAAATTAACCCGACTGTCAGTGCCTGCTTTTGTTTTTCAGTAAACATGAATAAGTCCTCCGGATTGCGTGGCAACCTCGGGCCATCGCCTTGTCAGGTTTCGACGACGGCCGCGTTCATCGTATTCGTTATTCTTCCGACGACATCGGTTTCGATACCAGATAGAACTTGAATTTCATCACATCGCGACCGGTGACTTTTTCGCCTTCGACCGGGTCGAAGTTGATACCGGGTTGCATGTATTCAAGGAACCCGGTTTTTTCGCCCGAGTAGGGGACGCGCACCAAGTCGTAGTTCAACGAGTTGTGGAAATCGATAACCAACTGCAGACGTTGGTCGCTGGTGCCGTCCTGCACATAGGAAACGCCGCTCAGTTCCAGCTTTTGCTTGATAACCGGCTTGGTTTCCTTGGGCGGCTGGTTGCCTTTGCGTGTTTTTGCCCATTCGGCGTGGCGACGACGGGATTCCGGCGTTTCCACTTCGCGGATGTCTTCGGTGACTTTGATTTCTGTCAGGTAAACACCGTCGGGAACCAACATTGGCAGGATGTTGAGTTTTTCTGCCCAGAAGAGACGTTTTTCCGGGTCCAGAATTTCAAGCACGGAGTTCTGATTGCGCAGAACGTCGAGCGCTTCGTTGATTTCCTTGTATTCTTTGCGTTTTGCTTCGATTTCTTTGGCAATCTTGGCGGCTTCTGCCTTGAGAGCCGCTTCTTTTTTCATTTCCGCTTGCTGGCCGCTATAGACCCAATAGGCGGCGACCAGAATGACGGCATAGGTAATGACCAGAATACCACCGACCAGGATTCCACCACTGCCCGATGGGCCAGCGGATTTGATGGCTTTTCCGGATGCTTCCTGAGGAAGAAGGTTTATACGAATCATCGTGTTCAGACCACCTTTCTCATGGCGAGGCCGATGCCGACGCCAAGGTGTTCCTTGACGGTTTGGAGCAGGCTTTGATTAATCCCGGCTCCGACGGCGACATCCCGCAATGGGTCGAACAGCTGAACGTCCAGTTCCAGTTCGGCGCCCAGATACTTGGTCAGGTTGTTCATGCGAGAGGACCCGCCTCCCAGATAAACGCGCTGGATGGTCGCACCACCTGATTGATTTTCAAAGAATTGAATCGAGCGACGAATTTCGCCGACAAGGTTCGTCAACACATTGCGCATGGCTTTGTGCGCGGCCGCGTCAACGCTGTCTTCGCCGAAATCCGAGCCGGTCATGCGTTCGACCGTGCCGCGAATCGAGCTGATGAGTGAGGACTCAGCCTCTTCATCGCTTTCTTTTTCCTCCGGCATCGGAGCGCCGAGGGCCATTTTCAGCTCTTCGGCTTTGCCGTAAGGGACGCCCGATTTCTGAGCGATTGCTTGCGTGATCGTGTCGCCTGCAACGCTGATATCGCGCGAGAAGCGCGATGTGCCGCCTACGTACACGTTAATATTCGTGATTTCCGCCCCGATATTCACCAAGGCGATGCAATCCTGGGGTGAGGGCTTGTGCGTAACTTCAAAACAGTTCAGGAAGGCGAAGGAATCCACATCCACGATCAACGGCGTCAAACCGACCGCGCGCACCATACTGAGGTGGTCGCTGATCATTTCCTTTTTCGCGGCGACAAGCAAGACGTCCACTTTGCCCTCGCGGGCGTCGCCCAGGATAAAGGAATCCAGGTTCACTTCGTCGATATGGAACGGAATATATTCCTCGGCTTCCCACCGCAGAGCGTTTTTCAATTCCGCTTCTGGCATCTGAGGCAGTTGAATGTAGCGGACAATGATCGATTCGCCGCTGACTGCCGAAACGCAGTATTTGGCGGTGATCTTGCCATCATTCAGTGCGTTGCGCACGGCCTGAATCTTCAGGTCTGTAATACTCGTCGTGTTGCTGCCTTTGCTTCCTTGCGGGTAAATATCGGCAACGCCGAATCGCTCGAGCTCAAGACTGGAGCCCCGCTTTCTGAGCTGAATAGCCTTGACTTTGTCAGACCCGATATCCAGTCCGACGACGGCTTTGGAACCGAACATGGCTCAACTCTTTCCTTGGAATATCTTCGTCCGTTGAGTTTCGTCGAGAATTTGATTCCCGGGGGTGAACCTCTTGGCCTGTCTGGGATCCCTTTGCCTTGCGGCCGATCTCATGAATGACGTTTTCCAAAACCAGGAAAATACCACCCGCATGAGTTTTGCGCTATCAAAGTCTCGCCGGACGAAGTCTTGTCTTCGCTTGGTATCGGTAAATCTACACTCTTTTTTGATGGTTTGAATGGACCGCCGCAAGGAAAATTCGCTCTTTTTACAACTGTTACTAACCATCAAATGCGTGCACGATTCGGATGATCATTTCCGAAGAAATAAAATGAAGCAAGCGCGAATTTGAAAACTTTAGCTTAAAATCTTACGCTTATTGTTCGGTCCTGGGGGCCGAGACCCTGTAAACTCCCTGAAAAATGCGGCTGTCGTTCTCGAATCCATTGCGTCTGCTCCAGCCGGAATCCATAAGACTTTTCGTTCCAATGAAATATTTTTTCTGCCCGGGCATCCATGGCGAACATTTTTCAACCGACCTTTTATGACTCGAATTCTTCGATTCACGATCGCTGGAAATTTGCGATAATCGTTTTTTTATGGGCGTGTTTGCGCCTGCCTGGCCTGGATTCGGCGATATTTCAGGACGAAGTTCATATCCTGCGTGCCGTGTCTCATTTTGTTTCCGAGCGTACCATCATCCCGCCCTGGTTCGATTGGTCGCCGTTGTTTGCCTACCTGGCGGTTCCGGCGACAGGCGCGATTTCGGTCATTGGGGGGTGGCAAGCGGGCACGTCGCCCGCCGAATGGGCGCAACTTCAGGCAGAACTGGTTTCACAAGACCTTGTCCTGGGCAATCGCTTGCTCAGCCTGGTCTTCTCCTTGGCGGTTTTATGGATGCTTTGGTCGCAGTTCGGGCGCGATGCCTCACCGCTCCGTCGGTTTGTCCTTTGTTTGGGGTACTTACTTTCGCCGGTGGCGATTCAATACGCCGCCTATGGTTTGCCGGAAGAAGCCATGGCGCTTGGCGTGACGGCGACGTTGGCGCTGGCGTTTCGCTATGCGGAATCGGGTCGATTGAAGCTTCTTGTCGCGGCGGGTGTGTGTGCGGGCGTGGCGGGGGCCTTTAAGTATAATGGTGTCTTTTCTGTCGGTGCCATCATCGCGGCAACGTGGATTGCCTGTCCGGGCGAGCGCCCATTTGCCGAGCGATTTCGCCACCTGGCGCTGGCTGGGTGCGCGTGCGTGGGAACGTTTTTGCTCCTGACGCCGACGTGGTGGTTGGTGCCGGGCGAGGCCATGGGTGGGGTTTTGTGGGAAAGCGGATTCGTGGCGACGCCACGCATGGGGCCGAATAATTCGGGCCATTTGGCAGTTTTGGGATTTTTGGCAACGCACGAGCCAGGATGGATTTTGGCGGTGACCGGCGCGGTTTGGGTTATTTTGCGGAGGAAAAGCAAGGCGGTCGCTGAACGTGCCGCCGAAATTTCGCCGCTCGGGGTGAAAATCCTCACGCTGCCGCTCGCGGTCATGGCGTTGAACTGGGTTTTTGTCGGCGGTTGGGTGCGCATGGACCCGAATTACTGGTATCCGTCCATCCCCGCGATGTCTGTCGCGCTTGGGTGGGGATTGGCGATGGCAATGCGCGAGTGGACGCTTTGGCGATCCTTGAATGTTATCGTTTTGATCTTGTTCGCTGCGATTATTTGGGCTCGTCTTTCACCATTGGGCCGTGGGGAGAACAACGTACCGGCGTTTGGACGCGACAGCCGCGACCTGATGCGTGAGACCCTTGCGGAGAATCTTTCCCCCAACGCACTTATTTTCCGCGACGGTGCTTACACGCCCAAGGTCTGGTCGGACGACAACCCTCCCCCGGAAAACGCACCGGAAGACGCCATTCTTCCACGCGCCCGCAAGGTCATCGTACTCGACCAATGGCGGCTTGAGCCGGGTCACGAGGACCTGGACGCCGCGATTCCGGTAGGCAGTGTGCTGCTGACGTCGAGTCTGGTGGTAAACCGTGTGCGTGAATATCCGCCACCGGATCATCCCGCGCTGGCTGCCGAACACGCGCAGAAATTGGCGTTGTACAAGGCGCTTTTTGATCCAGAGGGAACGTGGGAGCTGCTCGCGGAAATCCGAACAGGCAGTGGTCAAACTCAATACGCGTTCCAGAAAATTCGGGATCACCGGTCGGAATAAATAGTTTGCCACAGAGGCAAAATGAATTCTGTCCCTTCCGTGGATAAAACCCATCGGGAACGGGACTTGCTCCTCTGAGCGAAAGCATCGCCGAAGTCGGATTTCGCCATCGCTTTTTACGAGAAATTGATGACTGCTTCATCCAAAGCCCATCGTTTTCGGTTATCGACGAGGGCGTTGTTGATCCTTTGCGTGCTGATTCCCATTCCGAGAAATTCCATGAGCCAAACCGCCAATACGCACGAACGCCCAACAATTCCCGCGCCCGAGGCGCTCGCCCTCCTGCCACCCGACGGTGGGCCGGATTGGAACCGCCTCGTGTTCGAGCAAAGTCCGTATTTGCTTCAGCACGCCGCCAATCCAGTGGACTGGTATCCGTGGGGTGAAGCGGCGTTTAAGAAGGCTGAGGCGGAGAACAAGCCGATTTTTTTGTCGATTGGTTACTCAACATGCCATTGGTGCCATGTGATGGAACACGAATCGTTCGAGGATGAAGAGGTCGCCTCGGCGATGAACGAGGCGTTTGTTTGTATCAAAGTGGATCGCGAGGAACGCCCCGATATCGATCAGGTGTATATGACGGTGACGCAGGCCATGACGGGCCAGGGGGGTTGGCCGATGACCGTCGTGATGACACCGGACAAAAAGCCGTTTTTCGCGGGCACTTACTTTTCCAAGCACGGCGGATACGGTCGGCCTGGGATGATGGAACTGGTTCCCGCGTTAAAAAACGCGTGGGACACCGATCATGAAAATGTTGTCAAGTCGGCGGATAGAATCGCGGAGCACATTGGGGGACTGGGTCACGGCGCGCCGGGCGGAATGTTAAACTCCGCGCATCTGGATGAAACGTACGAAGAACTCAGCATGAGTTTCGATCCAACGCATGGCGGATTCGGCGGTGGAAGGAACAAATTCCCCGTGCCGCACAACTTGTCCTTTTTGCTGCGGTATCACGACCGCGTCGGTCAGCAGCGAGCGCTCGACATGGTCGAGAAAACCCTCGTGGAAATGCGGCGCGGTGGCATTTACGATCACGTGGGATTCGGGTTTCATCGTTATTCGACCGACCAGCATTGGCTGGTGCCGCATTTCGAGAAAATGCTCTACGACCAAGCCACTCAAGCCATCGCGTACTGCGAAGCGTATCAAGTCACCGGCAAACCCGAATACGCACAAACGGCGCGCGAGATTTTCAAGTATGTCATGCGCGATATGACGGCGCCGAGCGGTGGTTTTTATTCCGCCGAGGACGCCGATAGCGAAGGCGTCGAGGGGAAGTTTTACCTGTGGACGCCGGAAGAAGTTGTCGAAGTGTTGGGTGCGGAGGACGGTGCGCTCTTTAACAAAATTTACGGTATTGTCGAAGGGGGGAATTTTTACGACGAAGCCTCGGGCGCTAAACCGGGCGAGAGCATTCCCCATTTGAAGAAAAGCCTGGCCGAAACGGCAAAATCGCTGGAGATGGAAGAAGGCGCGTTGCGCGAGCGGCTCGAATTGGCGCGCGTGAAACTCTTCGATGCCCGCGAAAAACGCGTGCATCCGTACAAAGACGACAAAATCCTGACCGATTGGAATGGATTGATGATCGCGGCACTGGCCAAGGGCGCAAAAGCGCTCGACGATTCGGCTTACGCCGACGCTGCACGCCGGGCGGCGGATTTTGTGCTCGCGGAAATGCGCGACGAAAATGGTCGGTTGCTGAAACGCTCGCGGTTGGGCCAATCCGGTCTGCCCGCGCATTTAGACGACTATGCGTTTTTCACATGGGGGTTGATCGAGCTTTACGAAGCGACGTTCGACGCGCGTTATTTACAGGAAGCCTTCGCGCTCAACCGCATGATGCTCGATCATTACTGGGACGACAAACACGGTGGTTTTTTTCAAACGGCGGACGACGGCGAAGAGCTTCTGGTGCGAATGAAGGACGCTTACGATGGGGCGATTCCCTCGGGCAACGCCGTGGCAATTTGCAACCTGTTGCGGTTGGCGTCTATTTCGGGCGATGAGGAACTCGCGCGCTGCGCGAAACAATCCATGACAGCGTTCAGCGCGGCCATCGAGCAAAGTCCGCTCGGGCATTCGCAGATGATGATCGGGTTGGATTACGCGCTCGGGCCGAACAGCGAGATCGTCCTTGCGGGGGACGGAGGCGCCGAAACGTTGAGCGCAATGGCATCGGCAGTGCGCACACGGTTTGTGCCCCGTGCGGTGCTGCTGCATCGTCCTTCAGGGGAGAATGCAACAATTAACAAACTTGCGCCGTTTACCGTTGAACAAATTCCCATCGACGACGCGCCGACCGCTTATGTTTGTCAAAACCGGTCGTGCAAACAACCGGTGACATCGGTGAAAGCATTGCTGAAAAATCTGGAGCGATGATGTAAGAGGAAGAACGGATTTGGGACAGGATTGCCAGGATAGACGGGATAATTAAACGGTCGCAAATCGGATTGGAATCCATCCTTTTGATCTTGTAAATCCCGTCAATATTATTGCTTTTCAGGTTTCTCCCTCAACCTACCGGGTCCATTTCCTTTCCTTGACCTCTCGACGTACCTGTCATCTGCTGGCGGTCCCGATATTGCTTGATAGTGAATTCGCTTTTCACCGCCAAGGGGTTTGGGCGGGGTATTTTCTGTTTCCAACGAGGATAGAATGAATCAACGGATGAGAGTTTTTCGGCGCTGGTGCGGAGTTGTTTCGATGGTGACGGTGACGGGCAGTTTGCTGGTTTCCTGCGCATCGATGAGTGGTAATTCCACGGAATATCAATTAATTGAAGCCGAGCAGCACTTGACCGACAAGGTTGTCGGCAAAGTGAAACCCGCTCTGGTTCGCATTCAGGTGGTGGAACCCAATTACAGCCAGGGGCGCGAGTCGAAATTCGTGGCCTCGGGCAGCGGGGCGATCATTACCCCCGAGGGTCATATTGTCACGAACCATCACGTGGCGGGCAAAGCCGTGCGGTTGATTTGTACCATGCCCAACCGCGAGGAAATTCCCGCTGTGTTGATTGGGACGGATGCGGCAACCGATATCGCGGTGATTAAATTGACGCCGGACGAGCCGATGACGTTTTCGGTGGCGGAATTTGGCGATTCGGATTCGGTCAAAGTCGGCGATACCGTGTTTGCGCTCGGCAGCCCGCTCGGAATTTCCCAGTCCGTTACGCGTGGCGTCATGAGCAACACCGCCATGGTGATTCCCCAGATTTTTCGTTCAGGCGGGTTCACGCTCGATGGCGAAAACGTCGGCGAGTTGGTTCGCTGGTTTGCGCACGACGCGGAAATTCATGGTGGAAACTCGGGCGGACCGCTCGTGAACGCAGACGGTGAGATCATCGGCGTAAACGAAATCAGCTATGGTTTGGCGGGAGCGATTCCGGGTAACCTGGCTAAAAAAGTTGCCTTCGATATTATCGAGAAAAGCGAAATGGATCGGGCCTATGTGGGCATGGCGTTCCAGCCGCTTCTCAAGGGGTCTTCGCTTGATCGCGGTGTTCTGGTTGGCGCGGTGCTCAAAGATTCACCCGCGGAAAAGGCGGGGATTTTGCCCGGCGACGTGTTGCTGGAAATCGATGGCGAATCGGTCGGCGCGAAATTTTACGAGGACATTCCACTGATCAACAATATTATCGCCGATTTACCGATCGATGGCACGGTTTCGTTGAAGGTGTTGAGGGACGGAGAACAGCAAACGTTGAAAATCACCCCCGAGCGTCGTCTGCCCGCCACGCCACCCGAGTCGGAATCGCGCGAGTGGGGGATGACGTTGCGCGACCTTTCGGTGTTTACGCAACTTCGTCTGGCGCGCGAATCTTCGACGGGGATTCTCGTTACCTCGGCCAGCTCTGGCGGTCCCATTGCGAAAGCCAAGCCACCCATTCGGCGCGGCGACGTGATTACACGCGTGAACGATCGCGAAGTGACGAATGTCGAAGATTTCAACGCCATCACGAATGAACTGATGAAAGACCAGGATGATTTGGTCTCCACCTTGGTCGAGTTTGAACGCGACGGGGAAAGTTTCCTGACCGTGGTGAAGGTCGGCATCGACAAGCTGGACAATCCAGGCGTGGAAGTACGCAAAGCATGGCTACCGATGGAAACGCAGGTGTTGACCAAGGAACTGGCCGATCAGCTTGGGCTCGAAGGAGTGAAAGGTGTGCGCGTCACGCGCGTGTATGACGAAAAACCAGAGGACTTTCCATTCGAGGTCGGTGATATTGTCACGCGCATGGATGGCGAGGTGATCGAAGCGTCGCAGATTCACGACGCGGAAGTGTTCAATATCCTTGTGCGCCAGTACCGTATTGGATCGAAACCCGAATTTGACGTCTTGAGGGACGGAGAAAAACTGACGGTTTCCGCTGAACTCGCTTCGTCACCGAAACGCAGCCGCGAAATGCATCGATTCCGCGATTTAGATTTCGAGTTCGTCGTTCAGGAAGCCACTTACCAGGATCGTCAGGACCCGAAAACCAAGGACGTGGAGGTCAACGTGCTCGCCGAGTCCGTGGTCGATGGCGGATGGGCGTCGCTCGGTGGGTTGAGCGTTGGCGATGTGATTTTGGAGATCGATGGCAAGCCGATTGAATCGCTCGCCGACGTCGAACAAATCATGAAAGACATTCACGAAAGCAAACCGCGCTATGTGATTTTCCGCGTGCGACGCGGGGTGCAGAATTTGTTTCTGGAAATGGAACCGTTCTGGTAAGTGCATGTCATTAATGGATGGATTGTAAAACATACACGGGACGCAAAGGATGATTAGGATGAAAAGCAATCGAGTGTTTGGTGGGATGAGCACGATTATCATGATGGCATTGCTGGTTGTTTCGATGACGGCTCCGTCCCTGGTACGGGCGGATTTGCGTGAAACGGCGCGCCAGACGTTGAAGGAAAAGTCGAAAGCCATCGTGACGCTCGAAGTGGTGACGGAGACGAAAATTTCCTATGGCGGCGGCCAGGACGAGCAGGAGGAAAAGTCCGAGGTTTTGGGGGTGGTCGTCGGATCGGATGGCCTGGTGGTGGCGGCACTTTCGTCGATTGATCAGAGCCAGTTGTGGGACCGCATGCAGGCGGGGCGCGAGGACATGGGATACACGATCCGCGTCAAGAGTCTGAAGTACATTTTGTCCGACAATAGCGAAGTTCCCGCCACGATTGTCCTGCGCGACAACGATTTGGACCTGGCGTTCCTCCGTCCCCTCGAAGAACCCGAATCGCCAATGACGTTCATCGATCTCGAGAACAATGACACGGCTCAAATACTCGATCCGGTATTTTGCCTTGCTCGCATGGGTCGAATTGCCCGTCGGACCCACGTTGGAATGACGGGTGAAATCCAGGGGGTGGTGACTCGCCCGCGGGAATATTACATCCCCAGCTCGGAATTGACCTCGGGTGGATTGGGCACGCCAATTTTCAACGACGAAGGCAAAATCCTGGGGTTGATCCTGCTGCATGTGCTCCCGGGTGGGTCCGCGGTGGCAAACTCGTCGGACGAACGTGTAATTCCAGTTGTCATTCCGGCCAGGGATATACAAGAAGTTGCCGTGCAAGCGCCAAAACAAGCTTCGCCCGAGCCGGAAGAGGCTTCCTCCAGCGATTCGATGGAAGAGGGACCGCATTCCGACGAGTTGTCGGCAGAAGAAACGGAAGAATCCACCGAGTAATCCGAAATTCAATTCTCGTTCGGAAACTTTGGGTCGTATCGTCTGGAGACAAATAGCGAGATTTGTTTGGGTTTGGAGCGGTCATAGAATTGTAAGTTTAGAAATATCAGTACAGTAAAAAACATAGTCCTGGCCGATCAAATGGCGTGAATCTTTCTTCGACTATCGAAGCATCGCTTTTATTACGGCCAGTGTGTTTTTGGAAGAGGGCTTCCCATGGCGGAAAAAGACTCCCCGATTGTGATCGAGGTTCCAGGGCCGAGAATTCGTCTGCATGAAAACGATGAAATTCAGGAACGTATTCTCGACCAATTGAGCAAAGGGCACTGTCGGTTGGTGTTGAACTTTCGCAAGGTCGAATACGTGGACAGTTCGTTCCTCGGGGCATTGATCATTGCGCTCAAACGCGCCACGTCCTCGGGAGGCGACATCCGCCTGTGCTGTTTGAAAGAATCGTTACTGAACATATTTCAACTGATGCGTCTTGACCGTTTGTTCGAGTTGTTTCAGACGGAAGAAGCCGCAATTGAGTCGTTTAAATGATGAAAACGCAGGAAATCATTTACACCCTGACTGTTCCCTGCGTGCCCGATTCCCAGGCCGTATTGGAAGGATTGTGCGAGACGTTTTTGACGGATAGCGCTTCGGTGACGCCGGAAATGGCGCTGATCGTGCGCCTTTCCGTGGCCGAAGCCTGTCGCAACGCCCTGCACCAGGAACCGGTTTCGGGTCGTTTGCGCCTTGCCACGCTGACGTTCTTACGCACACGCAGTGAAAAGGACCTGCGGAGCGTGGCGATCGAGATTCAAGACCCCGGCGGCGGCCTGATGGTACGCGGTCAAACCCCGCCGTACCAGTATCCTTGTGTGGAAAATCCAACCCTGCTGGCCGAGGTGCTCGATCAACGTATCGAGGTCGTGATCGAGGATCCCTTCACGGTTCGACTTTATAGCCGCGACAGCCAGGACCTGGATTTCGAGAAGAACCGCGAGGAGATGATTCGCCATGTATCGCCCGGTGGCTTGGGGCTTTTGGCAATTTGTCGTTGTTGGGAATCGGTGCGGTTTATTTATAACCCGGAAATCGGCACCACGCTCCGATTGGAAGACCCTTCGATCGATCAATAACGCGATCAGGTACCGTTCTGCACCTGAAGGTCGTGCCGCTTGATGTATTTGTAGAGCGTGGCGCGACCCATGCCGAGTGCGCGTGCCGCTTCTGAAACATTTCCTTTGTAAAACGACAGCGCGTAGAGAATTTCCGCATGCTGCAATTCTTCGATTTTGCGCACCGGGCGGTTCGGACGGTTGTCGATTGGCGACATGGGTTCGCTGAACAAGTTACCTTCGAGACGCGAGCCAAAATAAGCCCGGACGCTGGTTTCGTCGATGACGCCGTTTTCGCTGAACAGTGGAATGGCTTGGGCGAAATTTTTCAGTTCGCGCACGTTCCCCTTCCATTGGTGTTGGTGCAGCACCATCAGTGCTTCACGCGAGATGCGGGCGTGGCCGAGGCCTTCCTGGCGCAGGAAGTGGGCGAGCAGCACGTCGAGGTCCTCCATGCGCTCGCGCAGCGAGGGAATCTTGATCGGGAAAACCGCTACTCGGTAAAACAAGTCTTCGCGGAATCGGCTTTCTTTGACTTCCTTGACTAAATCGCGGTTCGTTGCGCTGATCAGGCGGAAATCGCTCGAGATCGGTTCCTTGCCACCAACGGGAATAACACGTTTTTCTTGAAGTGCACGAAGCAGTTTGGGCTGGATTTCCAGCGGCAATTCGCCAATTTCGTCCAGAAAAAGCGTTCCGCCCGACGCCATCTGGATTTTCCCGGGGCGAGATGCAATGGCACCGGTAAAGGCGCCTTTTTCGTGACCAAACAACTCGCTTTCCACCAGGTTGGGGGGCAAAGCAGCGCAATTGAGTTCGACAAAATTTCCGTTTCGGCGTGAACTTTGATTGTGGATTGCACGGGCCAGCAATTCCTTGCCCGTGCCGCTTTCGCCGCAGACCAAAACCGACAAATCACGCGGTCCGACCTTTTCCACCAGTCGCAAGACTGCGCGCATGGCATCGGAGTTGGTGACGATTTCCGGGAACGCGGTATCGCGCATCGAGCGATCGAGTTCGCGTTCTAAATCGAGCACGCGTTGGCGTTCGGAACGCAGTTCACCGAGCTTCTTTACCGTCAAAAGCAGTGCCGCCGGAGCAATGGGCTTGGAGAGGAAATAATCCGCCCCCGAATCCAGGGCTTTGTTCGCCAATGTCTCGGTATCTTCGGTGGAAATAACGATAATGCCCAGGTCGCCGCCGAACCGCTCGCGCAACGATCGCACATATTGGAGGCCGTCTTCGTCACCAAGGTAAACATCGACCACTGCCACGTCCGGATGCAGGGCGCTTAGATGGCCGTTGGCCTCCCGAATGGCGGAAGCGGTGACGATTTTGTGGTTCTCTTTTTCCAGGATATACTGCAGCATGACGACGATGGATCGCTCGTCATCGAGGACAAGTATATTGAGAGGAATCGATGGCGGTGTGGCAGTTGTCATATACTCAACAATTGTACGAATACAAATGGCTCATCTTTAAGAAATGTTCCAACCTCAAGACAAGCGATGAAACGTCTCAGGGCAAGTAAAATGCTTACCGGGTTGCGATTAAGAAACAGAATCAGTCTGGGGGCAACGATTCTATATTTATTTTTTGTTCGTGCCTTCAACGTTCCATTTCATTCTTTACAAGCCATTAACCCGATGCTGGTTCCGTATATTTTCGCGTTCCGAATAATGGATTCCACGGGGACGCGTTCGTCCGGTTGGTGAATGATGCTTGGTTCGTCTGGGGTCAAAATAGGGCCAAAGGCACAGCAGTTTGGGAAAGCTTTGGCGTATGTTGTGCCGCCAACCGCTTTTAATTTCGCTGGGCGACCCGTAACGAGTTCAAACCCTTGGCGTAACGATTGGATAAATGGAGCAACCTTGGGGTTTTCCGGATCCAGGAAAATCGCGTCGAGCGCTTTGCCCTTCTGTTCAACGGTGATTTCCACCCCTAATTGTTGACTGTATTGTTCCGCCAATTGTTTCATTTTCGCCACCACATTGGCGGTGATCGAGCCCATGGTGGGGCGAATGTTGAGCACCGCACGTCCACCCGTCGGACGGATTTCGGCAATGGCCAAACAAACCGTTGTATCGCCGATGAAATCATGCGTGGCATCGATGCCCAGGTTCGCACCTGTTGTGTCCGATCCTGCTAAATACGCAAATGCCGCGAATTTGCGAAGCGTCAGTGGCAACGTCTCGATGTCCCTGATGAAATCCAGCGCATCGACAATGGCGTTATGGCCTTCGGCAGGAGTGCTGGCGTGGGCGGCTTTGCCCAGGAACGATACCGCAGACTCGAAGCGATCCGGACCGATTTCGCGTTCGCGATTGGGTTGCAGCGTAACGTTTGCGCCTTCGTGATCGACCACATACTGGGTCGTTGTTCGTACCAGTTCTTTCATCACGTCGGAACGATGTTCTTTTGGGAATCTGATCGTCAGTTCGCACAATCGCGGTACGATGTTGTCGCGTTCGCCGCCAACCAGTGAAACGAATTCCAGACCCGTTTCTTCGTCCAGACCTTCATTTGGCCAATCGGCGCCAACAATGACCGACAGCATGCCTTTTTCGCCGTTGATGATTGGGAAATCGGCGTCCGGAGTGAACGCGTAATCCGGCATGGGGGCATTTTCCAGATAAAGCGCAATGTCTGTCCAGTCGCCGGTTTCTTCCTGGGTGCCGATGACGACACGCACCGAACAGGGGAGGACGATGCCGGATTCCTTCACCGCATAGAGGCCATAGAGCGCCTGCATCACCGGGCCCTTGTCATCTTGCGTGCCACGTCCCCAAAGCTCGCCTTCCACGATCTCGCCAGAGAACGGTGGATGCGTCCAGTCGCCACCTACCGACACCACATCGATATGTCCCGCGATCATCATCAAAGGTGCGTCGGGATCGGGATGCTGCCAGGTGATTTCACCCACCACGCCTTCGATCAGTCGGAAGGCGAAACCCATTCGCGTGGCGAGTTCTTCGAGCCAGGCGAAACACGCCGCCACCTCGCGCTGGAACTCTTCTTCCTCCGCGCCAGTGCCTCCGCTGATCGTACGGAATTGAATCAAGCGTTGCGTATCGGCAATCAACGCGTCGCGTTTTTGATCGATCAAGCTGGAAATCTGTGCAGCGATGGTTTCGGGTGTCACTTGGGGCGAGGTCCTTGTGAGGGTGGGCGCAAACGAGAAAACGCAGGATAAAAAGAAGCCCTTGCGGTGAGCAAGGGCAATAATTTCAATGATTGCTATGCATATTATGGCCTGTAGTCCTTAAATTCCACGCCGAATTTTTTATCCGGGGGATTCGCAGAGATTGGCTCGAATGTTTTCCCGTTCCAAATTACAAGCTCCATGTTCTTTTTTTCTGGCAAAACGGATCGGACAAAGGCGTATTGATCGAGATTTTCAACCGGATATCCATTTATCCAGACGATCACATCGCCTTTATGAAGGCCGACTTTTTCCGTTTCGGCATTTTCCCCTGTTACGATAACACCGTATCTGGGGGCGGGGTCGTGACTAGAGGGTGGGGGGGAAGATTGTATTCCTTGGGGAAAAGTCCTGGTTGTAACCGATTCCAGGGTTTCTTTGTATGGGTTATTTGTAGTATTGAAACTACATTTGAGAGCGTACTGTAACATGGGGTCTGAATCGCTATAGCGTTCTTTGATTTTTTTGTAAATTCCCATGGCTGCTTCGGTTTGATTGGTTCGGTCCAAATAAGTGCCCTTCGCCATCAAGCCTGCATAGGAATAAACTTGCTCGCCAAAGTCGGCGATTCGCGCGGCTTTCTTCGGTTGATTCAAATCCAAATAGCACTCTACTCCGATCCAGATCGCGTGAGAAACCTGGACCGCATCCGTGTTTGCATCAATGGCAAGGTCGATATAGTGAGCTGCTTTTTCGCAATCTTCGCGATCGTAAAAATATCGGGCCATTTCAACGTAATGCAACGGCAGTTGTTCTGCGGCTTCTAACATAAGTACTTCGTATTTTTCGGGCGAATCCAACATCGATTGAGCCAGATCGTATTTCGCAGCGGGATTGTAATCCAGGATGGGCTCGACTAATTTGAGAGCCTCTCCATAGCTGGGATCGTTGCTTCGATAATCGAAATAATGCCGAATGATTTTATAGTCAAAGGGCGCTCGTTTGTTAAGCTGTGCGAACAACGATTCTTTGTCATCCCTCCACGTCAGACTCGGTTGGTAATAGCGTGGTTCCATGTTGTAAACGGTACCCGGAGGCGGATTATGTTTATGCCATTCGTTGATATGTGGGTGAGCGTATGGAGTGTAGAGTTCAGAAAATTTTCTCGCATAGGATAACGTGTGCCAGGCCAGTGTCGGCGTGCGGTCCGGATACGATTGAACGTAGGCGTAAGCATCTCTCATCGCCTTCTGGTATTCACTCTTATTATTAGAAAGTCGTAACTTGATTAATGGATCGTACAGGAGTCCTTTGAACGATTTTTGGATTTGGATGGAGACTTGTTTCGCAGCGTCGTGGTCGCCAAGTTTATGTTCGTAAAATCCATGCGTTTCAAAAATCGCATTGCAGAGATTGCGTTGAAGATAATTGGCATATAAACCCCAACCGAGAACAGCAAGTTCCGTGCTTTCGGCGTCGTAACAACTGTCCTCTGGGTAAAAGTTTAAAAGCGAAGCGGCGTTTTTTTCCGAGAGTTCTTTATTCTTAAAAGCGAGACAATGGTCTGCAATATCATCCAATTCTACGGGTATCAATTGAGGGGCTATGTAATGTCCGATTCCGACCGAATAATCGTTTTCGACGACGATCCGAACCCATTCGATTTCGCCTTCGATGTCTTCGTAATAATTGCGCTGGCAAGCTTCCAACGCGCCGAAATTCCGCGCGAGCACATAGAAGTATTCCAGTTTTTCCAGATAAGTGGGAGTTGATGTTTCTTTGACAATGCGATAATCCAATGTGTTGTGCATTCTCAGAATGCGCGTCCATTCAGTCAGCCCGGTAAGATGATTTTCGACACTATCCAGATATTCAAGTGCGTTGGCTTGATTGCCCATCAGGGTCTCTTGGAAAGCACGGGCGAATTTAAATTCCGGAGCGTTCACGATATCTGGATTAATCAAGCGCGCTAAACATAAATGCGAGGTGATTCGATGCATCGAAGCGCGCAAGTCGTAGAAGTTAAAGGCGTGGTCGGAAAAAGCAAAAACTTCAAGGAGCAATGCGGCTTGCAGGTGCGCCTCGGAATCCCAGAAATTTTTATTCAGTCGTTTGGTAAGCTGGATATTTTGCTCGCGATACGGTTCGATATCGCCTTCTAAAAAATCGTTGATCAATTGAATGTTAAAGGATTCCGGGGAATCGTGCGACTCAGGCTTGATGAGCAATTCTGCCATTGGCATATAAAGTTCAGGATCCCAAATCGGCTTATCCACACGAACCTTATACACAATGGGGTCGGATATTGAAGGTGTCTGAACGCGAACACCATAAAGAGGTTTCCAGTGCTCCGTTCCTTCCAGTTCATCGACAGCAAGTGTTATCTCTTTTCGATCGGGAAACTTTCCGTTGTTTGTATATTCCGCGATGTTAGCCAAATCGAGGGCGACTGAATATACGATATATTGAGATTCGTCCACGAATGGAGTTTTGAAAAAATCTTTAACGCCCGGAGGCAATGTTGCCAGATTTCCAATTTCTACATCGGGAGGAAAAGAAGACATGCTGCTCGGAATAGAATCGTTCGAGGCTTCTTTTTTCTGACATCCAATGCTGATGAAAAGAATCGGTAAAAGGTAGAGAACCATCCCTTGCCAAACGAGTTGGCGTTTTGTTGCACCCATTAAGAATATCTCCCGATTGGAATGAGTAAAATCCTCGGGAGAATAACTTATGGTGTAAAGGAAATTGTCCGCTGCTTACCCGCCGTGATACACGGTTCCGGGGCCGCTGAGGAAAAGATCGCCTGAACTGATCGTACCGTTTGTCGGGTCGTATTCCAGCCAGTAAAGTTCAGGGATTTGTAAAGCATTGTTGCGAAAGGCGTCTGGTCCCGGGCTGGCGATATAATAATGGGCGTTGGGAGCCAATTGCTGGCGGAGCCCCCACCCATGGGGATGCTCGAAAAGCAAACTGGCAAACGGATGGCGGTCGGTAACAATTTCAAATGTCTCGAACGCGCTGGAGGCGGATTCGATTCCCTTGGCGTACGGATCGTCTGGCGAATGATAAATGTAAGCGATGGGCGTAGTCAGTTGCTGGTATCGTTGCTCGTAATTTGTTCCAGGTAAAACTGGCGGATACGTGCCATGATCGGCCATGAAACGTTCCATGGCAAACGCCGTCACGGCCATGTTGAATTTAGCGCCGCCGGTTTTGGCGCGCGTTTGGAGTTCCAGAAAATTTGCCAACATGATCGACGCCAGCACGCCTAAAATTGCCACGACGACAATCAATTCCACCAACGTAAAACCCGTTCGCTTTTTCATGGAAAGCTCCCCCCTGTCGCATTCTGGACACTGTGTTTCCCTGGACGGATTGCATGGACTGACTATCCGCCAATTTCAGCGTCGTGCAAAAGGCAAGGAATGACAACTCGAGGTGAACGAATAAAGGGAAATTATTCGTAGAGCGCGGTGCCGATGCGCACCATGGTGGCGCCTTCTTCGATGGCAACCTCGAAGTCGCCCGTCATGCCCATCGACAAGTGGGGGAGCGACACACCGGTTGCGCGTTCGATTTCGGTGGCGAGACGTTTGAGTCCGCGAAACACCGGGCGGGTTTCTTCGATGTTTTCCGTATATGGCGCCATGGTCATAAGCCCACGAACGACAAGATGCGGTTGCTCCGAAGCAAGTTGCACCAATTCGGCGGCTTCTTTGGGATCGATGCCGGATTTTTGCTCTTCGCCCGCGATGTTAACCTGGATCAGCACGTTCACGCGTTCGCCGCTACGCTTGGCGAATTGCGTTTCGAGCGCTTCGACCAATTCCGCTCGATCTACCGAATGCACCCACGAAACCAACCCTGGCAGATATTTGACTTTGTTGGTTTGCAGCGGCCCGATGATATGCCATTGGCAATCGTTCGGGAATTCCGGCGCCTTGGTGCGCAATTCCTGCACGCGACTTTCGCCGAATGCGCGAATGCCTTGATCGTAAAGGATGCGGGTCTGTTCAATGGGGCGATTTTTGGAAACGGCAACGAGATGCACGCTTTCGGGCGCGCGTCCCGCCCGTTCACAGGCCTGATGAATGCGTCGTTGGATAGAGCTTAGATTGTCTTCGATCGCCGTCATGGGCTTAGTAGGGGGCGGCGCTTTTCGTTGTTTTCCGCGAACGGCATTCGTCGCAAAGCCCATCGGGAAGCGGCACCATAAAAACCCCATGACAACAGGTGCAGATGCAACGTTTGTCGTAGGTCTTTTGTTGCTTGCCGTTGCGCAGCGCATGGAACTCGCGATACATAATCATCGCGGTGTCTTTCAGATTTTCTTCCCACAGGCGGAATTTTTGTTTGGGAATATTGTGTTCATAGGTTTTTTCAAACCCTTGTAACATGCGTAACGCGGTGTTGACCGATCCGAGGATTTCCGACAACTCGTCGATGACTTTCAGATCCTCTCGTTTGATGGTCATCGAGGGTTTTTTGCACAGCTCCTCGTAACGACTCATATTGGGCGAAGGACGGCGCGTTGGCAGAGGTTTGCGTTCAGCCGGTGCCGGTGCTGGCGCCGATGGCGTTGTCGGGGCGTCGGGTTGGGGCGTTTGTATGACCTTGTTTTGAACAGGCGAAATCGGTGTCGCAGGTCTGGCAACGGGAGGAGGCGCGGGGGTGGCTGCTTGAGGGGGTGCAGGAGGAGGCGTTTGCGGTGCAGCCGAAGCGGCAGGTTCGGTTTCCAGGGGCGCTGCATCCTCCGCCGGAGGCTCGTAGCTCTCCAGTTCCTCGAGCATTTTCATCCAGTCATTGCGGCCGGAAAGGGCTTCTTTGTCACCCAGTTTGATCTCGCGGGAAAATTCATCCGCCATGTTGATACTTCCTTTCCGTTTTTACTGCTCGTTGCGCATTCGATAATATTCGCGAAACATGACTGTCGAGGTCTCTTTCAGACCGTCTTCCCAGACACGTAAAATATTAGGGGCCACCAGGCCCGGGTGGTTTTGTTCGAATTTGCGCAACTGGTTGTTAGCCGTGTTGATTGCCGAGAGAATTTTGGTGAATTCCTCAAGCATTTGGGCGCGCAACTCGGCATTGGGTTCCTCTTCGGGTTTATCCAAATCCACCGCATCGGCTGGGTCCAGACCCGCGCGTTTGGGTTCGTGAAACCGAGAGGGGGAAACCTCGGTTGGGGCATCGGGTTGTGGTTCTGGTCTATCCGTACCCATGAAAACTCCTTCGTATCGTGGTCCAAATTCCCGGACATCAAATAATTGTAGAACACTTTCGCCGGAATACCCAACCTGTTTTATTCCGTTGGCGAAAATTTTAGTCGGGACGACCCAATCCCAGCAATCGGTCCAGGATAATGCCTGCTGCCGCCCGCACCGACAAGTGATTCCACGGCGTTGGGCCGTAGATGGGCTCCAGGATATAATCCATTTCCTCCAGGACGCAAGCGTGCAACCCCCATCCCGTTCCAAACAACAGGCAAAACACGCGCTCGTCGCTCGGGTCGTGCAGCCATTCCCGCATTTCCTGGTACGATACCGTGTTGGTGGTTTTGCGGGCGCTTGTGGCAACCCAGACGATCTCGCGACCGGGATACATCGCCTCCAGACGTGTGGCAACCTGCCCCAAATCTTCGGCTAACTCGGTCACATGCAGCGATTCTGCCCGGGTGGGATTGTACGCCGAGCCCCAGCCTTCGGTCCAGTGCGAGAGAACCCGTCGCACGTACTGGTGCATGGCGGGGTAGGGGTGAACGATCCACATCCCATCGACACCGTATGTGCGCCCGGCGCGTGAAAGATCGTGGATATCCAGGTTCGTCACGCTCGTGGCGGCCACGGCGCCCTGTTTATCGACGGTCGGATGGTGAACGAGGGCGATGTGAAGCGGCATGGGATGGGCGTGGCTTTCGGTGGATTCGCAAAACGGAAAACGTCCGGGGCGAGGATGACCTTGCGCCCGGGAGACGACACCCTACGATAAGCTTTCGCTGGCGCAATGCCAACATCGTGCGAACCGCCATAATCATTCCGAGAAAACTCTGTGCCCGATCAATCGTCCCACTCATCTCTCACCATCAAAACAGTTCTCCTGGGTTTTGGGCTGTTGGTGCTGGGCATGGCTCTCTTCCATGGCGGTGCCGTGTGGGGCAGCGTGGTATTTTGCGGCGGCGACATCGTGAACCAGGATTATCCCCTGCGCGCGTATTGGCTGCGCGAGGGATTCACCACTGGTTGGTACGCATCGAGTTTTTCCGGTTATCCTTTTTTCGCTAATACGCAGGCAGGCGTGCTTTACCCGCCGAATTGGCTTTACTGGTTGGGCCTTCCCATTGAACGTGCCACCACCTGGCTGGTGTTGGCGCATACCATGTTCGGTGGTTGGGGTTTTTATCGGCTGGCGCGTCGGCGGTTCGACCGTTTACCCGCCGCTATTGGAGCATTTGTCTGGATGTTTGGCGGGTTCCAGATACTCCGGCTAGTTAATGGAGTCCTGATTTTTACGTATTCACTCTCGTGGGTGCCCTGGATTTGGCGCTTTGCGGATGAATGTGGGCCGGAAAACCGGAGAGCAACGGCAGCGCTGGCACTTTGCGGAGCGATGCAGTTCCTGGCCGGAGCGCCGCAACTGGTTCACATCGCCTGGGGAGGCCTCGGCATCTGGTTGATTCTTCGACTGGTGTTTTTCGAGGGCGATTGGCGATCTCGACTGAAAATCGCCGGGCATTTTATGGCCGCCGGATTGTTGATGACGATTGTTGTATTTCCGCAGCTCTATGCCTCGAAACAATTTGCCTCGCTGGGTGCCAATCGAGGCGCGGATGAAAGCTGGGAGTACCTGACCGACGGCTCACTCGAACCGCGTATGCTGATGACCGATTTGTTGCCTGGGTTTTTCGAGACCGGAAATAACGAATATTTGCACTGGGGGGCTGTTGAAACAGGCTTTTACGAATCCAACATTTATCCGGGCATCGTCGGATTACTCTTAGCCGGTTTTGCCGCCATCGTGTTGCTGGCGGGCTGGAGGAAAGGTGGACCGGAGGGCGGGGGCTTGTCGCGCGAAGATCGACGTTGGGTGGTCGGATTGCTGACGCTGTTCGTCGTGGGCTTGCTGGTGGGACTTGGGAAAAACACGCCGCTTTACAAGCTGCTTTACGAATTCATTCCCGGTTTCAAGCTCTTCCGCGTGCCGTCGCGTTGGCAATTGTGGACGTTTTTGACCATTGCGTATGGCGCGGCGTGGGGGGCGCAATTGCTTGTTCGCGCAATTGAAACGCGTGAAAACGAAACGCGCCGTCGAGTGATCGTTTGGTCGGTCACCAGTGGAGTCGCGCTGGTTGGGTTGCTGTTTTTGTATGTGTTCCTGATTCCGACGCTTGAATGGTTCGGATTCGATCAAATGCCCATCGCCGCAGATCCGGATATCGCGGCGCATTTGATTCGCACGGCGGGCAAGAGTGTCCAAATGGCTTTGGTTCTTGTGCTGGTGGTGGGGGCGAGCGGTGTTTTGTTGCTCAAGGAAAAACTCGCACCGCGTGTGGCACAGGGATTGGTCGTTGGCGCGTTGGTATTGGACCTCTTTCTGTTCTGGCTGCCGTTTCGCACACCGATTCCGCTCGATATTCCGCGTTTCGACCTGCCGAGTGAAGCGCCTTACCACCGCATTGCGGCAAACGAGTTCCAGACCTACTTCTATCCGCCAACCGATTTGGTCGAATCATTAGAATCTCATCTCAGCGGTCGATTATTTTACGACGATTCCATGATTGGGTATTTTACGGACGAATTCACGCGTGAACTTTCCTGCGATCGACCCGTGATGTTTGGTCTGCAATCGATGCGGGGATATTATCCGCTGTCGCTGAAGAGTTACGTGGACGATTTTCGCCAACTCTCCGAACGCGAAGGCGATCCTCCCAGCCGTCAGGGGGCGTTCCTGTCGGCTCCCGATCTGGTACGCGATTGGCCGCTCGACGCCTACAACGCCACGCATGTTTTGCTTTATATCGAACGCGTTCGCTCCGAGGGATTCCGCGCACGGCTGCACGACATGGGCCTGCGCCCCGCCGGGCAATTTACGTTTCCCGGATTCTTGCTGGAAATATGGGAAAATCCCGACGCTGCCGGATGGGCATGGCTTTCGACGAATAGTCAGTGGCCGGGACTGGATGAACGTTTGCCAAACGCCGTACCGCAAAACGTCGAACGAACGGCGGACCGTCAGGCGCTGGATATCGAGGTGCCCGCCGAGGGGTTGACCCTGCATTTTTCGGAAGTCGAGTATCCCGGATGGCGCATTGTGGCAGAAAATCAAGTGGGCGAGCGCCTCGAATCCGAAGGACGTTCGATAGCTTTGCCTGTCGGACGTTGGAGGGCTGAACGCGCGTTTCACCTGCCATTCGCCACGCGTGTTTCGATGCCGTTGAGCGCAATTGTGGCGCTGCTTTTGATTCTGTTTACCTTTAAAGATTGTCAGCAAGGATTGACAACGCCCCAGTCCGTTAGAAAAGAATGATCAGGTTGAACCTATAACTCTTGAAGAAAGGCGCGCATGATGACCGGCAATGAATCGCCCGGCGATTCAGAACCTCCCGAGCGGTATGACGTGATTGTTGTTGGATTGGGCATTATGGGCCTCAGCGTTTGCTGGCGCCTTGCCCAACGCGGAATCCGAGTCCTGGGACTGGAGCAATTCGATCTCCTGCACGATCATGGCAGTTCCCATGGATCGACGCGCGTCATCCGCAAAGCCTACTTCGAGCACCCGAATTACGTTCCCCTGATGGAGCGCGCCTACGAAGGTTGGCGCGAACTCGAAGCCGAAGCCGACGATACGCTGCTGAATATGTGCGGCGTGCTTTCGATTGGGTGCGAAGACAGCCGCTTAATTCGCGGTCTGCGTAAAGCCACCGCACTGCATGGCTTGTCCTGCGAAGACATTCCCGCCGCCTCGGTCAACCAGCGCTTTCCCGGTTTCACTCTCGAGAACGATCCCGAAATGAAAGCCATCTTCGAACCCGAAGGCGGCTATATTTACGCCCAACGCGCGCGAAATGCCCTTGTCAACGTGGCACGCAGCCAGGGCGCGACGCTGGTCGATTGCTGTCACGTGGAAAACTGGACATCGAACAGCCGAGGCGTTGAAGTCGAAACCGAAGAAAAACGATTCCACGCTCAGCATTTGATTTTAACGCAAGGCCCCTGGGCCAAACCGATCCTTGCCAACCTGGGGATCGAGCTGACGCTCGTGCGCAAATTGCTTTTCTGGTACATGCCCGCCGACGTTGAACGCGCGCATCCCCAGAATTTTCCCTGCTTTGCGGCAGAAAATGAAAACGGCGTATATTATGGCGTGCCCGACAACGGCGATACCGTCGAAGACGGTATCAAGATCGCCCGGCACGACAACACGCCCGAGATCCTGGACGTTGGCGTGCTCTCCACCGGTGACGAAATGCTCGTGGAAAGCCGCGCCGAAGAGCAGGAAGAAATCGTGCGCCCGATGGTCGAGGAATTCGCGCGCAAATATCTGACGCCCGCGTTGCTCTCTGAAGAGCAACGCGACCTGGTGCCGTCGGATTCGCTCATTTGCCAGTATTCGCTGACGCCGGACGGACACTTTATTATCGACCGTCATCCGAACGATTCGCGCGTCAGCCTTGCCGTCGGCTTCAGCGGGCATGGCTTCAAATTCGCGCCGCTGATTGGCGAAATCATGGCCGACCTCGCGACGGGTAAACAACCCATTAAGGAAGCGGAGTTTTTGGGGCTGAAACGATTTGCGGTGAGGTGAGTGATTGGAGAATGGGGCCAAACACGATTTGACCATTTGGCGCGGGCAAAATACAAACAATTGAAATACCACTGGAGGGAATTCAATTTTCTGCGCTACTCAAACATCACATTCTTAGTCTAAGAAATAAACTGCACAAAATATATACAATATGGAAAATACCCACCAGCCACAATATGCAGCAAATTGCCTATTATACAATTTGGGATGTTCTTTAAATAGACCTGCATCGCGAAAATCACGACTCACTACATACATAAATCCTCCAAAATGAAGCAGACAACGTCGTTCAAAAATTTTTACAGGGCGATTAGCTTTCTCTTTTAAGAGTCGATTCATTCTTATTGTATACAGCAGTGATGCAGCACCAGATACGGCTGCCAAATTAAGTAGTGAATAAATTGGTAGAGGTAAAAGCATATTAGACTCCCCATGCATTCTGCAAAATGAAAATAAGTATCATTTTGTCAGTGTCCTGCTTTCACTTCGAGCTCGTCGAATTTCCTGCCCGTTCCCGGTTAAGTATGCGAAATGCCATTCTCGTTTTTCCCCCCTTCCGCCGGGAACTTCAAAATCGGAATCTTACGTTCGTCGGGGTCTTTGGCGGCTTCGATTTGCTGCTCGATTTCCACCAAGGCCTGGATCGTCATTTCTGTCTGTGAATTGGCGTAAACTTCCAGCACGTCGGTGATGTCGCGCGAGGCTATCAATCCGAGCCAGATGAGTTCGATCAGGCACATGCCGTAGTAACCGAGCATTTCTTCGGGGGCGAGCACGGGATCGAGATAGTTCGACAAATCCACGCTCGTGCCGAGCAGCAGCAGCACGAATACGCCCAACGAACGACGGCGGAATCGTTTGATCAGTCGCAGGCGTGTATCGTCGTCGGGCGCGGAACGGCGGGCCTTGGCGTATGCGAGCAGTTCGCGGCTCCAAATCAGAGCAAGCGTAGCGAGAAATACAATCCAGATGATGAGACGCACTCGTGGGAGTCCTTATGGGGGTGTCCGTATCGGGAGCACGGGCGATATCTTAATCACGTTGCCGCCGGTTTCAATTAAAACGTTGAGGGTCGGTTCGCTTTTTGGTGGTGCCGACCTGGGGCAATCCCGTATTCCTCGTCTGGTTACACTGCGCGAAATTCACCCTTGGGCGACGACGATCCATTGATGTCTTCGGAAACCTGTTTGAAGCAATTCCTTTTCCAGCTCAGCCACCTGGGTTGGGGGCTGAGTCGGCTTAACGAGTTGCAAGCTTTACCCACGCGTCGGCGCGATGCGCTCGAAGGCGCGTTGTGGGTGACGCTTGCCCTGCCCGACGGACAAACGCTGATGGTGCTGGCGCTCGGGGCCGATTTGCCTGACTTGGCGCCCAGTTTCCAAGCGTACCAGGACCTGCTGCCGTTGCACCGCCAGGTATTTGCCGCGCTCGAGCACGACAAGCTGGCGTCGCCGTATTTGCTGCTGCTCGGCGGACAGGGGGCGCACCTGATCGACCGCGAGGAAGAGGACATTTTGATCGCGGCAAGCGGGCGCGAGGACATCGACGACCGGTTATTGCCTTTGCTGGACATTCAGTCGCTCTCGCGCGGGTCGCTGGTGGCGTTTCCGCGCAAATCCATGCGGCAACGCGCGCGCGAACTGGCCGATTGGACCGCGCTTTGGAGCGCGCGCATTGGCAGTTCGCTCGATTCGACCCACGGCGTGATGGCGCGTTTTTTCGATTGGCTGCATCTGGCTCGTCTCGCCGATGAAAACGGCGTTGGACCGAAAAATCGCTCGTCGTTTCGTGAATTCGCCGCCGCGCATCGTCCTCCTAATCCCGTGCGGTTTTTAGAAGACCATTTCCGCCCGCTGCACGGCCAGTGGTACTTGCTGCAGGACGGCGCGTTGAAAACCCAGCTCGATTTGGTGCAAGGAGCGGCGCATTCCAATGCGTTGGCCGATTGTCTGACGAGCTACAGCCTGCTCAGTCGCCGTAAATTTTCCTCCGACGTGCTGGCCGAGGCGTTCGCCGACGAAGAATTACGCCTGCGCTCCTGGCGTACCTCGGTCGTGACCGATATCGACGGGCTCGACGACGAGGAGGACGCGCGCGAACGCCCGCCGGATCGCTGGATGACCGAATCGCTCGCGCTGGATTTCGACAAATCGGGATATGTGCTGTTGCTGCGCGCGATGGATCGGTTGGTCGAGTCGGTGCGGCGATATGCACTGGATTGCGAAGCGGCTATCGAACGCGGCGAACGCCCCGGCGTGCAGCTCGATTTGCTCGGCGAATCGGTGAACGTAAAATTGCAACCTTTCGAGGCAGCGCGCCACGTGCTCAAACATGTTTTGCATGTTCAGACCGCCGACGCCGCGCGGGCTCAACTGGCGCGGGTGCTTTTGCTGGCGCGAGGAGCCGAATGGCACGGGCGATTGCGTTGCCCGGACCTTCCGTTCCCGCGCGTGACGGTCGAAGTGCTCCGTCCCCCGACGCCCAGCAACGTTGCAACAACGCACGAGACACAAAATTGGAACTAGCAGCGGTTAAAGCATGAGAGGAATCGCCGCTGATGTGTGAAAATCCATACCGACTTGTTTCCCGAACCGCAGGCGCGTGTTTCATTTTAATGGGTATCGTTCTCTTCATCTGTTCATTGGGATATCTTGATTTCCTTTTTAGCAATTCATCAGAACCTTCTCTGCTGGCGTGGTTTTCAGGGGCGAACCAAGTTCCGTTGGAGTTACATGGATTGTTCTTTGTTTGTTTCCTGCTGACTTCATTTGCAATCCTTGCATCGGGTATGTGGGCGATGAAAAATCGTCCTGACCGAAGAATCTGGGTTATGGTGTTGTCGGTAATCATGTGTGTCATCTATCCCATCGGAACTGTGTTGGGATTAGGGATGATTGCGCTGCAGTGGAAATTGAAACGCATGGATGCATGTTGCTCCTGAGTGAGACGCCCAGTTTTCCGAGTCGTGCAAACACCGATTCATGAGCTTAGGCATCGGTTGACGAATTCCTGAACATTGAATATCGGATTTCTCCGGTCCATATTTCATTTGCAGTCCCTCCTTTCAAGCTTGTAAAAATTCGATGCTTGCGAAAAGACTCACTACGGCAGCATCTCACGATATTTGGACAAAGGACATGGCGCGTTTTCTCTCCCCAGACTCGACAAAACCCCTGGAAATGGGCATCATCGGCATGGGCGCGATGGGCAAGGGATTGCTGTATCAATCGCTTGTGACTCCCGGGATGAAATGTTTGTGTGTCGCCGAAATCGCTCTCGAAAAAACACTGCCGTTTATCGAATCGCTCGGGATTGAATACCGCATTGTCGATTCACCCGCCACGATGATCGCCGCGATTGACGCGGGCGTTCTGGCTGTGTGCGAGGACGGTGACCTGGTTGCCGCGTGCGAACCCATCGACGTCTTGATCGAAGCGACCAGCGCCATTATCGCGGGTCTTGAGTTCTCTGAAACGGCGTTGAAAAACGGCAAACACCTTGTGCTGATGAACGCCGAGATCGATTTGATTTTTGGTCCGCATTTACTGCGCATGGCGCGCGAAAACGGCGTGGCAATGACAAGCTGCGACGGCGACCAGCACGGCGTGATTCGCCACTTGATCGACGATCTGCGGCATTGGGGGTTCGATCTGGTGATGGGCGGGAATATCAAGGGCTTCCTCGACCGTTCGGCCAATCCCGTGTCGATTATTCCCGAAGCCGACAAACGAAACCTGGATTACAAGATGTGTGCATCGTACACCGATGGCACAAAACTCAACATCGAGATGGCACTGCTGGCGAATGCGCTCGGGATGAAAACGCATGTGACGGGTATGCATGGACCGCGCGCGCGTCATGTGCGTGAGGCGTTGGAACTCTTGCCGCTCGATGATTTCCGCGCGAGCGGCGTGCCGATTGTGGATTACGTTCTCGGCGCCGAACCCGATGGGGGAGTGTTCGCCATCGGGCGATGCGATCATCCGTGGCAGCAGGGAATGCTCAAGTATTACAAGCTCGGTAATGGACCATATTATTTATTCTACCGTCCCTATCATCTGTGTCACGTCGAGGCCATGCAATGCGTGTTCGATGTTGCATATGGGAAGTCGTTGCTTGAGCCGCTGGCGGGTTTTCAAACCAATGTATTTGCCTACGCCAAGAAAGATTTACAGGTGGGGACGGAGTTGGACGGTATTGGCGGGCACACGTGTTATGGGTTGATTGAAAACACCGTCCCTCACCAATTGCCGTCTGGAGTTCCGATTTGCCTGGCGGAGAATGTGATCTTGAAAAGCGATGTGGCGGAAGGCCAGCCGCTCTTGCTCAATGATGTCGCCTTTGACGCAAATCGCCTTGATTTTCGTACCTATTTGAATTGTTACGCTGCTCCAAGCAAGGTGTTAGCGGGATGAAACTCGGCATCGTTGTGGTGTACATGGTGCGCGAAGAAAACGCGCGGCTGCTCGATTTGCACCTGGAATACATTCATCGATGGACCTCCGTCCCTTACACGATTTACGCGGGCGTACATCGGTTGGAACCGCGTTTTCGCGCCGTTCTCGAAAACGATGTGAATGTTCATGTTTGCGATATTGCTCCAACCGAACTGACAGGTGCGGAAGAACATTCGTATTACCTGCAGGCACTGACCGAAGAAGCGATTCGCAACGGTTCGACGCATGTGGCGACGTTTCATCCGGATTCATTTCCCATTCGTGCACAATGGGCCGAGGAATTAATCGCATCGCTCGATGATGAGCATCCGTTGGTGGGGATTCTCGAAGCCGAATGTGGCGATACGATGGCGCGTCCGTGTCCGGCGGGCATGGTGTTCACCGCCGAGTTTTATCAACGTCTCCGTCCCCGGTTCTGGATCCCCGAAACAGAGCAAAAATCAAAGGAATTTCAGGATTTTCTCGCACGGCACAAGCAAAAGCCCATTCATTCCGGCATCGGATTCGGTTATGCATTGCATCGCGCCGGATTGTCATGGTGTGCCTTGCGTCGCTCGAATGCACACAACGATCATCACACGATGGCCGGCGTTTATGGTGGGGTGATTTTCCATCTGGCGGCCGCGGTACGCGGGAAATATTTCTTTCAGGATTATCCCAGTAATTTGTCGTCGGGTCTCGACCGGTTTTTTCACCGTTTACGAATGCGTGCCGAACGGTTCGTACCTGAATGCGTGTGGGATTTTTGCGGGTCGGTGTTGCCTGTTGCCATTTTGAACGTTTATGATCGACGCAGGGCCAGTGAGCGGATTTTTCGTTCGATTTCGAAGCGACTTTATGAAGACGATGAACGATACATCGCGTCACTGATTGAGTAATGTATGTCCCCAAAAAAACTCCGTCCCCAGTGCATGGGGACGGAGACAATCGAAGCGGTTATTGCGAAGGACGGAGAAGGATTATTCCTTATCTTCCGCTTGTTCCTTCGCTTGTGTGAGCAATTCGCCAAACGTCATGCCGCCGGAAACGTTGCTGCTCTTCTTGATGTAAGCTTTCACGTTTTCGCGTTCGGCTGACTTGATGGCTTCTTTGCGCGAAAGGCTGATTTTCTGGTTTTTGCGCTCGGCTTTGACGATTTTCACCGTCACTTCTTCACCGAGTTGTAAAACCTTCTCGGGCAATTCGACACGTTTTTCGTCGATCTGGCTGATGTGGATCAGGCCCTCGAGTCCCGGCGCCAGTTCCACGAATGCGCCGAACGGAGCGAAGCGGGTTACTTTGCCCTGAATGACCGAACCGATCGGGTGATCTTTCATGAAACCGTCATACGGCGATTCAATGGCTTGTTTGATGCCGAGGCTGATGCGGCGTTGCGCGGCGTCGTTCTTAAGCACCACGGCACTGACTTCTTCGCCGACTTTCAAAACCTCTTTCGGGTGGTTGATGCGTTTTTCCCAACTCAAATCCGAAACGTGCACCATGCCTTCGATATAGTCATCCAGTTTGATGAATGCGCCGTAAGAGGTCATCGACGTTACGGTGCCAGTGACCTTGGTGCCTTTGGGGAACTTGGTTTCCGCGCCGGCCCACGGGTCCATCTGAATTTGTTTCAGACCGAGCGACATGCGCTTGGCTTCTTTGTTGATTTCCAGCACCTGGCATTCGACTTCATCGTCTTTGTTGACGAAATCGGCGGGCTTTTTGTTGCCCGTTGCCCAGCTCATGTCGCTGGCGTGGATCATGCCGGTGATGCCTTCTTCCAGATGGACGAACGCGCCATAGTTTTGAATGGCGATGATCTTACCTTTGACCTTCGAGCCAACCGGATATTTGTCGTCGATGTCGGCCCAGGGATCGGGAGCCAGTCGCTTGCGCGACAGCGTCACCTTGCCGGTGCCTTCGTCGATTTTCACCACTTTGACTTCAATTTCTTCGCCCGGTTTGATAATGTCGTTCGGATGCGTGCCGCGGTCGTAAGAAACTTCCTCGCGCGGGATGAATCCGTCGATTACGCCTAAATCGAGGAACACGCCGAAATCCAGAGCGCTCTTCACCTTGCCCGTGATTTTCTGGTCAACCTGCAGGCTGTTGATGAATTCGCGGCGTTTGGACTCGCGTTGTTCAAACAACAGACGGCGACGCGAGAGCACGGCGCGTTTGCGGCGCGGATCGTACTCGATCACATACGCTTCGATTTCCTGACCCACCATGGCGTTCAGGTCCGGAATCTTGAACAGGTCCACCTGGCTGGCAGGCATAAAGGCGGTCAGACCGATATCGACCATGACGCCGCCTTTGACGATTTGGCTGATACGGCCTTTGATGGGCTTTTCGGCTTCGAGCGCTTCGCGAACCGAATTTTCGGCTTCGCGGGCACGTGCCTCGCGGTGCGAGAGTCGCGGCGTGCCGTCGCTCGTGCGACCGATCTGAACCACCTTGATCGTCTGACCGACACTGATCTCGCGTTTGTCGCCAATGAGGGGGAATTCGTCGAGGCGAACGATCGCTTCGGCTTTGCCGCCGATATCGACAAGCACCACGTCTTCTTTGACGGCGACGACGGGCACCTCGAGGACCTCGCCGCGAGGAATGTCCTCGTGCGAGCCGGGCAGATGCTGATCGATCAATGCATCGAACTGCTCAATTTCGTTTTGAAGATCCGTATCGTCGGTTTCTTCCGTATTGACCATGCTTTCGTCGTGGCTGGTGGAAGTCATGTTCTCGTCTTCCTGAGATTGTGAAAATTCCGGGCTCATCTCAGAATTGCTCCTTGGGCTTTACCGTTCCGGGTTAATTTGGGGCGGATGTGGGCCGCCGCGCGGTCCCGAGTTCAACACTCGATTTTATTCCAACGCTGAAATCCTTCTAAACATCTCGTCGGTGACCGCCTGATACAAGGACTTTTTGTCGTCCGGCAAGCCCTTAATTTCATTCGGATCAAATGCATCGCCGACAACAACGCGAATCTTGCGGGGTTTTGGGAATCCCGCGCCCCTTCCCATGGCGTCGAAGGCACCGTGAATTCGCACGGGAAGAATACGTGTTCCGGGCACGGCGAGAGCAATTCGGGCCGCCCCCGGATGAAATTGCTGGATTGTGCCATCGGGAGTACGTGTGCCTTCGGGAAACAACAATAGCGCCTCGCCGTCCTTCAGGCAACGGATTGCACTGACAATGGCTCGTTTATCGGCAGCCGCATCCCGCTGGACTGGAAAACAGCCCAATGCCTCGATTATTTTGCCGAGCCACCTTTTTTCCCACAACTCGGCTTTGCCCATGAACATCAATGGGCGGTGCAGAAAACTGAAGGCGACAATTGGAGGATCCAGATTACTGGAATGGTTTGCCACCACCAGCACGGGGCCTTCCTTGGGAAGATTGCGACTTCCCTCGGACGAGAGGCGGTTATAAATTTTTGTCACGAACCAGCCAGAAGACCGCACCAGCCAATAAAACCAATATTTACGCATAACGAATCCCTGCGTTGGAATTCTGTGGGGGTGCCTATCAGGACCCAATAGCCCCTCGGGCCGCAAGCCTTGCCTGCGGGGTACAGGCGAAAAATCCCCCAGAAAAGGGTACTTGAGCATCGCGAGGGAAAAAAAACATCACCGCTGCATAATCTTCGTGACAACTCGCAGACAGATTTGAGACCCTTCGGAAAGATTGCAGGGTAGTTTTGACACTTCATCCAACCAAATTCCGACAGGAACGCTCGCAATTCCAGTCCCCCGTCTATTACACTCGAACGTTTTTGCCCCGGGTGACGGAATTGTTGCGGGCAATTCACGGAATATGGGCCTTGCAAAGGTGCTAACATCGAAAAATCAATCAGGTTGGAAGGTATGACAGGATGAGACTCACGCGTTTTGTACCATCAGGATTCCTGGCTCTGACGTTCGGAGCACTCAGCATGTCGGCGCAGGCGGTGGAAATCACGATCCCACCCTCGGCATTCAATTATGAAATTTCCACCATCCATCTGGCCGGTTCGTTCAATGAATGGGCTCCAGATACTCATGAATTTGAATTCACGGGTGAGCAATACACGATCAATGTTCCGCTCAAAGATGGTGCGCACCAGTATAAATTGGTGATTACTCCTGCGGACGGAACACCCGACAAGTGGGAACTTGATCCCGTGAGACCCGTATATGCGCCCGATGGTCTTGGCGGATACAACAGTGCCATGATTGTCAAAGCGGACGAAATGATCACCCCCCCTCAGAAAATTTTCGAACTCTTTGAATGGAACGATCCCGAAGTCGAATCGGTCTCCGTGGCAGGGGATTTCGACAAATGGGAACCGGGGTATTTGAATCTGCGCAAGGGAGAGGATGGGACCTGGCGCGCGCACATTTTTCTCAAGCGCCCCTTCGCCTACAAATATGTGGTCGATGGCGACTGGCTGGTCGAACTACCCAAGGAAGGCGTGTTGATCCAGGAAGACGAAAATGGATTCGACAACAATTTCCGCCCCTTGCCGGGCGAAGAACCCGTTGCAATCATTGAAGCAAGAAAACGAACGGGCAGAGCGATTACCAACACACCTATCTCGAACGAGCCGAAGCCCAATGCCGATTCACTCAACGAGTCGGTAAACGCTGCCAATCAATCCACAAGTCCCACTTCGGACCAGGACACGCCGGTAACCCCCTGAGTTCCATCCCTTTTAGCCAATTGACGAGAAAAGAGATCGGGAGCGCCATCCGCGGGCGCTCCCGAACGTGTTTAATCCAACGGGGCATGGTAGGGAATCGAGACCTGAAACCGCGCTCCGCCCAAGGAAGACCTGCCCAATTTCACCGTCCCCCCCCACGCGATGCAAATCTGGTACACGATCGAAAGACCCAACCCCGTGCCATTTGCTTTTGTGGTGAAAAACGGATCGAACACCTTGCCCTGAAGCTCTTCGCTCACACCGGGACCATTGTCTTGAACTTCAAGAACGATCTGGTTATTTGTAATCGATGTTTTAATCGAAACCATGCCCGGATCACCGGCTGCGTCCACGGCATTCAGCAGTAAATTGGTGACGATTTGTTGAAACTGGTCAGGGTCGAGGTGGACGATGGTCTCCGGTTGTTGAAGGTCGAGTTGGATCTCGACGTTCTCGCATGCCGAACCAAAGGCTTTTACCGTACGGCGAATCAAACCATTCAACACAACCGGTTCTGGATGTGCAGGACGAGGGCGGGCGAATTGCAGGAAGGCGCGAATACGTTCATCGAGGCGTTGGACTTCCTCTTTGATGAAAGTTGCAGCCTCGATTTGCATTTCTCGCGGACGCGAATCGTCCAGAATCAACTCGACGGAGGACAAAATCACGCCTAACGGATTTTTGATTTCGTGCGCGATGCCTGCTGTCAATTGCCCCAACGAAGCCAGTTTTTCCGTCTGGCGCAGTTTCTCCTCCAGGTTCTTCCGCTCGTTAATATCGCGCATAATGCCGATGACAAACTCGACCTGGCCACTTTCGTTGTAAATTGGACTGTAATTGGTTTCCACCCATCGGTCCTGGCCGTTTGCGTTTCGGCAGAGCATCTCCTGAATATCATGCTGACGGGTGCCTTGGAACAATTCAAGCGCCGGGCACAATTGCGAAGCGAGCGACGTTCCGTCCGCAGTGCGGCATCCAACCACGTCGCCGCACAGGCAGTGAGATTTCAGGACCTCGGCAGGATCGCGTCCCAACAATTCACCGCAAGCACGGTTGAAAACCCTCACATGGCGGTCGGGATCGATGATCATGATTCCGTCTGGCGTTGAATCCAGAATGCGCTCGTAACGTTGGCGCATTCGGTCGGCTTCCGTTTTGGTCAAAAACAATAACACGGCACCATTTGGTGTGTTTGCCGCATGAATCGAAGGCGCCGCCACCATGTGCCAAACGTGACGTGTCGGGGTAAGATTCCACAGCGGATAATCTTTGCCGACGATCATGAAATGTCCGTCGAGAGCATGCCGGGTGGCGTCCTGCATGGTTTCCACCACATCTGCTGCCATGCCAAACCGTTTCAGCAGTTGGCTGAGAGGAAGCGGTTGCTCCTTGAGATGGAAGTTTCCCGCTACTCGAGCCACTCGATGACTGCGTTCTTGAACATCGAGGTTTTGATCCACCAGGCAATAATCGAGGTCTAAATCGTTGAGCGCTTCGATGGGTAGATTGAGCGCCTGGGTGAAAAATGTGCGGGTTGTCATGGGAGCACTCCGGTGGATTACGGCTATTGTTCGACTGTCACCCGGGACCTTGCAGGAATCTCGCCAAGAGATGCATATTGTCTCGGGTTGAGAATATGTCTCAAAAAGGCAAGGAGCGCGAAGACTCGCTCCGCGCTCCCGATCAACCTGAACGAAATGAAATCACCTTACGCTAAAACTACTATTAATGTGACCCGAACCATCGTCCACTGGCCAGTAATTTTCCGGATCGTTCGTCCATTCTTCGTCGATGACGTATTTATAAACGTAATCGCCGGGGGGCAGGGTATATTGGGCTCCCCACATGGCGGGATCCTTGGGGTTGCGGAACATAGTCAGGATTTCCCAATTGTTGAACGATCCTGCCACCGAAATGTTTTTGGCCTCGGGGCGATAGAGGATGAAATACACGTCGTTTCCCTTGATGATGGGCGAGGTCTTTTGACTTCCAACCACAATGATTGAGTTGTACGTATTGTAGTTGTTGACCTTTTTGAGGGGATTGCGCGCATCGGGCTGCCAGTTTCCATCGTCGATATGGAACAAGTACTCGTAAACGCCTTCGATCAGATAGATTGTGACGACCCATTCGCCGCTGCTGATCTTGCGCATGGGTGTAGCGCCATCGCGCCAGTCGTTGAAATCGCCTCGAACTTCGACCCGTTTGGCAGTTGGCGCGTTCAATGTGAGCGTAATGGGATATGTTCCATCGGTTGGTACAGTGATATCCACCGCGGAATTCTTGAAGGGAAGAATCGAAGCCCCCAATCCGCCCGAGCTGTTTCCCGTCGAATCCTCGGCGGCGGCGATTCGTACACGATCCAGATAACGCGAAAATTCATACTGATTTTTATACCCGATGGCGCGGTCCACCTCTTTGCCTTTGGCATCGAGCATCACCACGGTGGGGACTTTGAAAATACCGTATTGTTGTGCAGCATTCGGGTCGGATTGGGTATTGATCGACACGCACACGAAGTCCTGGAGACGACGTTGAATGGCGGTGTTATCCAGGGTTTCTTTCTTCATCACGGCACAGGGGCGAGCGACCGTGTTGTAAAAATAGATGAGTTGTGGTTTTTGCGAACTGTTACGCGCGGCGGTCGCATCATTCAGCCTATTCAGCCAACGAACGGGATGATTTTGAGCCAAAACCGGCACAGTTGTCAGCAAGGCAAAAGCTGCCAGCATCAGACAAAAAATGGTGCGGCGGAAACGGACGCCGACTGGGTAAACCTTCATTTTTGCGGCCCTCCAAATTACCGACTGAACCTTTGACAAGGGGGGAGAAAGAAAAGTTTCCGTCGGCCATGCAAACAATTAGGAAATGATCAGGAAGTTTGATGAGACGTTGAAACCGCTACAAGGTGAAAATCCCGATTTTTGAAATTGGATGCAAAAAAGCCCTCGGAAATTCCGGGGGCTTCGCAAAAACAGGTCATGGCAGCGCATTATTTGATTGTAAAGGAACTGTTTCGGTTTCCAATACCATCGTCGATAAGTGTGTAGTTTTCCGGGTCTTCCATCCAAACGCCGTCGATGACTAATTTATAGGTGTATGTTCCCGGTTCGAGCGTGTAGCGCGCTCCCCACATGGCCGGATCCTTCGGATTGCGGTACATCGTGAACTCTTTCCAATCGTTGAAAGAACCTGCCACCTGGATATTCTTCGCCTCGGGGCGATAGATCACGAAAGTCACCTGGCGACCATTGATGCGAGGCGATGTTTTTGGATTTCCCACGATGAGCACTGAATTCATGGCCCCATAGGGATCGGCCTTTTTGAACGGCGAATTCATGTTCGGTTGATAATCGCTGCCATTCATCAGGAACTTATATTCATACACTCCCTCGGGCAGGTAAATCGTCGCGGCCCAATCGCCCGACGATATCCTCCTCATCGGTGTTGCGTCCTTGCGCCAGTCGTTGAAATCGCCCACCAGGGTGACTTGTTGCGCATAGGGCGATGGAACGGTCAGGCTGACCTGCTGGGTGCCTTGAGAAGGGATTGTAATATCGATCGCAGCGCTTGTGAATGGGGTTACTCTTCCCGAACCATTGCCCGCGCTGCTCGACGTTGCCATCCGCACGCGGTCGAGATACTTCGTGAAATCCGACGTGGATTTGAAGCCGATCGCGCGGTCCAACTCGTTTCCGTTCGGATCGCGAAATACCACGGTGGGCACCTTGAAGACACCCGCGTCCTGGGCCAGCATCGGATAATCCTGGGTGTTGACAGCAACGGGGATGAAATCTTCCAAACGCGTACGCACCGTGGAGTCTTCCAGGGTTTCCACCTTCATCGTGCTGCAGGGACGAGCGATATTGTTATAGTAATAGATGACGACTGGTTTCTTTTCGCTTTTGCCCTTGCTCATTCCATTTTGCAGATCATCGATCCACGACGTATCGAACGAAATCGACTGCGCCATCAACGCGGTGCTCATCAGGCAGCATAAAGCGAGAAGTGACAATGTTTTATAGCAGATTTTCGAGTAATTCATTATTGATCGATCCTTGCGTCTATCATTTGACGTCTAGTTGATGCAGATTTGGGTTGGCAATCAAGTCGAAAATGCAACCCAGTCGCCTTTTGTTTTTGCATGGTTTGCTTGCGGCTTGTTGTCGATTGTTGCATTGAAGGCCAACTTGTCCTTTCAATCAACACTATACCTTAGATCATGTTTCATGAATTGTGCCAAGTCTTTTTTCGGATGTTGTTTGTCCGCGAAGGAAAATCTGAATCTCGTCCTTGCGGTGGGAAAGCTTCCCGTCTAGCGTTTTTTGACAAGGAAACACTCCGCGATGTTTCCGATTCATTCCGTAAATATTTGGAGTCGTTCACCATGTCTGTTACCGATGTTTCCATTGCTGAAATGATCGACCAAATGGGCCAGGCCGCCCGCGCTGCCTCGCGCGTGTTGGCGGGCGCCCCGCCAGCAGTGAAAAATCAGGCGTTGGAAAACATGGCGAAGGCATTTGAAGCCAATCGCGACCGTATTAAAACGGAAAACGCTCGCGATCTCGAAGCCGGGCGCGCCAACGGCTTGAGCGCCGCGATGATCGACCGGCTCGAACTGAACGACAAACGCATCGACGGCATCATCACCGCCGTGCGCGAGATTGCCGCGTTACCCGATCCCGTCGGCGAGATTGAAAACATGCGCGTGCGCCCCAACGGGCTGAAAATCGGTTGCATGCGTTCGCCCATTGGCGTGGTGGGGATTATTTACGAATCGCGTCCCAACGTGACCGTCGATGCCGGGGCGCTCTGCCTCAAATCCGGCAACGCCGCGTTCCTGCGTGGCGGGTCCGAAGCGTTCCACTCGAACATGGTGCTGGCGGAATTGCTCGCCGAGGCCTGCGAACAGGCAGGCCTGCCCCGTGCCAGCGTTCAACTCGTTCCCACCACCGACCGCGAAGCCGTCGGCGCGATGCTGAGAGCCGACCGTTTCATCGACCTGATCATCCCGCGCGGCGGCAAGGGTCTGATCCGCCGCATCATGGAAGATTCGATCATTCCCGTGATCAAGCACCTCGACGGCAACTGCACCGTGTACGTGGACGAATTCGCGGACCTCGACGTGGCCGAGCGCATTGTGGTGAATTCGAAAACCCATCGTACCGGCGTGTGCAACGCGGCGGAAACGTTGCTCGTGCACAAAGCCGTGGCAGCGCAGTTCCTGCCCCGCGCGATCAAAGCGTTGCAAGAACGCGGCGTCGAGATTCGCGGCTGCCAGCGCGTGCAGGAATTTGGCTCGGACATCGTTC
Source organism: uncultured Candidatus Sumerlaeota bacterium (assembly GCA_964580585.1). Taxonomy (GTDB): domain Bacteria; phylum Sumerlaeota; class Sumerlaeia; order SLMS01; family JAHLLQ01; genus CAZOKZ01. Next base: position 2,231 of record CAZOKZ010000016.1, on the reverse strand, counting down.
CCGCCACCGAAGAAGACTGGGGCATGGAGTACCTCGACCTGATTATCGCCGCGCGCGTGGTCGATTCCATGGACGACGCCATCGAATTCATCAACACGTACGGTTCGCAGCATACCGAATCCATCGTGACGCGCGATTACAACAATATTATGGCGTTCCAGCGTCGCGTGGATTCCGCGTGCATTCACATCAATTGCTCGACGCGGTTCAGCGATGGGGGAGAGTACGGTTTTGGCGCCGAGATTGGTATCTCGACCGACAAACTGCACGCGCGCGGGCCGATGGGATTGCGCGAATTGACGACGGGCAAATGGGTCGTCTTTGGCGAAGGGCAAATTCGGGAATGACCGTAAGATACGTCACCTGTGACTTTTGCTTTCACATGGGCAACTTCACCGATTTGCTCATGTGCCCGGTTTGTAAAAAGACATTGTGCAAACGTTGCGCCGTGGGTGCGCCCTTGGTGAAGGGATGCTGTGGGAAACGCACGCCCTGCGAGGGGGAAAAGCCGCATCCGCAGGCAGAGGCGAAAAACAAATAATATTCAAAAGTGTGTGGGAATTTTCTTGGCTGTAACGTCCTATGTGGTAAATCTCTGATTTGGAGAACTCTTATGGCCTATCGAAAATTTTATTTACCCCTCTTGATAACCTGTCTTCTTTTCTTTTGTGTCGTTCCGATGTTTGCACAAACGAAAGAAGATATTCTGAGACTTCACTATGACAATGCCCGAAAGATTCAATCGATCGAAGTGACGGGAACTTGGGCGACGGAAAAAATGGAGCAGGTTCTAACAAACGAGGAATTTCAAGAAGAGGTAGAAGAAGCAAGTAAACGTCATGAACATCTTGGGCCTTCGTTTGATAAAGGAATGATGGAAGAGTTGGTCAGGATGAATAACGGGTGGCGAAAATCTGTCAGCGAAGTTTCCATTAAGTGGGATGGGACATACTATAGTTGCAGAAGGGTCCCTTTGGAACATAAGCGACGTGTGCTAAATTCGGATGTCGTCGAAGATTATGGAAATAGAGTTCTAATTCCACAGTTCTTTCAAGGCCCCAGTTTTTCTTACGATTACATGCCTGGCAATCCGCCTAATGAAGAACAAACGGAACCGGGAAGTTTGTCGGTGAGTCCGGAATTTGCATTCGATTGGGGGATAATGCACATGGCAATTATTGGAGGAAGTGATATTCGGCGAGGCCAAATAGATTTTGAGGGCTTTCTCGATTATTGCGATCGTTATCAATATGAGATATCGGATGGAGATCCCGAGCACGTTGTTCTTCGAAGCAGTTTGCATTATAAGGGTTTCACCTGGCCTGACCGAGATGAATACACGCTGCTGCCACAGTATGGTTATCAAGTGGGAGAGTTTGTTACATATCGAGAACATTCAGAAACCGGCGAACGAATATTAAAATCCAAGACAAGCTACGATAATTATCAGTTAATTGGAGGCGCTTGGTTTCCTCTTACCATGGAGAAAACGGATTTCAGGCAAGTAGAAAAATATGGAAACCGAACCGTTGAGCCAAGAGAAATAGAAACAATTCAAATTACTGATATTAATGTTAATACAAACATCCCCCTGGAAGATTTTGAATTCATTGTGCCTGAGAATACGAGCGTTGACACATCGCTTGTTACTGGTGAGGAGCGAATATATATGGAATTGCCCTTTTCGCTCTCGTGGTTGAAAGCCGAAAAGTTGATTGATACGTATGGAGCTCAAGTTTTTGCGGATGAATTGTTCTGCAACCGTCCCGGTTCGTATGAGGAATTGGTGAGTCGTTTGCAAACGAACCCAAAAAACTAATGGGTGGTTTTCATGCCATACATTGCTGTTGGGCGAATGGTTGATAACGCCTTGATGAATTCCTGCGTATCTTCGTCATCTTTGAACCGCCCGTATTTATCGTCAATGATTTGTTGGATTCGGCTTGTTAGTGCTTGGTTCTCACAGGGGTATAAATCTAGAGCGAATCGTAAACCAATCAACTCGAATTCTTCAAAAAAATCTAATCGTTTCTGGATAAATTCTAAAATAGCGCGTCTTTTAATACCACGATGAGCAAATCGAATGAGAGCGTAAAATGCGGGGACGCTGCTGACGGCATCTCTGCTTTGTGCGATATTTTTGATCATCGAAATATTTTGAGGGCCAAGATAGTAGAGCACCTCCATGATGCAGAAATTACGAATCATAAATTCAAGGAAGTAATCAATCG
>CAZOKZ010000015.1:0-68465 GCA_964580585.1 uncultured Candidatus Sumerlaeota bacterium | reverse complement strand
CTGCCTGCCACACACCCGGCAACAATGTCCAGAACTAGAACGGAAAGATCCTGGGTTGAGGACCGGGACAAGCAAGGCGCAACTTGACAGCACGCCCATTGCCAAAGAAAGAATTTACGCAAAGAAAAAAGAAAAGACGGCAACTTCTATTACAAACTCATCATCATTGTTCGGCGGAGGACGAGTCGGACGATAGCTTACCCTAGAGGCACGGCTCATGGCAAAAGACAAAGCATTTCGAGCAGCAGAGAAGAAAATCGTGGAAGCCTGGCGGATCGGGGCGACCGAACTCGATCTAAGCAACAATTGGGCCGTAGAAGATTCAGAGAAACTCACGGAGCTACCGGAGTCGCTGTACCAGCTCAAGCGATTGCAAAGACTGGCTCTCTCCCGTAACCAACTGACTGCGCTGTCGGAGTCGCTGTGCCAACTCAAGCAGTTGCAGTCGCTGGACCTCTCCGAAAACCATCTGACGGCGCTGCCGGATTCGTTGGACCAACTCACACAATTGCAGTCGCTGGACCTCTCCCGTAACCAGCTGACGGCACTGCCGGAGTCGCTGGGCCAACTCACACAATTGCAGTCGCTGGACCTCTCCCGTAACCAACTGACGGCACTGCCGGAGTGGCTGAGCCAACTCACACAATTGCAGTCGCTGGGCCTCGCCTATATCCAAATGACGGCAATGCCGGAGTGGCTGAGCCAACTCACACAATTGCAGTCGCTGGACCTCTCCCACAACCAACTGACGGCGCTGCCGGAGTGGCTGAGCCAACTCACACAATTGCAAAGACTGGACCTAACAGGTAATCAGCTGACGGCGCTGCCGGAGTGGCTGAGCCAACTCACACAATTGCAAAGACTGGACCTCAGCCAAAATAAACTAACCGCGTTGCCGGAGTCGTTGGACCAACTCACACAATTGAAGGAACTGAGTCTATCTATCAATCCGATTGTATCGTTGCCAAATACGGTTGGAGCTCTGCGAAATCTAAAGTCACTTACGCTTGCTGATACAAACCTGACAAATCTACCAGAGGCAATTGGCGAGTTAACTGAATTGGAGTACCTAGCCCTTGGGCACACACCATTGACTCATCTTCCTACCAGGATTGGTAATTTGAAGAAGCTCAAGGGACTCGATCTTTCAAGGGATGGAGTAGTGCTTATTCAATGGGCTAGCAACCATGTAATGTGGAAGGGTCGCATGAAGGGCGGGCGGTCTTTGGTCGAGTTGCCTGTGTCAATAAACTACCTGACGTCACTCAAAGAGCTCTATCTACATGGCAACGAAGCATTGAGCATTCCACCAGAGGTGCTGGGTCCATGGTGGAAATCTTTTGAATCCAATCAAGACGCCGCCGACCCGCGGGCGATCCTGGACTGGTATTTCCAGTCGCGGGCAGAGCCCACGCGGCGGCTCAATGAAGCCAAGATGTTGCTGGTTGGCCAGGGGGGCGTAGGCAAGACCTCGCTGGTTCACTACCTGATCAATAACAAGCCATGCGATTCGAAGGAACTGCCGACCGAAGGCATCAACATCGACGATTGGGAGGCACAGGGCAGAAAAGGGACGGACGGCAAGTTCGAACGGATCAACGTCCACGTCTGGGACTTCGGCGGGCAAGAGATCATGCACGCCACGCATCAGTTCTTCCTCACGCGGCGCAGCCTGTACCTGCTGGTGATCGACGCGCGCGCCGGCGAGAAGGAAAGCAACATCCACTATTGGCTCAAGATCATTCAGAGTTACGGGGGTGATTCGCCCGTGTTGGTGGTGGTCAACAAGTGCGATCAACATTCCCATGAACTGAACGAGACGAGCCTGATGCGCGACTACCCGAACATTCGGGGCTTCGTCCAGACCAGTTGTGCTGACGGCCAGGGAATCGCTGAGCTTCGTCGCGAGATCGGCAATCAGGTCCGTCGCTTGCCGCATGTCTTCGACGAACTGCCGCAGAGCTATTTCGCGGTGAAAGAGGAATTGGAACGAACAGCGGAGGAACAGAATTACATCCCGATCGATGACTACCGCGCGATCTGCCGTCGCCACAAGGTCGATAAACAGGAAAGCCAGGACCGCCTGATTCGCTTCCTGCATGATTTGGGTGTGGTATTAAACTTCCAGGACCCAGACGACCCATACTGCCAAAACGACCCCTTCGTTCTCAACCCGGAGTGGGTGACCGGCGGCGTTTACGCCATTGTCAATGACAAGGAACTGAAGGAACAGCGGGATGGTCTGCTGACTCGTAAAAAACTGGAAGCCGTGCTGAACACGCTCGACGGTTATCCAACGAACCGGCACGACTTCATCGTGCGCAAGATGATGCAGTTCGAGCTGGCCTACCAAGTCGGAGATGGCCATAAGACACGCTGGCTGATCCCGGAACTACTCGACCCCAAGGAGCCGAATAAGCTGCAGTGGAAGCCGGAAAAGTCCTTGAACTTCCAATATTCCTATCCAGTTTTACCAGCGGGCGTGCTCTGCCGTTTCATTGTGCGGATGCACCAGCATGTGGACCGCAAGCGCAGTTGGCGTAGCGGCACTGTTCTTTCGATCGACGGCGCCACCATTCTGGTTCGTGGCGACGTGGAGAAAAATAGAGTGTTTATCGCCGTGCAGGGGGCGGTCAAGCAGCGTAAGGAACATCTCGCCATCGTTCGTAACGCCTTCCGGCATGTGCATTCGACGATCCCAGCGCTCGGTCCTGCGGAAGAGGTGCCCTTGCCCGACAACCCGTCGGTGGCGGTTCCGTACGATCACCTGCTGACACTGGAGGAGCTTGGCGAAAAGACCTGTGTTCCAGTAGGGGCAGACAAACGTTATTTTGTCATGGAATTATTAAACGGCGTTGATTCCACCCGATACCAACGGGAACGCAGCATTCGAATGCAAAAGGAGCGAAGAGAAATGGGTCAGAAACACGTGTTTGTGTCCTATTGCCACGACAACATGGACGATGTGGCTCGGTTGGTGGAAGACCTGGAGAACGCCGGCGAGTCGGTCTGGTGGGATGAGGACATCCTCGGCGGACGCGACTGGAAGGAAGCAATCCGCGAGGCAATGAGGAACGCCTATGCCATCGTGCTCTGCCTGTCACCGGAATTTACCGAGCGTTATCGCAGTGGCGTTTATCCCGAAGTACGAGACGCAATCGCCACGTTCCGACAATTTGGTCCCGGACACTCCTACATCTTCCCCGTGCGGCTGGCAAAATGCGACGTTCCACCCATCGAGATTGATGACACGCGGACGCTGGAGCGGATTCAGTACGTTGATCTGTTTCCAGAAACCAACCGCAATGCCGGTTTGCAGAAGCTTCTTAAATCGTTGGCTACCGCGCCTGAACACCCGTAACGCCGCCCACATCCGCAGTATGAGGTGGAGTTTTGAGGTCCGCGTTGAGGGACGGAGAAGAAAAAACAACCACAGAGGCACGGAGACACAGAGGGAACACGGAAAGAAAAGAAGAGGGACAGTGATATCACCAAAAGACACGGCTCATGGCAAAGAACAAAGCACTTCAAGCAGCAGAGAAGGAAATCGCGGAAGCCCTGCGAAATAGGGAGATCGAACTCGATCTCACCGCCTACGGACTGATGGCGCTACCGGAGTCGCTGGGCCGACTCGCGCAGTTGCAGTCGCTGAACCTCACCCGCAACCAACTGACGACGCTGCCGGAGTGGCTGGGCCGGCTCTCGCAGTTGCAGTCGCTGGACCTCTCCGACAACCAACTGACAGCGCTGCCGGAGTCGCTGGGCCAGCTCACGCAGTTGCAGATGTTGAGCCTCTCAGACAGCCGTCTGACGGCGCTGCCGGAGTGGCTGGGTCAGCTCACGAAGTTGCAATCTTTGGACCTATCCCGCAACCAACTAACGACGCTGCCGGAGTGGCTGGGTCGTCTCACGAAGTTGCAATCGCTGAAACTTTCCAACAACAATCTGACGGCACTGCCGGAGTCGCTGGGCCAGCTCACGCAGTTGCAGATGTTGAGCCTCTCAGACAGCCGTCTGACGGCGCTGCCGGAGTGGCTGGGTCAGCTCACGAAGTTGCAATCTTTGGACCTATCCCGCAACCAACTAACGACGCTGCCGGAGTGGCTGGGTCGTCTCACGAAGTTGCAATCGCTGAAACTTTCCAACAACAATCTGACGGCACTGCCGGAGTCGCTGGGCCAGCTCACACAGTTGCGGACGCTGGATATCTCCGGCAATCAACTGACGGCGCTGTCGGAGTCGCTGGGCCAACTCACGCAGTTGCAGAAGTTGGGCCTCTCAGGCAACCGACTGACGGCGCTGCCCGAGTCGATGGGCCAGCTCACGCAACTGTGTGAGTTGTATCTCATGGACAACCAACTGACGGCGCTGCCCGAGTCGCTGGGCCAGCTAACGCAGTTGCAGACGCTCTATCTATGTAGAAACCGGCTACGATTTCTGCCGCATACGATTGGCGACCTGCTTGAGTTGAAAGACCTACCAATCGAAGGGAATCAGATTCGTGAGTTTCCCAAGTCAATCGAGAACCTGCGCAAGTTGAGACTCTTGGTCGTGTCACTACAGGATGAAGGCAATCAAATTGCTGGAGTACCGGATGAAGTTCGACACTTAACAATGCTGGAGGAACTCTATCTGGATGGGTGTGAGATTCATGATTTGCCAGAGTGGTTTGGCGAACTCACGAGACTATCATCGCTGACGCTACGGAATAACCCGCTCAACCCCGAACTCGCAGCCGCCTACAAGCAGGGCCTCGACGCCGTCAAACGCTACCTGTACGAGATGGCCAAGGGCGCGAGGGAGCGCTACGAAGCCAAGCTGTTAATCCTGGGCGATGGAAACGAGGGCAAGACGTGCGTCTCGCGGGCGTTGCGCGGCTTGCCTTTTCGCGTGCAAAAAACGACGCACGGCGTGGATGTGGCACAATGGAAGTTCACTCACCCGGATCATCGCGCCGACCCCGAGAAAGAAATCACGCTGAACATCTGGGATTTCGAGGGGCAGGAGATTAGCCACCAGACGCACCAGTTCTTCCTCACGTCGCAGTCGCTGTATCTGCTTGTTTTCAAGTGCCGCGACCAGTTCCTGCTGGATCGCGCGGAATACTGGTTGGACACCATCCGTGCCCGCGCGCCAAAGGCCAAGGTGGCCATCGTGATATCCCAATGCGAGGGGCGAATGCCGCTGGTTCCATTGGATCGCATCCAGGCGCAATACAGCGACCTGCTCGCCAAGGAGTGGTTCTTTCCTGTGGGCTGCAAAGATGGATCGAACATTACGAAGCTCAGGAACTTCCTCCAGCGTTGGGCGGCGGATTTGGAGTACATGGGCTCGTCCTGGCCACTGAGCTACGAGAAGGCTGAATCGAGGCTTAAGGCAAGAGCCAAAAAAAGCGGTACGGCATGCATCACCCGAGACAAGCTCAATGCGGCATTCAAGAGGGCGGGCGTGAGTGAGGACGGCTATGAGGATGCGGCCGCTGCGATGGCGCGCCTGGGAGTGATCACGCAATTCCCGGACTGCCCCGACCTGCGCGACTTCGTCGTGCTCCGCCCACAGTGGCTCACGAAAGCCATCAGCAAGGTGATGGAGGACAAGAAACTCTCAACTGACCAAGGCGAGATCGCGTTACAGCGGATGGAAACTATGTGGAAGAAGGATTATCCAGGCATGTTCGCCACCTTCCACGACTGCATGAAGGAGTTTGAGCTCTGCTACGACTTGGAAGACGACGTCCGAAGTTGCCTTGTGCCGCTACGCTTTGGCTACCTGCGTCCAGCAATTCCGTGGTCGGATAACGCTGGCATGAAGGTGCGGCGCGTGGAATATAAACTGAACATTCGCCCGCCGATGGGCATCATGAGCCGGTTCATCGTTAAGACGCACCACATGATCCGGAAAACGGCAGAGAAGCCAAAAGGCGTGTATTGGCACAACGGCGTTTTCCTGCATTGCGGAGAAGGCCCGTTGTGCAGCGAAGCGCTATGCGAATTCGTGCCGGAGGAACGGAAGCTGCGCATCGAGGTGCGGGCGGCCTATCCGCAGAACATGTGCGAGCAGATTCACGCGTACGTCAAAGCAGTGTTCTCTTTCTTCAGTGGTCTGGAAGCTGAACGGTCATACGGCTGCATCATGGTGGATTCCGAAACGGGGGCTGAGAAGAGATGCAGCGGGGTGCACACCGAAAAGCGAATTTACACAGCAATCTCAAAGCAGAGGCCAACGATTGATTGCGAGTTTGAGGAGCATGAAATCGATCCACGCTTGCTGGTGGGGGGATTCCCCAGTTTCAGTGAATTCCTGCTATGCAAGATGGAGTTGCGGACCATCCTACGTGAAGAGCACGACAGACAGCCTGAGTGGGCAGCACCTTTCCTTGGTGGAGTAAGGACGTTGTTGGACTGGGTCGATGCAAACGGCAAAAAGATGGATCGGCTGCTGCAGGCGCAGTCTGAGTTATCGGCTGAGTTCAAGCAGGAGGCGCAACTCAAGCTTCACGAATATCTTAAGTTGACCAGCCGGATGCTTGACAACCGGGACTTCACCGCCGCTCCGGGTCTGATCTCGATCAACACGAAAGACCGGAGCAAGTGGAGCCCGGCAGGGTATTTCAAGAAGACTTATGTGCTAACGCCGTATTGCGAATACCCGGACGAAATCCACGCCTGCTATGACGGATGTGTGGAATTCACGAAGGATCGGGCGTGGTGGCAGAAAACGGCCCCTTGGATAGCTCGCAGTACGAAGCTGTTGACCGCTGGAATCTCTCTTGCGTTCGCTGGAATGCCGCTGGTTTTGGGGAGCGATGTCTTCAATGTCATCAAGGACGACGTGAACTTGATGAAGGAACTGGCAAAGCACATGGAGTTAAAGGATAAAGACAGGAAGCCCGCGACGAAGGGCGAAGAAGCAGTTGAGTCCAGAGTGGGTAAAGGCATTGCAGGAGGTGATGAAGAATCGAGGCTGACACGGGCAGCGCTAGCGGGGCTTTTGGAGCAACTGGCTCCGACAAATTACCGCGCCCGCCAATGGGGTTCGCTTCGGCGGGTACAGATGCCTGACGATTCTTACCGCTGGCTCTGTGAGGAATGCGCGAAACGTGCACGTTGAGCCTCGTGCTGGATGCCGCAGCCACGAATCGAAGCGCACCACGGGGTTTTATATCTCACGCAGAGGCGCAGGGACGCAGAGGGACGGAGAAGAAAAGCGAAAGGATAAAGGATGAAGGATGAAGTGCGACATCCATGGTAAGATAATGTCAAGGGATGGGCGGGTTCATCTCACTGATTTCCTTGGCGATGCACTTAAAAACATCGGGGACGGAGAGCGCTAATTTGGTTCTCCGTCCCCTTTTTTTATTTCAGCCAACTACCTTTCCGCGCTCACGCCACCGATTGTGTGATCACCATATCGAACGATTCGCCGGGGATTGATTGCGGGTTGACGATGGTCGCGCGGCAACCGTACCGAGAACCGTTCGGGATCGAAAAACGCGCACCCGTAATGCTGTAGGGATTGCTCGCGGGTAGCAGCGACAGCATCGACCCCGATCCCACACCACGCACCGCGCGGAAATCGCTCGGTTGCGGATGACGCGCCGGACTCGTCAGCGGCGGCGTGATCTCGACCAACAACCGATATCCCGTCAGCGTTGAAAGCGGATGCGTGACACGAAAACTCAACGTGGCTTCGTTCGGTACTCCCAGCCCCAGGATCGCTGTGGGGGACGGAGGCGGCGCGGCGGTCGGCGGGCTCGCGGGCAACGGCGCGTCAAGCGCCTGCGCGTACCACGCGGCCTTGATATAGACCGACTGGCCTTTCAGCGCCCTCCCCGTCGAATCGTTCTGGAAATACGTCGCGGCGTAGGTCTCCCACCCTTCGCGTTGCGTGTCGGTCAGCGTTTGCCATTGTTTGCTGGCGGTGGAGAAAAGACCACGAACTCGAATTTGCTCGGCGGTGGGCGGCGTTTGCCGGGCGACAGGCCGCTCGGAAATGATCACTCCGTCGCGTGTCGATCGAAACGTGAAGTTGCCCAACGTGCCGCTGATTGCCCGCAAAATGCCGGTAAGCTCCGCGCTTGCCATGAGTTTAACTCCTGAAAGAAAGTTGATGGCGAAAGGTTTCAATCGGGCTTTCGCATTTAATTCGGTGAGATTGTTGCGCAGGAGTTCGCCTCGTTCAGGATACGGGGAACGAATGATGAATTTTGGACAAGATGAACAGGATGGACGCGAAGCGCGCGGCGATTCGGATGGGATAAGGCAGGGTAATCGTCGTGTCCGGCAGGGGAAGGTTAGGAGCGGGTAGGGTTAACGGTAGGGTAATGGTCGGTGAATGGTGGTATTACCAGGACAATGGTTACCGTTTTGGTTCAGGAGATGGGTGCCGCTTTCTATCGTGCAGATATCGATCCAAGGGGCGGGGGCAGTATTCTACGCATGTGGATTTCGTTGTTGGATGCCTGATTGCAAGTTGTGTATTTTCAATAAATTATGATGCGGGGATTGTCTTGTCGGGGAGGGAATAGCCGGGATTCGCCGTTGACACGGAGGGTAATCTGTAGCCTTGTCTCAGCGGTATTTCGCTGGAAAAGCTCCTGGCTCCGGGCGAAAGCTCTGTTGCAGCCGTTGTTTGCCAGCATCAGCGTACCGCAGGACAACCCACGCTTTGTAGGGAGGCGTTTTTTTTTGACGTCCTGCAAAGTGCTGGGGGAAGGTATGTCTGGTGGTTGGCAGGCAATGCGAGTCGGTAGGAGTTTTTCTAAAGGATGGGAGTCGCAGGTGGAAGACTGTAGAAATGGAAAAGAATGACAACCGATAATACCTATCAGCCCCCGCAGTTGGTGATCGAGGCGGGGCATACGGCTCGGCAGTACTGGCTGGACATTTGGCGTTATCGTGAATTGCTTGGCTTTTTGACGTGGCGTGACGTGACGGTGCGTTACAAGCAAACCGCGATGGGGGTTGCCTGGGCTTTGGTTCAGCCGCTGATGAGCATGATCATCCTGACATTTATTTTCAAGAAACTGGCGCGTTTGGATGCCGGGGTGGATGTTCCGTATCCGTTGTTCGTGTATGCGGGCACGTTGCCGTGGCAGTTTTTTGCGTCGATTTTGAACAACAGCAGCATGAGTTTGATCGGCAACGCTCGGTTGATTACCAAGGTGTATTTTCCACGTTTGCTTGTTCCTTTCAGCGTGGTGGGTGTGAGTCTCGTTGATTTTCTGATTTCGTTTTCGCTGTTTGGCTTGTTGTGTGTTTGGTATCAGTTTGTGCCCAGTTGGCGGATTATTTTCCTCCCGCTCTTTTTGCTGTGGGCGGCGGCGGCGGCGATGGGAGTGGGGCTGTGGCTCTGCTCTCTGAATGTCAAGTATCGGGACTTCAAGTTCCTGGTGCCGTTCATGCTTCAATTTGGTCTTTATTTGTCGCCGGTGGGATACAATAGTAATTTAGCCGAAAAATGGCAAACGCTCTATTCGATCAACCCGATGGTGGCGGTGATCGATGGTTTTCGTTGGGCTATTTTGGGACGTGAAGTCGAGGTACATATACCGGGCATTATTTGTTCGGTGGTCCTGGTGACGTTTTTTCTGGTCACCGGGTATTGGCATTTCCGGAAGGTGGAGCGTACGTTTGCCGATTATATCTAATAATAATCACACACCAAATTCTGTGAACGATGCCGCGATTGCGGTGGAAAACGTGGGGAAGCGTTACCTCATCCGTCATGAGCGCAGCCAACGGGAAGTGCGTTACCGTACTTTCCGCGATGCGGTGACGGAATCGATCACGAATTTGTTCAACCGTCAAAAAACTGCCCCAAAGAAATTTGAAGATTTCTGGGCGTTGAATGATGTGAATTTTCATGTCGAACAAGGCGAAGTCATCGGGTTGATTGGCCGCAATGGCGCGGGCAAATCCACGATGCTGAAAATATTAAGCAGGATTACCGAACCAACGAGTGGACGCATTGTTCTTAATGGACGTATTGCGAGTTTGTTGGAGGTGGGAACGGGATTCCATCCTGAATTAACCGGGCGTGAAAATATTTTCATGAACGGTGCGATCCTGGGAATGACAAAATCCGAGATTAAACGAAAGTTCGACGAAATCGTGGCCTTTGCCGACATCGAACGCTTTTTGGATACGCCAGTTAAACGATATTCCTCTGGCATGGGAGTTCGCTTGGGGTTTGCCGTGGCGGCGCACCTGGAACCCGAAATTTTGCTCATCGATGAAGTATTGGCAGTGGGCGATGCGGCGTTTCAGAAAAAATGCCTTGGTAAAATGGGGGAAGTCGCCACGCAGGAAGGACGAACGATTATCTTTGTAAGCCATAACATGGCCTCGATTCAGCGATTGTGCAGCCGCGTTGTGGTATTGGAGCAGGGTAGGGTGTCTTTCGATGGCGATACGGAAGAAGCCGTGAAACATTATCTGGCAAGTGGAGCAACGGAGTTTGGGCATCGGTTCGATTTGAAGGAAATGCGCAGGGATCCACGAAAGTCTTCAACGTTTACGTTTACCAAATGCGCAATTCTGGATTCCGATGGGAGACTAAACACGAATTTACGTTTTGGCGAACCGTTTTCTGTGTATCTGGAAGCAGAGGCAAAAAACGACTTTGACTATATCAATATCATGCTGGCAATCGAATCGGCCACACACACGCGCATTACAACGGTCAAAACAGACGATCAGGAAATGATGCTTGCGGTGAAGGCTGGAGAACCGGTGCGGTTAAATCTTCATGTCGATCAACTGAAGCTCTATCCAGGTCGATACACGATCATGGTGACGTGTCGCAAAGGAAATGGGTTGCTGGACCGAGTGGAAAATGCAGCAACATTTGAAGTCACCGCGCTGCCCTACGATGAAGAGTTTGTGCATAACAACACACAGGGTTTTGTGCGCGGGAAAACGCATTGGGAAATCGCAGAAACGGAAATAAATCCGGAGGATTTATTTTCATCCCTGGAAGAGCAAAAAATAATAACGTGATCGCGCGTCTTCACCCCAAACAGTTTATTCACCATCAGTGTCAGGCAATGCATAAAGTAACACGTCCTTTGCGTTTAAGGTGGAGGCGTTTTACGGCTCCATTGCGGGTGTTACCCGACTTTATTATCATTGGCACGCAAAAGGGCGGAACCACTTCGCTCTATAATTATCTTTCGGCGCATCCTTTTATTATGCCTGCGGCGAGAAAAGAAGTTCACTTTTTCGATACTCACGAGGTGAGTGGTACTGCGTTGCATAAATATCGAAGCCACTTTCCCATGACGATTTCTCGTAATGCGGTGGGCATTCGATTAGGACGCAAGCCGCTTTGTTTGGAAGCCAGCCCCGAGTATCTTTACGAGGAGCAAGTCCCAGCTTTAGTAGCCAAAACATTACCTAATATCAAACTTATTGCAATCCTGCGAAATCCGATTGATCGAGCATATTCCCAGTATCAGATGAACCGCAGGAGAAATATTGAACCGTTGGAGTTTGCTGAGGCTATCGAAAAAGAATATGAAAGAATTACGCAAGGAGTGAATGTAAAAAGTGTGACGCATATTCCTCCTGAAAAACATGCACTTCGACTATATTCCTATCAATCTCGCGGATATTATGCGGAACAGTTGGAACGGTGGTTTAAATACTTTCCGCGCGAAAATTTCCATATCTTCCAGAGTGAAAAACTATTTGAGAATACAAGTGAGGAGTTCTGCCGTGTTCAGCAGTTTTTAGGTATTCCCGAATGGGAGCCGCGTGGATATGGGGTGCATTGGGATGGGGGAGAATACGAGCCGATTTCACCAATCGTTCGCGAGAAACTTAGAGCACACTTCAATCCATATAATGAAAAACTTTACCAATTGCTTGGATGTCGGTTTGACTGGGATTGATAATCCCAGCGACAGCAAAATGAAAAACTGCATTATCCTTGGGTCCGGCCGTAGCGGAACGAGTATGACAGCCGGTTCACTTGCCAAAGCAGGATACTTCATGGGTGACCGAATGCTGTTCCCCAGAGCAGGCAACCCAAAGGGATTTTTTGAAGACCAAACGGTAAATCGTATTAATGATGATATCATTTATCATCATGCAACGTTTTTCGAGAAAATGATGCGCGGCGATTATGTTCGATTAAAACCTCGACAAAGGCGTTATGATCAATGGCTGGCATGTTTTCCATTAGACAAGAAACTGGAAGCTCCGGTTGGGATTAATCAACAGATTGAGGAACTTACCCAGCGCGAGCCATTTTGTTTCAAAGATCCTCGTTTTTCATATACATTACCCATTTGGCGCCCATACTTAAAAAACACTGTTTACATATGTTTATTTCGCGATCCTTCGCGTACCGCTAACAGTATTATAAAAATATTGAAGTCTCAGCCCGAACTTCAGTCCATCCAAATGACATACGATAAAGCAATATGTAATTATGAAATGATGTATTCGCATATTCTACAAATTCATCGCCATACCGGCGACTGGCTTTTTCTTCATTACGATCAAGTGGCCGCGGGAGACGGTCTCCAGCGTTTGGCGGAATTTACCGGGGCAAACGTTGATTTTAATTTTCCAGATCATGCATTAAATCGCACTGAATCTTGCTCTAGTGTTCCTGAATCGGCTGCAACTATTTACGAACAACTCTGCACCCTGGCAAGCTATGATGGTTAGTTTCAAATGTTGAGCGTTTCAGTAATATTACCCACACATAATCCTGATAAAGCCAGGCTGGAACGGACCATCGAGGGGCTCAAAAATCAATCCTTGCCGAAAAATTGCTGGGAATTGATTATTGTCGATAACGCGTCGAGTAATAAAAAATTATTCGATGAACTCGATTTGTCATGGCATCTGAATGCACGAGTAGTTCGAGAGGAAAAACTGGGACTGACTGCAGCGAGATTATGCGGTTTTAAAGAAGCAAAAAGTCAATTAATCATCATGGTTGATGATGACAATATTTTGCATGATAAATATTTAGAGTGTAGTGTAAAAATAGCGGCTGATCACGAGAGAATCGGAGCATTTGGAGGGAAAGTCATCCCCGAGTATGAGATTGAACCAGAGGCATGGATAAAAGAATTTTCCGAGAACTTGGCATTACGGAATTATGGTGAAGACATTATATTAACTGAGGTAAAAAGTAAAAGCGGCGGTGAGTTGAAAAAATACCCGGATCACTCACCCGTTGGAGCAGGCATGGTGCTGCGAAAAGAATGTGCATTAAAATATAGTGAAGTGCTCAAAGCCCGGGGAATGGAAAAAATATCAGATCGATCAGGGGAGCAGTTAACATCGGGTGGAGATAACGATCTTGTTTTAACTATTTTGGAAGACAATTACCAAATAGGATATTTTCCGCAGCTTTCTTTAGTGCATTTGATACCGGCGGCTCGTTTAACACCTGAATATTTTGGCCGTTTACTGCGGGGAATTGCCAAATCATGGGTTCAACTGCTGGATTTACATGGTATTCGTCCTTGGCGTCCAGTTCCTAAATGGCAAGTTCTACCATTGAAAATTCGTTCGTATTTTCGTCATAAAGCATGGATGGGACCCGCAGCATATATACGGTGGCAGCAAAGTTGCGGTATGTATGAAGGTCAAAGTGAGTTACATTAATATATCATGTTAATTAATGATGCCAAAAAATATTTGTATCATCGGCCACGGCACCATTTAAAACGATGGTGGCGCGAAGGACCGATAAACATGCTCCTGGCAGCAAAAGCACGCGAACAAATGGAATCGTCCATTGTTGACTTGCCTGCGATTGAAACTAAAGAAAATCCTGATGATAAAATTCTTCAAATAACCTTTCTTACCGGTGACAGATTTTGGTATCAGACCGTTTATTGCGCGTATTCACTGCTGCACTATTCGCCTCGCCCTATTCGTTTGAAAATTCTTGATGACGGCACATTGAAAAGTTCACAAATTAAGGAAATTGTACGGATTTTTCCCATAATTCAGATTGATCGGTATGAAAAAATTAATAAACGAATTGAAGAAGTACTGCCTGAAAGTAAATTTCCGAGATTGCGTGAAAGAAGAATTAATTACCCTCACATTCGTAAACTGACAGATGTCCATGCTGGTTGTGGTGAATGGCAGTTGGTTCTTGATTCTGATATGATGTTCTTAAATATACCTGAGCACTTATTGCAGTGGCTTGATTGTCCCACACTTCCATACTATATGCTGGATAGGGTTTCCTCCTATGGATATTCAGTGGAATTGATGAAAGAATTGGCTGGTTGTGAGATTCCAAATAAATTGAATGTCGGAATTATTGGTTTGAATGGGGGCATGATCGATTGGGAGAAGTTGGAATATTGGACCGATGAAATGATTAAACGCGAGGGTACAAGTTATTATCAGGAACAAGCACTTACCGCGATGTTAGTTGGAGAAAATAATGCATGTATTGCACCAATGAACGACTATATTTGTCTGCCAAATCAGGGAGATATAATTTCCAGAAAAGGTGTACTACACCACTACGTTGATACATCGAAGAATGCATATTTCAGGTTCGCATGGCAACAATTTAACCAAATGGTCCGAGGTGTATGAATCCTACACTCAGCATTGTTATTCCTGCTTATAATCGGATTCCTGCTCTTTTATTTACATTAGATTGTTTAGTAGAAGCGACAAAAGAGTTATCGACGGAAATTATCATTGTTGATGATGGATCCGAACCCTCCGTTGAATCGGAACTTCACGATTGGAAAAGGTTGTCATTGCGGTTTATTCGCCAGGAAAATAGTGGTTCCGCTGTTGCAAAGCATGTTGGAATCATGGCTGCAAAAGGAAACTATATTACCATACTAGACTCCGATGATTTAGTTTCGCCAGAAAAATTCATTAAACAAATCAAATTGATGGAAGAATCAGATGCTGATATTTCTTACACCGACGAATGTAGTTGGAGGGTTGACGGTGAGTTTGAAATAATTGAGCGAGTATCAGAAAAACCGATGGGAATAATTTCTGATTCAGTTTCATTGCTTTTGGATGCACAGCCTTTTTCGAACAATTTAGTCTATCGTAAAACATATATTCAACAGGCACTGACAACTCCACTTGTTGAACCATCAAAACCGCTCAGTCCGATAGGGGATGTGTGGATTTACTATAATTTAGCCGTTTTCCCAGCAAAAATATGTTATGTTCCTTCTGAATTGACGATTCGATGCATACACGAAACAGGTCAATATTCAAATAATTGGGAAAAGCTTGGAATTGCAGCGCTTTTCCTAATGGAGCAGTTCATTGCTAATTGCCCTGAAACAGAAAGGTCAGAAATCGTGCGTGCTAAAATCTCCGAAAATCTTTTGAGCACATGGAAACGATTACCAATATGCTATAATAAAGAATATGAAAGAAGAATGCATTCGCTACTTAAGCAACTAGGATACAAGTCGAGTAAAAATATTGGTGGGGATAAATTCCATTTTCTGGAAAGAATATTTGGGATTAAAAACGCAATCAGAATCACACGAATGATTACTCGTCCCAGATATGGTAAAGTACGCACGATGTCGGCTTCGGAGTTCAACAAATTATTATCTCAAGTGGCACCACCAGCATATAAGGTATGACAAGCTCTCCACTTGTTTCCGTAATTATTCCTTGCTACAATGCGGCGAATTGGATTGGACAAGCAATCGATTCTGTACTTAATCAAACATGGCAGAATATCGAAATAATTGTAGTTGATGATGGTTCAACAGATGACAGTCTTTCGGTTTTAGATAAGTATGTTGGTAAAAATATCGAGGTTATTACACAGGAAAATAGAGGGGCAAGTTCGGCTAGAAATCAAGGATTGAACAGGGCTAAAGGAGATTATATCCAATATCTGGATGCCGACGATCTAATCAGTGTTAATAAAATTAAAAGTCAAGTGAAGCGTCTTGAAAATCAGGCCGATTCTATTTCATCATGTCAATGGGGAAGGTTTTTTGATGATAGTAATAAAGCAAAGTTTTTAAGACAAGAGATCTGGAAAGATTTATACCCAAGGGAGTGGTTTATTACAGCTTGGTCAAATATGGAAATGATGCAACCTGGAGTATGGTTAACTCCAAGGACTATTGTGGACAAAGTGGGACAATGGGACGAGTCACTTTCACTCGACGATGATGGCGAATATTTTACCCGAGTGATTTGTGCAGCGAGAAAAGTACTATTTGTTGATGAAGCAAAAGTCTATTATAGATCTGGTTCACCATCATCATTAAGTTCGGCTAAAAAAATGAACGATTGTTTGTCGCGATTAGAGGTAGCACGAAGATCGATCAAAAAAGTAATCGAAACATTCGCGGACGATGAAATTGAGAAAGCATGTGCAGATAGAATGCAGTTGGCAGCATATGATCTTGCAATGTATTCATATCGTTTATCAGGAGAAGCATTAACTGAGGCAGATAAATTGGGCGGATCAAATTTAGGTCTTCCAGGTGGACCAAAATTTAAAATTGCTGCTAAATTTCTTGGTTGGCGGTTGGCGAAACGTTTTCAAGGCTTATCAGGTACGCTCAGCATTCGGTGATAAATTCTGTTCCAAATTCTGCTAAGAAAAGTGTATTGATAATGATAGGAGCTCATATTAGTACTGCTCCTCGCCCTCAAAAAGAAGCGGATATATTATTTGCTGCCGGTTACAACGTGACTGTTTGTGGCGTTTGGTATGATCCCGAAATGGTTGAAAGAGATAAGCAATTATTATCCGAAAAGAAATGGAAATTTGTTCCAGCCATTGACTTTCGTCCAACATCAATTTCAAATAAATTATTAAACGTTTGGGTAAGAGCGAGACGGAAACTCGCCTTTATTTTATACTCGAAGGCAGGCTTTCGAATGCCCGAATTGCTTGGGTATGGTAGTCGCTACTTGAACAAATATGCAAAATCATTTCCTGCAGAATTGGTAATCGCCCACTCGGAATCAACAATGTGGGTGGCAAAAAATATTTCAGAATCAGGCCGAAAAGTTGGGATTGATTACGAAGATTGGTTTTCTGAGGATTTATTGCCTGATTCGACTAAACATCGGCCAATCAAATGGTTGAAAGAATTAGAACACCATCTAGCTAAAAATGCCGTTTACCGCTTAACGACTTCGCATACGCTTGCCAAAGCATTGGCCGAAGAATACAAGGTCACTCCGCCAAGTGTTGTGTATAATATATTTGAAAATGAGACTGACGGCGAAGAATCGAACGATACTGACAGACTGAACAGAGATAATATTTCGCTACATTGGTTTTCTCAGACAATAGGGAAGGGGAGAGGACTTGAATTATTGTTCAATTCGCTTCCTTATTTAAATGGGAATTACGAAGTACACCTGAGAGGTGTGATATCGGACGAGATGAAAAAATATTTTCTCAATCCACTTACTGAAGAAATCAGGAAAAATGTTTATTTCCATGATATCGTATCCGGTACTGATCTTCCTCGACGGATTCGTGAACACGATATAGGTTTGGCGTTAGAAAATATGACTCCCAAGAGCCGGGACCTCACTGTTACAAATAAATTATTTCAATATTTAGAGGCTGGTTTGGCAACGATTGCAACTTCGACCAAAGGCCAGTGCGAAGTTTATCGACTTACAGGAGAAAGCTTCGTCATGTTGCCGGAAAACAATCATATATTGTTGGCCAATGAACTTAATAAAATGATATGCGATCCGAACTACTTAGCTTCGATGAAACAAAAAGCCTATGATTCTTATCGAAAATACTGCCGTTGGGAAGACCATGTGGAAACAATCAAAAGCGCTGCTTATAATGCTATGAAGGTGAGTTTATAAGGTGAGAATACTCATTACAGCAGATCCAGAATTACCTGTACCCCCAATGTTGTACGGTGGAATTGAAAGGATCATCGATATATTAGTTAGATCGTACCGCGAGAAGAAGATTGAGGTTGGATTGCTTGCTCATAAAGACTCAACAGTAGGTGCGAATGCCATGTTATCGTGGCCTGGAAAAAAGTCACAATCCAAAATAGATAGTATCAAGAATATGTCAACTATGTTGCGTGCTTATAAAGATTTTCAGCCTGATGTTATTCATAGTTTTTCTCGGATATTGTATTTGTTACCGTTGATGTTCAATAAAGTACCGATTGTGATGTCCTACCAGAGAGAACCAGGTGAGAAAAATATTAGGCGGGCTAAAACGATCGATCGAAATAACAAATTGAGCTTTACGGGGTGTAGCCAATATATTTGTGCAAATGGAATCCGTGGAGGTGGAGAGTGGACCGCAATTCATAATTGCATTGAAATTAATAAATATTCCTTTCAGTCGGAAGTATCTCAAGATGCACCTTTAGTGTTTCTTAGTCGGTTGGACAGGATAAAAGGAGCACACCACGCTATTGAAGTTGCAAAAAAAACAAATCAACGTCTTGTTATTGCTGGGAATTATGCAAAATCCGGCCCAGAGGCAGATTATTATTTGAATATAATTAAGCCAGAACTTGGCAAAAATAGGATCGAATATATTGGTCCGGTTGATGATTTCCAAAAAAATATACTTTTAGGTTCCGCCAAGGCGATGATTGTACCTATCGAATGGAACGAACCTTTTGGGATTGTGTTTATTGAAGCACTCGCGTGTGGAACTCCTGTGATCTCTTCGCCGACTGGCGCATTGCCAGAAATAGTTAATTCAGGTGAACACGGATATTTGTGTCATGGAATAGATCAATTATGCAACGCGGTTGAAAATATTAATAAGATTGATCGGAAAGCGTGTCGCCAACGAGTTGAAGCATGTTTTTCGGCCGAAATAGTAGCGGATAAATATTTGAGTCTATATAAGAATGTACTAGAAGAGATGAGAAACTGAAAAAAGTATTGATAGTATCACCGCATTTCCCGCCGATCAACGCGCCGGATCACCAACGTGTTCGAACGAGTCTTCCATACTATGAAAAGTATGGTTGGGAAACCTATATTCTGGCTGTCGATAGCAAGTATGTTGATGGAATAATCGATGAGGAACTTGAAAAATCACTTCCCACTCAGATGAATTGCTGCAAAGTAAAAGCGATTCCATTATCCATCACACGTTTATTAGGAATAGGCAGTCTTCCGCTTCGTGCGTTGCCAGGATTGTTAATAAACGGTACGAAGATTATTAATAAACACAATATAGATATCATCTATTTTTCTACGACGATGTTCCTGTCAATGACACTCGGTGTATTTTGGAAAATCTTATTGGGTAAACCGTACGTGTTGGATTTTCAAGATCCATGGGTAAATGACTACTATAAAAAAAACAAAGCACTTCCTCCTGGTGGACGAGTTAAATACGGAATTGGGCGCATCGTAGCAAAATTATTAGAGCCGTTGGTTGTAAAGAATGCGGCAGCAATAGTATCAGTATCGACGAGCTATATCGATACCCTATCAGCTAAGTACGACATAAAAAAAGGCAAAATGTTCTTAATTCCTTTTGGAGCGCCAGTAATAGACTTTAGCTATTCCGAGAGTAATCTTCGATCATCAATAAAGTTTTCTAAGAAATATGAGAACTGGGTTTATGTAGGACGTGGTGGGAAAGATATGCAGACTTCAGTATCAGCCTTGCTTGAAGTAGTTGAGCATCTCAATCGCCAAAAAGCCACTAGAAAACCAATTAAATTGTACTTTATTGGCACTAGTTATGCACAAGGGAAGCGAGCTGAAAAAACAATCGAACCACTTGCTTTGAAATATAATCTTCAGCATGTAGTTGTTGAGATTCCGCACCGCGTACCATATTATGATTCAATCAGGATACTAAAAAAAGCTGACCGGATATTGATCGTAGGCTCAAACGACAAGTCCTACACAGCCTCTAAACTGTTAATGTCGCTATTGGCCGACAAGCCTGTTCTTGCAATATTTCATAAAGACAGTTTGGTATCAAAATTGATGATAAAGTATAAATTAAATACGATCACAACTTTTGGAGATAATGATTCCGTATCGCAAATCGCAAAAAATATACTTGCAGAACTCTCAAAGCAAGCACCACCGAATGACTTGACTTTATTATTAAAAAAATATTCAGCAGACGCCCTGACAAAACGTCAAACTGAAGTGTTTGCGCATGCCATTGAAAAAAACTAAATTAGCAATAATTACAACGCATCCAATCCAATACTACGCACCTTGGTTTGCTCATCTAGCAGCCACGGTCCAATTCGACATCAGAGTATATTATTTGTGGGATGGAGGGATTCACAACAAACATGATCCGGGTTTTAACCAGGAAGTGAAATGGGATATTCCATTACTTGAAGGCTATCAATACGAATTCGTAGTAAATACCAGTAAAACTCCGGGGACAAATAGTTTCTTGGGTATTAAAAATCGCGGTCTCATTAGAAAAATATACTCATTTGCGCCAGACGTAATATTGTTAGTTGGTTATAATTATTACGAGATGATTAAAGTAATTCTTTGGGGTAGGATGAGGAAAATACCACTCATGCTACGAGGTGATTCTCATATTCTATTAAATCATAATAGCATAAAGTATAAGCTGAAATCACTTCTACGCAGTCTGATCTTTTCAAGATTCGAAAAAGTACTTTTTGTGGGAAAATCGAATAGAGAATATTATCGCAGACAAGGAGTGCCAGCCAATAAGTTGGAATTTGCACCACACGCCATTGATACTATTAGATTCGAGCAATTTCAAGGCGATAGTCTAAGAGAGCGGCTTGGGATTTCCCGAGAAAAAAAAGTATTTCTTTTTGTCGGGAAATTTGTTGAAAAAAAGTGGCCTGACAAATTGCTATCCACCTTCAAATCCATTACAAATGAAAATGTAGTGCTTATCTTTGTGGGGGCTGGACCTCTTGAAGAAAAAATGAAACGATTGGCTGCGAATAATAGTAATATATACTTTCATCCATTTGTCAATCAGCGCGAAATGCCATCAGTTTACAATTCAGTGGACTTAATCATTCTTCCCAGTTATGGACCCTATGAAACGTGGGGCTTGGTTATCAATGAGGCCATGACGCTTTCGGTTCCCGCATTAGTTAGCACTCACGTTGGTTGTCAAAAAGATTTGGTTATCCCTCA
The DNA here is from genome assembly GCA_964580585.1 of uncultured Candidatus Sumerlaeota bacterium. GTDB lineage: Bacteria > Sumerlaeota > Sumerlaeia > SLMS01 > JAHLLQ01 > CAZOKZ01. Next base: position 47,355 of record CAZOKZ010000015.1, on the reverse strand, counting down.
GAAAACAGGTTTAGTATTCAAAGCAGGGGATATTGAAGATTTACGAGCGAAGTTGAAAGTAGCGATGACTTCTGATCAACTTTTAAAATGGGGAATAAATGCTCGAAAATTAATTCAACGATATTCATATGACGAAGCGACCAAGGGGTTGTGTCGAGCGATTGAAAAGTTACACTAAGAAATCTGTGCAACTTTGGGCTCCTGGAATGTTTACAAGCAAAGGTGGAATAGAAGTATTTAGTAAAAATTTACTATTGGCACTGCGAAGAAATAGCTGCGAAGTAACGGTCCATGTTAAAAATGATTCACCAAATGATTCATCGCTGAATTCCCCTGATATTATTAGTTACGGAATGAAGCGAGGGCGGTTTCAAACAGGCTATTATATTCTTTCGGTACTCATGGCTGCGATTGTGAAACGTCCCAAGCTTATTATTATGACTCATATAAATATGATTCCTGTCGCTTGTATCTTGTCTTATATTGTTCGTTGCAAATATTGGGTTGTGATACATGGAGTTGAGGCATGGAATGAGCGAGGTGTACTTTATAAACATGCTCTCAAGCGGGCTGACAAGGTGCTTCCTGTTAGCCGATATTCTCGTGATCGTCTGGATTCTTGGGCTGAAATTAGAAATAGGAATACTTCCTTGATATTCAACACAGTCGATTTGGACATTTACAAAATAAACGAGCCGAAGGTTTCGTTGAAAAAAAAATATAAAATACCGGATTCGAATAAAATAATACTTACTGTGAACCGACTTTCTGCTGCTGAGTCCTACCGAGGTTATGATATTCTATTGTCAAAGTATAATGCCCTGTTGGAACGATATCCGAATGTTACTTGGATTATTGCCGGCAAAGGTGATGATATGAATAGGCTGAAAAGAGAAATTGACCAAAAGAAATTAGAAAATTATGTTATACTTGCAGGCTATGTTCCGGATGATGAGATAGTCGATTATTACAACGGCTGTGATATGTTTGTAATGCCAAGCAAACTCGAAGGGTTCGGAATAGTTTATCTGGAAGCGATGGCATGCGGTAAAGCATGTCTTGCGGGAAATCAAGACGGTGCAACCGATGCGTTGTGCGATGGTGAAATTGGTATATTGGTCGATCCTTATGATGCTGATGAGATAATTGATAAAATCGTAGAATATCTGGAAGGAAATAATCCAAATAAATTATTGTACGATCCTATTGCTTTAAGAAACACGGTGAGAGAAAAATTTGCATTTGAACGATTTGTCGAGTGTTTTAAAAGATTGCTTGATGAGCAATTTGCACAACAATGAGAGTCTTGCATATTGTCTCCAGTATTAATGAATTCACGGGAGGACCTGCACGGTCTGTTACTTCGCTATCAAGATTTCTCAACTCTAACGGAATAGATTCACATATCCTAACGCAAAATTACGATAATTTGGGTGCTCAGGTAGGTGGCACCAATCTGTCGTTTACATCAATAGAAGCTGGCACGCTTGCAAAGAAATTTAAAGGTTATTCAAAAGAATATGCCGGTAAATTAAACAAGATTGTTGCCTCATTCGACCTTATTCATAGCCATGGCCTGTGGATGTATCCAAATTATTGCGCACGCTGTTTTGCGAAAAAATATTCTCGCCCCCTAGTTGTTTCTCCTCGTGGAATGTTAGATCGTTGGGCTTTGAATCAAAGCAAAGTATTAAAAAAAATTGCCTGGTCTCTGTATGAAAAGAATAACTTGAAATCAGCGAATGTGCTACATGCCACATCGAATGCAGAGTATTCAGGAATAAGATCGTTAGGGCTGACGAATCCTGTTGCGATTCTTCCGAATGGCATTGATTTGGATTCGGTTCACACTGAATGTTCTTTTGAAATGAGAGAGCGTAATGGTAAAAATATTATTTTGTTCATATCTCGGATTCATGAAAAAAAAGGATTAGACTTACTTGTAGAAAGTTGGGCTGCACTCTCAACTTATCATCAAAAATGGCAAATAATATTGGCAGGTCCTGTTGACGATAAAGGATATAAGGAGTCCTTGGAAAAGAAAGTTCATGATAGAGGTCTTGCGGCGTCGATGCTGTTTGTTGGAAATGTTGAAGGCGAAGATAAGAATGATTTGTATAATTCGGCAAAAATAATGGTACTCCCGTCTTTTTCTGAAAACTTTGGCATTGTTGTGCTTGAAGCACTGGCATTTGGTGTACCCGTGATCACAACAAAGTTTACGCCATGGGAAGAAATCGAGAACCATGATTGTGGTTGGTGGATTGAGCTTGGGGGCGATGAGTTGACGAAAACACTTGCTTCAGCAATGAATCTTAACAGTTCCAAATGGACTGAAATGTCCGAAAATGCGCGAACGCTCGCATCGAAATATGAATGGGTAGAAATAGCGGAGAATATGACTTTATTATATAGATGGATATTAGGTCAGTGTGATAAACCGGATTTTGTGAGGTTAGATTGAGAATCGCTATTGTTACTGGTCCGTTTCTCTCAGTACCTCCCGCTAAGTGCGGAGCAGTAGAGAGAATATGGTTTGATCTTGCTGGAATAATGGCGAAACAAGGGCACCAAGTTACACTTTATGCGTGTGGTGAACGCATGAAAAAATCTCCTCAGAGTTGTTTTTCAATCTATCGCTCTACGAATATGCGAAGCACAAAAAATATCTACATTAATATACTGAAAGATATTTTGTATTCATTTGTGAAGTTAGTACAGATTCACCCTGCCGATGTGATTGTGACCAACGCTTTTTGGCTTCCAATATTTTTGAGAATCTTTCGCGCAAAGAATGCAAAAATCATCGTAAATGTTCAACGAGTCCCGAAAGGCCAGATGAAACTTTATTATCGTGCAGGTGTGCATCGTTTCTCTGCTGTTTCCAATGCAATTCGTGAAATGATTGCCCGGGAAATACCTGCCGCATCTTCAAAGATTCGTGTGATTCCAAACGCAGTGAATGTGAACATATTCAAACCCACCAAAGTACCAAAATCATATCCATCAAAAAAAGTTATATTTTACGCAGGTCGTGTTCATCCCGAAAAAGGCGTTGAGTTGTTAATAGAAGCCTACAAATTAGTCTCCCGTAAACAGAATTCAAAGCTTATTATTATGGGTGCCCATCGAGTGGAAGATGGCGGAGGTGGAAAAAAGTATTATTCTCAAATAAAAAGGCGTGCATCAGGCTTTGATGTTTCTTTTTTACCTCCTCGTTATGAACGCCACGAATTTCTCAAAGCATTTCATGAAGCCCATTTGTTTTGTTATCCATCATTGGCGGAAAAGGGAGAGTCGTTTGGTGTGGCACCTCTCGAAGCAATGGCAACGGGACTTGTTCCAATCGTTTCTTCGCTGGAGGTGTTTCAGGATTATTTGCAAGATGGTGTAAACGGATGGGCTTTCGATCATCGTTCACCGAATGCGGTAAATTTGTTGGCTAATACGATTCAAAGAGCTTTATCCGATCCCAACAAGCTTGAGAAAATGAGTTATCGAGCCGTTGAAACGGCACAGGAATATTCGTACGAAAAAGTCGCCGAGATGTATCTGGCAGATTTTGAAGAATTGTTGAAATCATGAAAAATAACAGAGCAAAAAATTATCAAAAGCATGAACAGAAAGACGCCTATTCTTCTCCATGGTCGTTGACCGATAGAATGCGCCTTCTAGCGTGGAATATCTGTTCACTCCTATTATTCCGACCAACACCAAAATTTATGAACAAATGGCGACTCTTGCTTTTGAGAGTATTTGGTGCTAAAATCAAAGGGAATCCATTTGTTTCTGCTTCTGCAAAAATATATATGCCATGGAATTTAATGATGGAACACCGGGCTTGTATTGGTACAGAAGTCAATGTCTATAATCTGGCTCCCGTTATTCTAAAGGCACGATGTACCGTTGCTCAACAGGCTTACCTTTGTTGTGGGACGCATGATCTTTCATCGGAATGTTTACCTCTTGTTACGGGGAAAATAATAGTAGGTCCTGATGCATTTATCGGTGCACGTTCTTTTGTTTTGCTCAATGTTCGGATTGGCGAAGGCACCGTCGTTGGTGCAATGTCGCTTGTTTCCAAAGATTTGCCCGATTGGATGATTTGTGCGGGAAATCCATGTAAACCCATACGGAAAAGGAACTTTACCCGAGTCGGTTCTTGAAGTATGAAATATTCAATTCTCCTACTGACAAAAAATGAAGAGTTTCATGTCGAGCGATTTCTGAAAAACGTTCAGCATGTTAAACGTCTAGTCGTAATCGACTCTTGTTCGACGGATCGTACGGTAGAGTTGCTGAAAAAATATCCGAATGTTCAGATTCTATCGCGTCCGTTTGTTTCATTTTCCGATCAACGTAATTATGGCTTGAAGAAATATTTCAAACCAGGCGAATGGGTTTTGCATCTGGATGCCGACGAACGTTTGTCGAAGAAGTTAATTCGCGAGCTAAACAAGCTTCGTCCCGACCAGGGCGCGGTTGCTTACAATCTTGCTTCCATGACTTTTTTTCGTGGCCGCGCAATTCGGTATGCCAGTGGGTTTCCCGTTTATCAGACGCGTTTGACAAAAGCGGGTTCGTTCGAGTTTATTGAAGTCGGTCATGGTCAGAAAGCTCCGCTGCATATGAAAAATATCCCCGCGCTTCATCATTATTACGAACATCATCCATTTGATAAAGGGCTGACCGAGTGGATTGCGCGACACGATCGTTATTCATCGTTGGAAGCCAATGATTGGTGTTCAAATCAAGCGCAATATCGTTTGACCGATGTGTTACGAGACCCCATTTCCCGGCGCCAGTGGTTAAAGCAATTCAGTCGCTGGTTGCCTTGTGCGCCGACATTTATTTTTCTGTATTTATACATTGTAAAACGCGGTTTTCTTGATGGGCGCGAAGGATTGGACTATTGCCGGATGCGGGCTATTTACGAGCACTTGATTCGTTTGAAGGTCAACGACTCTCGTCGAAAGCGTAGTATGCGATAACATCTTTGAAAATAAACGACGAAATGGAGCCCGGCACTTTGCCGGGCTTTTTCGTTTCCAGACTATAAAACGCGCGATTTATTTCAGCTTATCCAATTGGCATTCGTGCTTGCACGGTCCGCGCATGGGCGGTCTCCTCGCGGTGCCGGTTGGATAAATCCGGCCATTCAAACGAAAGTTTGGAACAACATTATGCACTTGATCCAAGCGATAAAAGCGTTCTTTCGCGTCTTGATGCACGGCGATGTCTCGGTGGCTGGCGACGCGGCGGCTCCTGTGGCTGCTCCGCCTGCAATGGCGTTTCAAGGATCGTCTGAACCTGCAATTCAACTACTCGGTATTCTTCAAAAAGAAGGCCGTTTGGTAGATTTTTTGATGGAAGACATCGTTTCGTTTTCCGATGCCGATGTGGGGGCTGCTGTTCGCCCGATTCACGAGGGGTGCCGGAAAGTTCTGACCGATCGCATGAAACTCGAACGCGTTCATGCTTCGGAAGAAGGCGCACACGTAACGGTCGAAGCCGGATTCGATGCTTCTGCCATTTCCTTGGTGGGAAATATTACGGGCGACGCGCCATACAAAGGAACGTTGAACCATCGCGGTTGGCGCGTGGCGGAAATTCATCTGCCGACCGTGCCACCGGAAGCCGACGCACACATTGTTGCGCCCGCCGAAGTTCAAGTGGGTTGAACTTGTGTTGGAAAGTGAGATCAAATAATGAGTAACAATTCACGATATATTGTGGGAATCGATTTAGGGACGACCAACAGCACGTTGTCATTTGTCGATCTGAACGAAGTTCAAAACGATGGCTCTGCGATTCCCGTGGCTGAATTTCCCGTACCGCAAGTCATCGCACCGGGGGCCGTGGAAGCACGCCCGACACTGCCATCGGCGGTTTACGTGGCGGGCGGTTCGGAATTACCACCCGATAGTCTGCATCTTCCCTGGCGTGCCGAACACAAAGTGGCAATCGGTCGTTTCGCTCAGGAGCAAGGCGCCAAGGTGCCTTCGCGTTTTATTCATTCCAGCAAATCGTGGCTGTGTCATGGGGGCGTGGCGCGCGAGGAACCGATCCTGCCGTGGCAAAGCACCGAGGAAGACGCCAAACGTTCACCCGCCGAGGTGGGGCGCATGGTGCTCGAACATTTGCGCGAAGCGTGGAATTACGAACGCGCAAAAGACGACCCGTCGCTTCGACTCGAAAACCAGGAAATCACGCTTTGTGTTCCGGCTTCCTTCGATGCCGAGGCGCGCAACTTGACCGTGGCCGCCGCGCAACGAGCCGGGTTCACGAATTTGCATTTGCTTGAAGAACCCCAGGCGGCGTTCTATTCCTGGGTCGAAGCTTGTGGCGATAAATGGCGCGATCGCGTTTCGGTTGGCGATCTCGTGCTGGTCGTCGATGTGGGCGGTGGTACGACGGATTTTTCGCTGATCGTCGTGACCGAAGAAGACGGCGAGTTACAATTGCGGCGCGTTGCCGTTGGCGAGCACATCTTGCTCGGTGGCGATAACATGGACCTGGCGCTGGCGTATGCGTTGGCCCAGCAACTCGAACAGGAACGCGGCACGAAGCTCGATGCCTTCCAACTGCTGGCGCTTACGCAACAATGTCGCGCAGGCAAAGAGCGCCTGCTGGCCGATGAATCGCTCGCGGAGCATCCCATCGCGATCCTTGGGCGGGGGAGCAGTGTGATCGGTGGCACGATTCGCACGGCGCTCAAACGCGAAGGGCTCGATCAGTTGCTGCTCAACGGCTTTTTCCCACGTTGCGCGTTCAGCGATCGCCCCATGCGCGCCAAACGCGCCGGTTTCCGGGGCGCAGGATTGCCCTACGCGACCGATGGGGCGGTGACACGTCATCTGGCGCGGTTCCTCGGCATGCAGCAAGACGCGGCTGCCGATGTGATTCCTGGACACGAACCGGGACAGCCGGTGTTGCCGACAAAAATCCTTTTCAATGGTGGGGTATTCCACGCCGAACCGTTACGCCAACGCATGTACGAAGTTGTTGCCAACTGGTGCCGTGATGCGAGCCGTCCGTTGCCCGGTGTTTTGGTGGGGACGGACCTCGATCTGGCCGTTTCGCGTGGAGCCGCGTATCTGGGCGTAGCGCGTCAGGGACAAGGCGTGCGCATACGCGCGGGCAGCCCGCGCAGTTATTACGTGGGTTTCGAGCCACCGATGCCTGCTGTGCCGGGTATGACGCCGCCGATCAAGCTATTCTGCGTCGTGCCCTACGGCATGGAGGAAGGCACCACGTGCGATATTTCCGGGCGCGAAATCGATCTGTGTATGTGGAAAGGCGAGCCCGTTGAGTTTCGCTTCTTCAGTTCCACGACGCGTCGCGACGACGAGCCCGGTGGCGTGTTCGATCACGACGCGGAACGTTTCGAGGAACACAATCCGCTCGAAACAATCGTGGGCGAAGCCAAACCCGGTGATGTGGAAGGCGAAGGCGTCGAGGTGGATTTGCGTTCGCATCTGACGGAAATCGGCGTGTTGGAACTCGGCGTCGTCGAACGAGGGACGGAGAACACGCACAATCTGGAATTCAACGTGCGCCATCACGAGGAATGAGTGATCGAGAATCTCTTAGATTCAAACAGTTATAGAGAGAAATAAACTCATCGCTCGCCTTGCTGTTTAACCACGAATGGACGCCAATGAACGCCAATAGCCGAAATTCGCGTTCATTCGCGGTTCCTTATTTTTGAACGCGTAAACACCATGCGCTTCCATTCCAGTTTTGGAGAGCCAAAGTTCAGCAAAACACCCACCGGCTTGCCCGTCGCTTTCAAGTAATTGAGAAGCTGTGCTTCATCAACGGAAGTGAGTTGTTTGATAGCCTTGATCTCAACGATCACTTGATCAAAGCAGATAATGTCCGGGATGTAGGTCTTGGAGAGCATTCGGCCTTTGTAAGAAATGTGAATCGGAACCTGCGCGGCAAAAGGAATCATTCGCTCCCCGAGTTCCATCTCCAACGCCTCCTGATACACCGCTTCCAAAAAACCCGCCCCCAGTTCATTACTCACTTCCATCGCCGCTCCAACAAGAGCGTACACCTCGTCCTTCAAAATCAATTCGCGTTCATTCGCGTCCATTCGCGGTTTCTTCTCTTTCCAGAAAATGCATCAGGCAACAAGTGCAGCTTGTCACAGAGGCCGCTCGTGCGCAGCGTCGAGGTTCGAATAAAGTGGTGGTGCCCATGTACTTGACTTTGGAGGAGGGGATTGGTTTCAAACGGTCACGGTTAATTCAGTTGGCGGAGCAAATTTGTAAATGGCAGGCGGACAGAACTGTTCGTTTGTCTTTATTGGAGTAACTCGTGAGCAAAGCGAGAATCATCCATCTCGATTTAATGCGTTTCCTCGGGGTGCTGATTATCATGGTCGCCCATGCGAATCCACCTCAGTGGTTGTTTCAGCTCAGGAATTTCGGCACGCCTCTGTTGATTGTCGCGTCAGCGTTGACGCACGCCTACATTTATTCGACGCGGGAACTGTCGCTCATATCGTTCTACAAAAAACGGCTCTTTCGATTAATTGTTCCCGCCTGGACCTTTCTGGCGTTTTTCTTTGTCGCATTTTTTTTGGCTGGCAAAGCCTTGAATGAAGGGTTCCCCTTTACTGTTTCGAAAATCGTTTCTTCGTTCACATTTTACAAGGGGATTGGTTATGTTTGGATTTTTAAAGTCTATATCTTCCTCGCTCTAATAACTCCCGCCGCAATAAAAATACGGAACTCGAAGATGTCGGATGCCAAATATTTTCTGAGTTTGCTAGGATTGTATTTGGTGTACGAACTGGTTCTCACGCCACTGATGGTCAACATCCCTCCGACGATTAAGCCTCTGTTCATTTAATATATTTTGCTCATTATACCTTATTCGATTCTTTACCTGTATGGGATGCGCCTTGCGAATCTCTCGAACCGGCAAATCGCTATCATATCGATTATCTCGTTCGTATTTTATTTGGTCCTAGCTGTTTGGAAGTTTACGGAAGCTGGACATTTTGTCTCAACACAGAGTTTCAAATATCCACCTCGATACTATTATTTATTCTACGCGTTCTTTGCGTTGAACGCCGTTTATTTATGGTGCCGAAATATCAAAAGTTTTAGACATCGGATTCAAGAAATCATTGTATGGATTTCGTCGAGTTCATTGTGGATTTACTTATGGCATATTTTGGGTGTTTTTCTTTGGCGTTATACGATTGGAAATCCCAACGGAAGTTTGTTGGGATTTGCGGCGAAGACGACTTTTATTCTGGGATTTGGCGTGGCAATGACCTTGGCTCAACAAGCCATTGTGAGGAAGCACCTGGTGACGAGATTCCGCCCGGATCATCCGCTTATCCCGATGTTTTCTTAAAGATTACCTGTGCCTTGTAGCAATTGAACGCGGGAGAAAGTTTTTCATCGATCAGCGCATCCATCCACGCGATATCTTCTTCATTCAAATAATCGCGAAAGCCGCCGATTTTGCCCTTTCGCGTTTTGAACGATTCGGTGTCCGTGAGGTCGGCGGCTTTCAGAACGAAAGCATCCGTTTTTGCAGTCGATTCGATTTTGCGCATATTGTCGAACGCGCAAAATTCTACACTACGTTGAATGACCTCGTCGGGGATAGCAGAGTAATCGAGAAACTCCAGGATACGTCGTAGTTCCAGCGCCGCATTGGCGTGCAAATCCTCGTACCGGACAACCAGTGTGCCGCGTGTTGCCTGTCGATTGCGTTCCCAGATGTTCAAGTACTCGACGATGGACGCCAGGCTGCCGATTTCCTCGCGAATAAACGCGTGAACGTCGCCTTCGTAGCGATGGATGCGATTCTGGAACGCCGCCATGTCGGGGCTTTTCTTCACCAGATCGGTATAAAGGTCCACTCGCTTGGTGTGCTCGAAAAACAAAGAAACTACCACGTCGCGCGGATCGCGAATCAGCAACACGACCTTGTGAGCGGCGAACTTCGATTTATCTTTCTCCAGCTCATCGGGTTTTTTCCACTGAGGATTGTCATCGTGTGCTACGACAATATCGCGCGCGCGCAAAATCCGCGTGGCGTCGAACAAATTAACCAGTGTTTTTGTGTCGGTCTCGTCCGGTTTGCCCGCCATTTCCCACAACGCTTTGCCCAGCATCATCCGCACCCAAGTACGTCCGCATTTAGGAAATGAAATGATCTGGTTCGCGGGTTTGGCGCCTTCCAAACCACGATGATAGATTCGGTAAACGCTACGCGGTGCCAGCTTTCGCATGGCGCGATCGATCAATCGGGATGAATTCATGCGCATTGAGTCTCCGTCCCCGAAGGTATTGGGGACGGAGAAATCGGGCTCCTGTCAGATTACGGTACCGTCGGGAATGACCGCGTTTTTCGGTACGATCACGATTCCGTCGCGGATATTATAATTATCTGCATCGATTTCTCGAATATGGTCCGTGTTCAGGATCTTGACACCGCGTCCAATGCGAGCATTTTTGTCGATGATCGCTCGCTTGATAACGGATCGTTCGCCAATGCCAATTGGGATATCGCCGTTCGCATCGGGCTGATCATACAAATCGTTCCCCATGGTAATTACGTCTTCGAGCACCGCGCCGTCCTTGATGATCGAACGCAGGCCAATGATCGAGTTGCGTACCGTGGCGCCTTTGAGCACCGACCCTTCGGCGATGCGACAGCTTTCCAGATTCGAATGCACAATGTGTGTATTTGGCAAAAACCGTGCGTGCGTGAAAATTGGCTGGTCGGGAATGTTGAACGAAAACGTCGGTGGTTCGCTCAATAAACCCATATGCGCATCGAAGAACGCCTCGATGGTTCCGATGTCTTCCCAGTAACCAGGGAAAATGAACCCCATGCACTGTTCGTGTTTGATCGCTTCGGGGATGATCTGCTTGCCAAAGTCATTCATTTCCGTTTCGTAGATATAGCGCTCGATCACATCGCGATTAAGCAGATAAATGCCCATCGAAGCCAGGAACGTGTCGCCCGGGGGGAACTTGCCCCCGAATTGTTCGAGCACCTCCGAGGGAGCTTCGATGCCGTTTTGCGCTTCGCCTTTGGGTTTTTCGCGGAATTCGACAATTTGTTTGTCTTTGTCGAGTGCAAGCAGTCCGAAATGATGCGCGCGCGAGCGGTGGATTGTGTTCACTGCCACCGTAATGTCGGCGCCGGATTCGCGGTGCTGGCGAATCATCGGCGAATAATCCATGTGATAGAGCGCGTCGCCGGGCAGCACCAGAACCTGGTCGAATTCCGGCATGTCGAAAGACATTTTCTGCTGGCGCAAGGCATCCGCCGTGCCCTGATACCACATGCCGCCTTCGGCGCGTTGTTCGGCGGCGAGCACTTCCACGAAACCGTTTGTGAACATATCGAACGTGTACGTCTGCGCAACGTGTCGGTTCAGCGATGCGGAAAGATACTGTGTCAGCACAAAGATGTGGCGCAAATTGCTGTTAATGCAATTTGAGATGGCGATGTCGATTAAACGATACTTACCTGCAAGCGGCACGGCGGGTTTCGCGCGGTATTTGGTCAACGGATACAGACGCGATCCCGCTCCGCCTCCGAGAATCACGGTTAATGTGCGATGCATATTGTAGTCCCCTTATCGATTTTCATGCGATAGAGTGTAAGTCTTTAGAACATCGTGTTGCAACGATTCATTCGAGGCGCAAAAAACGCTCATGGTTTGCACTCACATCCCCGGCGGGGGAGCAGGCGGGTTGCCCTTCTTGCCATTTGCAATCCATTCTTTGCGTGCCTGCATATATTCGCGTTTCAAATCCAATTCGGTTTTATACACCATTGCTGGTTTGGGCGCTTCTCCGGAATTCGGCGTCGCATTGACGCCCGAACCGGGGGAGGGCGAATCCACCGCAGGCATGGGTGCGCCTGCACCGTCGTACACCGAGTGCCCCAGCAGACGTTTCAACTCGACCTGCATCTCGCTGACACTGACCGTTTTGCTCATTTCCACCACTTGAGGGCGAATGTCGGGGCGGTTGGGACCCATTTCCTGAAGCACTTTCAAGCATCGGCGGCGTTCGCTGATGTCGCGGCTTTCCAATCCGCGTTTGATGTTGGCGAGTACTTGCTGAACCAACGGAGCCGGTTTGCCCGGTGAACCATACTCAATCAGTGTCGTCGTCGCTGCCGACGAAACCATTGGATCTTTATCGTTCAAGTTCTTGAAAATGGCCGGGAGCGCTTCGGGAGGTGTAATTTGAGCCAGCCGGATTTGTGCCTTGATGATTGCCTGGGCGCGAGTCGAAGCCGCTCGTAGAAAATATGATCCCGTGATCGCTTTGATCAAGGACTTGACCTCGGCGGGGTCGGCTTTTGGCAGCGCGGCGGCCATTTGTTGTTGTGCGCGGGATTGGCCGGGCGCTGGCGGTTCTGCCAGGGGCGTCGGTCCGTCTGCGCGCTCGATGGGCTTGAAGGCATCGAGTTCCTTTAGAAATCGCGCCAGAAACGTCAGCGATTCGTTGCCCGGCAATTGAATCGCGCGGTCTTGCATGGTAGTGTGAATCTTCTTCAAGGAGCGATAACCGGCTTCGCCTCCGATTGTGCCAATGGCGAAAATAATCGGCGCGAGAATTTGGTCGCGATTGAGCGGTTTACGTTCTTGCGTCGTCGAATCCCAATACGTTTCCTTCTGATAGGAACTTTGGCTGCCCACATCGAACATCAACGTTGTCATTGCCATGCGATCGAGCACCGGCAGGCAACGCGGGTCGCCGATCTCCTGTAAAATGTCCGCCACGGCCATGAACGCTCCGCTATAACGCGATGCCTGAATTTCCAGGTCCGCGCGCAAGTGGTCGAAATCCGCCTTGCCAAGCGATTTGAGTGCAACGGCTAGCGCATGGCGATCACCCAGGATATTCGACTGCCGTTCACCGCCTTTGTGCATCATCGTGGATTGATCCTGCACCCACAACGCATCGATCAGGATGCTGATTGCCCATTGGCGTGTTTCCTTGCTTAGCGCCTGCGGGCGCGCGGCAAATACATCCATGACCGCCGATTGGGCGATTTTCAGATGATCGCGTGGCACCATTTCGTGCACGCGCAGGATAATCTGGTCCCGCAGGACATCCGGTGTGCGTGGCGAGCGCACCACGCGTCCGATGGCATTCAGGACGCGCTGGGCTTCGCGAACTCCCTTGGCGTCCACCGTGCGTTTGGTGAACATGTTTGTGGAAAGCTTGGCGCTGAGTTCTTCGAGCAACACATGCGCCGATTCGGGCGAAGCCAAATTCGACAACGCGATCAGTAATTCCGGGCGCAGGTGCTTGTGGTTCTTGGAATTCCACAGGTGCATGAAAAACGGCGCGAACTTGTCGCTTCGCATCGCGCCCATCAAATCCACAATCGCCGAAAATTCCGGCGCTTCTAACCGGTCGTTTGCCCATTTCAGGTATTGTTTGGCAAAGACCGAATTGTTGCCGATTTCCATGAAAACCAATGCCACGGTTTTTTTTGCACAGAAACCGATTTGCGCATAACTGCGTCCTTCGATGCCGGAGGACTTCGCCGCAATTCCCAATTCCTTCGGCACAAAATCCACCAGGAGCAACGTCGCATCCGTCAGCATTTCCGGGCGCTTACGCCAAAGCGGAATGCGCAAAATCGTGCGAAAGAGATCGCCTACGTCGCGAAGGTCGCTCTCCTCCGGATCGTTCATTTTGTTTTTGCCCGGCATGCGGTTGATCATTTCCACATGCGTGCCGTTCAGGATACTGCTCCATTGATTTTCCAGGTTATCCAGGCTGCCGCTCATCATCTGGGCGTGACGATTTTTACGCGCCTCCAGCATTTCCGGAATCATGGACGGTTCAAGGCCGTAAAGTTCGGCCTCTTTGGAGAGCATCCCGATGACATGATCGGCTTCCTTCGGGTGGTTCAGACATGTTCCCAGCACATTGCCGACATAGAGAGCCCGCCGCCGAACGGCCGCTTTTGCATCGGATTTGGCTTCGTGTTCCGAGACTACGCACAATTGGCGGATGTTCGCCAGCGCGGACTGCCATTCCTTTTCACGGACGAAATCGCGCAACTCGCGCGCCAGACGTTCTTCGTAACAGGCGCGCAGCCTGTCCTCCCACTCGTTGGTCATGTTGATTAGACGGCCGACTGCTTTCGAGACGATTGAGGCCATCTCGGGGGGGAGAGCGGTTTCGACGGACTCGACGAATTGATGAACGGATTCGGTGACCAGATCGCGGTAAACGGTTCCCACGGTCTTCGCAATCTCGATAGCTGTCTCTTTGGCGGGGTCCTTCGAGGCTTTGGCCCATCGATGAGCCGCCGCCAATGCGCTTCGCACATCCTCGCTACGCAGCGCTCGTTCCAAAGTGGACTGATGGGGCTCCATGAATTCCGCTCTTTCCGCGAATTGATTGCTGATCGACCGATCATGCGAGATCGATTGTTTACACCCTCTCAAACACTGTACTGTCTCGCTGGTTGGACCGCTACCCGCAATTCCAAAGTGCTCAATTGTTGCACAATCGATGGCAGGGGCAAAATGAATCCACATAAAATGATTCCGCCTTGCGCGCGAGACACGATTCGAGCATAACCTGCGGGCGTACACGACAACTCAGAATGGAGGTCATCCGATGGCTGAAAAGACCATCTTTGGGCGCATTTTGGAGGGAGAAATTCCCGCTCCTCGTGTGTGGGAAGACGATTTTTGCATCGCTATCCGAGATATCAATCCCCAGGCGCCTACCCATGTGCTGGTGATTCCACGCAAACCCATCGAGACCATCGACGATGTCAACGACGAGGATAAACTGCTGATCGGGCACCTGACCTGGGTAGCGACGGAAATTGCCCGCAAGGAAGGTCTGGCCGAGAAGGGGTACCGGTTGGTTTGGAACTGCCGAGAGGCGGGTGGGCAGGAAGTCTACCACATTCACCTGCATCTATTGGGTGGACGATCCATGAAATGGCCTCCCGGGTAATGCGAATTTCGGTATTCTGATTTCACTATTGCGTAAGAGGTCCTCAAACCACCCTTTTAGGCAGCCTGCCGCTCTAAACAAGGGGGACAATCACCTTGACGTCTGACCCAAGCATGACTTGGCTCATGCATTCTTAACAGCAAACAAGTCGAGCAAAATCAATAAAGCCGGAGGGTTTTCGATGAGATTCAGCCGAATGATTTCCATGCTGGGTGCATGTGGCATTGCGTTCGCCATTGCCGGATGCGGCGGGGGAGAAAAATCCGCATCCTCAAGCGCCGATGGCGCCCAGGAAGAACAAGTTGTTTTACATTTCAATATCGATCCTATTGGCAAAGCGCTTGAACTGAACAAGCAAATGGCCAAGGAATACGAAGAAGAAACAGGTGTGAAGGTCGAAGTCATCGTTGGCCCGATCGAAGCCACCGAGCGCCTTTCTCAATACCTGCAATTCATGGGCGCCAATTCGCCCGACGTGGATATTTACCAGGTTGACGTCATTTGGCCGGGATTGCTGGCCGACCACCTGATTGACCTCAAACCGTACTTTGAAGGCGAGCTGGACAGCTTCTTCCAACCCATCGTGAAAAATAATACGGTGGATGGACGGCTGGTGGCGATTCCGTGGTTTGGCGATGCCGGTCTGCTATACTACCGCACCGACTTGCTGGAAAAATATGGCTATGAAAACCCGCCCAAGACCTGGGACGAGTTGGAAGAAATGGCCAAGAAGGTCCAGGAAGGTGAACGCGAAGCGGGCAACCCGGATTTCTGGGGTTACGTTTGGCAGGGCAAGGCATTTGAATGCCTGACATGCGACGGTATCGAGTGGATTGCGTCGCATGGTGGCGGTTACATCGTTGAACCCGATGGCACGGTTTCTATCAACAACCCGAAAGCCATCGCAGCGGTCGATCGCGCAGCGAAATGGGTGGGAACGATTTCGCCTCCGGGAGTTACCTCCTACGCCGAAGAAGAATCCCGTCAATTGTTTCAGACTGGCAATGCGCTCTTCATGCGTAATTGGCCGTATGCCTATGCGCTGGGTAACGGAGAAGATTCGGCCATCAAAGGTAAATTCAACGTGACCGTGCTGCCAAGCGGCGGCGCAGGCAACGCAGCGGCTTTGGGCGGTTGGCAACTGGGCATCTCGAAATATTCCGAACATCCGGATGAAGCGGCTGCTTTTGTGAAATGGATTACTTCGCGCGAGGCGCAAAAACGCCGCGCGATCGAAGCCGGTTTGCTGGCAACGCGCGTCGAGTTGTACGACGACGCTGAAATTGCCGAGGAAATTCCCTTCTTCCCCGCAATGAAAGACGTTTTCCTGAATGCCTCGCCGCGTCCTTCGACGGTAACCGGCGAAGACTATAACGAAGTCTCGACGATCTTCTTCCAAACGGCTCACAAAGCGCTGACGGGTCAGAAATCCGCCGCCGATGCTTTGGCCGAAACCGAAGAAAAACTCAACGACTTACTCCACTAAGAATCGGTTTCCAAGAAGGGACGGAGGAAAGTAGTTGGTATGGCAAAATCATTGAGTTTGCAAAGAAAACAGGAGAAAATGGCGTGGGTTTTTCTCGCGCCAACTCTCCTGCTCCTGTTGGTTATCGGATTTTACCCCCTGATTCAAACATTCGTGATGAGTTTCACGGACGCCAAGTTGGGCAGTACGAAAGAAATCGAGTTCGTTGGCCTGAAGAACTACGCCAAACTGCTCGGTGAGAAAGATTTCTGGGTATCGGTCTGGCACACAGTTGTTTTCACCGCCAGCAGCGTATCCCTGGAATTCGTCTTCGGCATGATCATCGCCTTGATCGTGCACTCGAACTTCAAAGGTCGCGGGATGGTGCGTACGGCGATGTTGATTCCGTGGGCGTTGCCGACGGTGGTGTCCGCGCGCATGTGGAACTACATGTTTGTCGATACCTACGGGGTGATCAACGACTTGCTCGTGGTGAAACTCGGTCTGTTCGACGATAAAATCGCCTGGATGGCCGAACCCAATCTGGCGCTTTGGTCCATCGTGGCGGTGGACGTGTGGAAGACAACGCCGTTTGTGGCGTTGTTGTTGCTCGCCGGGTTGCAACTCATTCCCGGCGATGTGTACGAAGCCGCCGATGTGGACGGCGCGAGCAAATGGCAGCAGTTCTGGACGTTGACAATTCCACTTCTGAAGCCCGCAATATTAGTGACGCTGATTTTCCGTACGCTCGATGCCTTGCGCGTTTTCGACGCCATCTGGGTAATGACGCGCGGCGAAGTGGCCACCGAATCCATGGCTACGTATAACTACCGACACATGATTGACTTTCGAAAACTCGGGTACGGGTCTTCCATCAGTGTGATGATCTTCATTCTGATCGCCATTTTCGTGGTAACCTACGTGCTGACGCTCAGATCGGAGGAACACTGATGAACAATTATGGTCGCAAAGTTCTCTTTTACTTTTTCCTGGTGATAACATTGGTTTACACCATCTTCCCGTTTTACTGGGCAGTAAACGGATCGCTTCAACCATCCGACATGTTATTTGCCACTCCGGCGCATTACGTGCCGGCGCCGCCATCGGGCGAATCGTACAACAAGGTCTTCCACAACAAGAGCTTCGTTCTTTCGTTGCGAAACTCGGCCATCGTGGCGGGTGGAACCACGTTTCTGGCGCTTGTCGTCGGGTCGCTTGCCGCGTGCGCGCTTGGACGTTACCGCATGCGTGGCCGCGGGCTGATCATGGGCATTGTGCTCAGCATGACGATGTTCCCGCAAATCAGCGTTCTCGGTGCCGTGCACACAATCATTTCGCAACTTGGGCTGTACAACAAACTGCCGGGCTTAATTCTCAGCTACATGCTCTTCACGTTGCCGTTCACCGTGTGGGTGCTGACGAACTTCTTCAAATCGCTCCCGCGCGAACTGGAAGAATCCGCTTACGTCGATGGTGCGTCGCCGTTCCAGACATTCTGGCGCATTTTGTTACCGCTCTCGTTGCCCGGTCTGGCCACGACGGGTCTGCTGGCGTTCATCGCGGCTTGGAACGAATATCTCTTCGCGCTCAGTTTCACGATTACCGACTCGGCGCGCACCGTACCCGTCGTGATTGGCAACTACGCAGGCGAAGGTTTGCACGAAACGCCCTGGGGCGAAATCATGGCCGCTTCGGTCGTCGTGACTCTGCCGCTAATTATCCTGGTGCTCATCTTCCAACGCAAGATCATCGCAGGCATGACAGCAGGCGCGGTGAAGGGATAACGCTTGCCCGCCCCGGCGCTCTCTGCCTCCCTACAAACGAACAATGCAAGCTCCGCCGCCCTTGATTCAGGGGCGGCGGGGTCATTTCAGGAGATCGCATGAAAGTCGTCTTTTTTGGAACCCCGCAATTTGCCGTCGCCACGTTGCAGAAACTGCTCGAATCGCGCCACGACGTCATCGCCGTCGTCAGCCAGCCCGATAAACCGGTCGGGCGTGGACGTAAGCTGACCTCGACGCCCGTCAAGCAACTGGCGCTTGAACACAACATCCCGGTTTATCAGCCCGCGCGCGTCAAAAAAAACCCCGAGTTCACCGAACAGCTTCGGGCGCTTGATGCCGACGTGGCGGTGGTCGTGGCGTACGGACAGATTTTACCCGGCGACATGCTCACGATTCCAAAACACGGCTTCATGAACGTGCATGCGTCGCTGTTGCCGAAATATCGCGGCGCGGCACCGATTCAGTGGGCGATTGCCAACGGCGAAACCGAAACCGGCGTGACGATCATGCAGATCGACGAAGGGCTCGATAGCGGCGACATACTCGCCCATCGCCATGTGGATATTTTGGAAGACGACGACGCGCGCAGCCTGCATGATATCCTGAGTTTCAGTGGCGCGGAACTGATGATCGACGTGCTCGACCACCTGGAGGAATGCGGCCACACACATGGGCACCCCCAGGATCACGATGCGGCAACTTACGCGCCTCTCATCAAGCGCGAAGACGCCGCCATCGACTGGACGCGCACCACCGAGCAAATTATTTTTACCGTGCGGGGTTTCGTTATCTGGCCCGGTGCGCACACGAAACTCAAAGGCGAGGAAGTTAAAATCACCGCTGCCGACGCCGTCGATCCAAGTTGGATTTCCGTCAAATGGGACGACGAACTCGTTCCCGTTGGCATGGTGGTCGAAACTTTGAAAGGCCGCGGCATCGTAGTTAAAACCGGCAGCGGATTGTTGTTGCTCAAGCGCCTGAAATTTGCGGGCAAAAAAGAAATGGACGCCATGTCGGCGGTCAATGGAGGACTGATCGACGTGGGCAGTCAGTTTGAGTGAAATGTTAGAAAGGATGAACGATAAGGGACGAGGGATTACTGAGCGCGTATGGGTGTTTTCTAGATATTCGCCCTTATGCCTGGCAGTTTGAACTCAGGAATCATTAAATTCTCATTTCGACATTGGGCAACTTGCACCTCGATTTCGTCATCCTTCATCCCTCCGCCTTCATCCTTAAAAACCGCTGTCTTTTCGCACGGCAAACACATAATCCACCATCGATAATCCGTTGCCGGGTTTATCGAAAATATCGCGGTGAATCATATAGTTCCAAACGTTTGCCCATTCTTTCTTGGCGTCGTTGTATTCATTTTGATTGGGCGTTCCATCTACGCGATTATGGCGGGGGATTGTGCCTTTCCAAATGTCGGCCAATGCTTTCCAATCGAGCGAAGGCGCCACCCAGTGCATGCGGTTGCGGGCTGTGTAGAGATAGTATTGCTCGCGCAATTCGGGGACGGAGTCGATTTCGTTTTTGTCCAGGAAAATGAACGGCCATTGGCTGTCCACGGCTTCTTCGAGCGATACGGTTGACGACCATTCGACGTCGCGAAGATACCACCTCAACGGCCATTCCAATTCCACGTTGAGTACCGCCACGCGAACATCTTTTAAGTGGGTGCGGTCGTTATACAAGTAGGACCATTCCTGATCCCACGATTGAGCGCTGGGGTTGATTTCATTAGCCGGTGAGGTGCGAATGCTGGCGTCCCCGACAGCGCGATAAATCCGATCGACATGGTGTTTCACATCGGAAGTCGTGTGTCCGAAAATCATGCGCTCGCGCACATCGTCATAATTGCGGAAACAAAGATTGTTCGATGTTTTCAACGTCCATATCAACGCGATGCCAAGCAGCACGGCTCCTGTGCGGCGTTTCCATCCAAGTGAAGGCAAGCGCCAACGATCGACGAGTTTTTGCGCGTAAATACCCATCAGCAAAACCAGTGGCAATGTGATGTGAATACCCACCCACGGTACTTTTTCGCGCGCGTAACTACATGCGCCGATCATTGTCACCAACCACCAGATCGAATACGCCTGGAAACGCGCACCTTTATCGATGGAATGCCACGTCAGCACCGTTCCCATCAAAATCAAAAACGCGATCAGGAATAAATGCATGCCGCTTTCAACCGACAAACCGCGATCCATGTAATCGACACCACGCGGGGCGATTTGTGTGCCGTGTTTGAAAACGGGAGTATTAAAAAACGTCGTCCATTCCAAGCTGTTAAAATACATGGCCGAATAAACGATGAACGCAATCAACGCCACTGGAGCCAGAACGCGCCCCATTTCCGGTTTCGCCATGATGGCGAATCCCAAAATGGCTGTCCAGATTGCAATGGTCATAAAGTAGGACATCGAATTATCGATTCGGAAGAAGAACAAGACGTGGAAAACGGCCAATGCTCCTGCGGCAAGCAGCAAACTCACCGGCGTGATGCGTCGCCAGGCAATGCGACTGGCGCCGATCAACCATCCGCCCAAAACGCCCAGCATTAGAGGCAATTCATACACCAGCAGGTTCACCAGATGCATGTGAAATGGCCCGCGAATACGGTGCATCGCGTTCTGTCCCATCCAATATTGGAGGGTTTTTTTGTAAATCTCGAACGGCCCCATCGGGTTTTTGAAACCGGTGGTGAACAATATCATGTAGAGTAAAAACGCACCCGCCAAACTTCCGATAACGATGTGTCGAGAACGCACGATGCTCTGCCAAATCGAAAGAGCCAGCTTTCTCCGTCCCCATTCGTGTTCCACGATGACTTGCAGAATATACCCTAACGAAACCGATCCCAGCAGCAACGCACCATAGAAAAAACGCCACGTCCACGGGTTGTAAACTGATGCTTTGGAGGCGGCATCCGGTGTATAACCCAAGGCGATTGGAATCGAATTCACGTCATGCAAGACGAAATCGTTGCCGAGTGCCTGAACGACGTCCGCATCGTAGGAAATGCCCTCGAAAATTCGGGTCAGGATCAAGGTCACTCCCAAGAAGATGAATCCAGCGGTTATAGGGACGGAGGGAAAACCATGGCGCTTGCGTTCGATAGAGCAAACCGAGGTCCCATCGAAAAAAGGCAAAATCAGGTCGTGCAAAATCAACATGACCAGGAAGGTTCCAAGGCCAAAATATATGAAGAGACTGCTTTCTTTGTTACAAAATAAAACCGTGATGGCGAAAATTAAACTCATGCCCCAACCGCGACCTCGTGTGTGCCACCACCAAGCTGCCGAAGCGACGATCCATAATGTGGCGAATAAAAACAAACCATCGTTGCGAAAAAATCGCTGGTAAAACATCAAGGTGGGGGAGAGCGTATAAAATGCCAAGGCGACCCAAATGCCGACTTGACCGATCCATCGTCGCATGGACCAAATCCAAAAAAATCCCCCGATTCCCAACAATCCCGCGCCTAATCGCATGGTGTAATCGCTGACGCCGAATACCCAGAAGACGAATGCCTGGATCCAAAGCATTGCGGGGCCGTGCAAAATCGGTTGATAGAAGTAACTGAATTCGCGGTGGAGCTGATACTCGGTGTAATAGACAAACAGCGATTCGTCGTGCATGATCGCTTTTTGTCCCAAATCGTAAAGTCGTGTGAAGGCGCATGCCGCGATCAGCAAGACGAAGATCGCCACGCGTCCTGGTGTCCACCATGACCGCGATTCACATAAAGGTTGGGAACCAAACAATGGGGTCACTTTGCTTCGTCCCTTTTTTGTTTAATGGAATTGGGCACGCGATAAATCGTTGTTCCGCCAGCGTTAAAAACAGCCTCCCAGGATTCAAACTTCTCTAATCCGTTCGGCGAGTCCTGGAAACGAGCGCGTTCTTCACTTCCCACGATGACATAATCCAAGTCGTAAAAGGCGATGAGGTCTCGAATCGTCACTTCCTCAACATTCGGGATGGCATCATCGAAGGTATTCGCGGAATAAATCGCCGACGCATGCCGACGAATCAATTCGGTCAGCAGGGTGTAATTGATTTCGCCCGCATTTTCGTTGTCCAACTCATCGAGGAGCGATTCCGCTTTTTTACCGAGTTGCAAATTCGGTTTGGACTTATTTTTTTCCAACGATTCGAGAAAGTCCTTCGCGGCGGCCTCGGCTTCCTTCGAAGGACGCGGCAGCATCGCCACACGCATAAGCGTTTCGACCTCGTCGCGTGAACCGTTGGGAATCAATTTCGTCGCCGTGCCGTAAATGCCGAATTCGTAGATGGACATGACTTTCATGAACCGATTTTTCAGCTCATCGGTAACATCCGTCCCCCATCCGCGCCATTGCAACTCGTGATGAATCCATCCACCCATGCCGATCAAGCCGGTTGTCGTAGCGAATTTCCCAGCCGACGAATAACTTTCTTTTCCAGGCGCTGCGGGTGCCTCCAGAATGCGCTCTCCATCCATTGCGTTTTCCAGCAACCAATCGATCGCTTTCGCATCGTCTGCCGTTTGGATGTCTTGCCGGATGAAAGCAATCGCATCCAGATGGCGCTGATGTTGAGATTTGATGGTGGGGTCGAAATTTTTATGCAACCGTTGCGCTATGCTGCCACCCAGGTTGTTGGTGCGGTTTGCCGTCGATGCCCACGGATAAAGCATTCCTGCACAGAATACAATCAGGCAGACTATCAGCGCGGGGAACGCGATTGCCGCACGATTGAGTACCTGCAACGCGGTGAGTTGAATGTCTTCTTGTTGGGTAATCTTTGCGCCGATCAGCATGATGACAATTAATGCCAACAGCCCAATGATGACAATTAACCAAAGAGCCGCCGCCGACCATAGCCCACATTGAGCCAGCAGATCGGGAATGATGACCGCAGCGATGGCCATGATCGCAAAGGTGCGGCCGGGAATTTCGCGAAGTTGTGTGGCGGAGGGACAGCAACTTTGTGTGAAGCGCAAAAACATTGCTCGCAACGCCGCCACCAAACCCGCAGCCATAATCGGCCACAACGGATACATGATTTTAAACGGCGTGTTATATCGTTCGAGCATTTCTACGTAGCTGTCGTCGAAATGCAGGACTTCGACAAAAAACTGGAAGAAAAAAGCCACCGCGATAAATACCCAAAGCGGTGCATCGCCTCGGCGGGGACGGAGATACGCAATCACCACCGACACGATTGTGGCGGCCAGCAAAACCGGGCCCGTCCACTTTTCCATGAAGGTAAAAGCAAATCCCATCACGGCCAGTAAACTCATCGCCAATGCAAAACCTTGTCCATCGTTCCACCCGCGCGCCAGGCGACGCACACGGGCGACCATCAACAAAAGAATCGGAATAGCGAACAGTCCCCAATGCACCCAGTAATCCGTCAAATCGGTGCGTAAATAGCCGGGGAAAGGATTGATGGGCGATTGATTCCAAACCAGATTCCAGAAACTGTCCCAGTTTTGAATAAGCCCCGCTTTCATGCGAGGAGGATTCAACGAAATAACTTTTTCGGCGTCCTTTGACAACGGCGTGTGGAAGTGCAGCTTGAACGGCAGGATCACCAGCAACGCCAACACACCACAAAGCGCATAGGCTCCGCCCACCGACGTCCACCAGCGCTTAAGTGGCGAGTCGCCCCACAGCGCCCAGGCTATCGCGCTAATACTAATAAACATCATCAAGATTACATCGCGTGCTCCAACTAATATCTTATCCCAATAAGGGGAGTGACGAAGAATCACAAGTATCGTTAGCGCACCGAACGTAATACCAATTGCCATCCACAAACGTTTCAGAGTCGCCGAATTACTCCTGAATGCCCACAAACAAAGAATAAGACAATTGACCGACATAATTGACATTTGGACGACATCGCCGAAATCAAACTGGAGCCACGTTGTCTTTGTGGCCTTTGGATACGTGAACCACGCTCCAGCCATTAATAAAAGTGTGACTGTGCCGGACAGGCTCAGAGTTAAAATGATCCTGTTTTTTCGGTCCGTGTATCGGTAGGCTGACCACACGCCGATCAAAACTACGGCAATGGCTCCGGCAAATCCAATGTGATTTGCAAAAGGCGGAAACACGCCTCGCATGCTGTTGCCGATAAACAGGAATACGGCACTGAGCAGCACCAACATTCCCAAAAACCCCAGCCAACGCCAGGCGGGATGGCTTTCCACACCTCGCCGTGCGAGCAGAATCGCCCCCAGAAGCAACGGTGTCATGACCACCGCGTCCCAGATATTTACCGGAAACACCATCCCGATCGTCAGACCCATCAGGAGCAATGCCGCCCAGCCGCGTTGCCACCAAGCGGCATCGTTGCGCGCGCGCACCGTGCGCCGACAGAGCAAGAGCGCCGCAGAAAGAATCATCAGGCTGAACGGAATTGCCATGTGATGCGGGTGCATGTCGCCCAGGATAGCGCTGAAATACGGAAACTCGGTAATTGTCTGCGGGGATGGTTCGTAATCCGGCGCGCCATGGTATGTTCGGCTCGAACGCCAGTAATCGACGGTCGAAAGGCTTTCCGGGCTGAACAGGATGGTCCCTGGTTTCGAGAGTTCGCGTTGAACCGCTCGATTGCGTTTGTCGATCTGGCTCTTTTCAGTTGGCGTACCGTGTTTTTTATTCCAATCCTGCGTCAGGCGCGTTTCCACCTGATTCTTAAACATTGCACTGTCGCGCGTAACAAGCTGTTGCACAGCGTCCAGGTTGCCGAAAAACGTAATGGCGAATGCGCCAAACACGCCCCAGGCTAAACCACGATGACGGGCGAAGCGCAGCTTACCGATTCGTATCCACGACTTGATACTCGTTACGTGCAGCAGGTTAAAAACGAGGCTGAATCCCATCGAAAACGTCAGGCCGAAAATCAACGCCAGTCCGTAGTTGAACGCGTATCGTGCGGGGGTGCCCGTGGCTTTCGCCAACGTCGCGACCAATAAATGGCCGCCGTAATAATAGTTGATCGGTTCGCCCATGAACCACACGTCCGATGGCGGCATGGTGGACGAGCGCATGATGGAGTTCAAATGCGTCAGGTTGCCGAATTTCTCCGCCCCCGAGGCTCCCGGGTTGAACGTGGCTTCGGGAATGTAAGACCGCACGTTCAGGAAAAAGACGAACCCGACAAGGAACAATGCCTGCGCGACTAAAAACGGTACCGCCGTGCGGCGCAGTTCGCGTCGCAAACCCGCTGTGTTTCCCTGCCAGGCGACGGCCGACGAAATCGCCAGCAGCAGAACGCTGAACCAGATCGTCAATCCGTGGTGGGGGAGCGCCAGTACGCCGAGCAGTCCAAACAACACAGCGGGCCAGTAAAACGCCACGCGCTCGCGAGAGGTAACCTCGGAACCAGGGCGGGCTTTGCGAACCATGAGGCGCCATGTGCCGATTCCTACGCAAAGGGCGCTTGCTGCCAGAAGGGCTCCGCGCACGAGAACCGAGCGCGAACCGCTCAGTGGACTTTCCAGTGTCAGGCACCAGCTCATATAAAGCGTCAGTGCCAGCCCGAAACCTGGTGCCAGCCCTGCGCCGCGATCTGCCAAGCCTCGAAAGCATCTCAGCGCCAACGGCAACGCTGCCAGCGTGATGACAACGCAGGCCAACCACCACGGCAACGCCGCCGCAAAGCCGTCGTACCACCACATAAGTGAGAGAATTTTCGAACTCAATCGCGGTCCCTTGTGCGGAGGGGATAAATACAGGCTCCCTTTTTTGCTTCTGTTCTCCGGGTGCGCAAGTGGGGAAATCGCGGCATGGGCGACTTTAGTTTTCTATAAGTCTGCGTTATCATCTTGATTCTGCCTGCATGTTTCTTCCACAATGCGACTCAAATTGTTCGCTTTACCCTGGATCAGAGGAGCTTCGCATGTCGCACAAACGCCGCAAGTCCCCGGGCAAATCCCATTCCGCCTCTACGTCGCATCGTGCGCGTAGTTCCGCCAAAACCGAGGCCGCATTGTCTGCTCAGCCGAAGAAAACCCCCGTGGCGGGCACTCGGATGGTACGGATTCAATTACCCGATGGGAAAAATTTGCGCGTGCCGCGCGATACACCTGCCGGAAAAGTAATCGCCGACGCTGGACTCACCGCGCCGCTTCCCATTGTGGCGGTACGTTACCGGAACAAGGTCACCTCGCTTCAGCGGCCGTTGGACCAGTCAGGTCCCCTCGTTCCGATTCACTTGGGGACGCGCGACGGTTCGCTCATTTCTCGCCGCAGCCTGGTGTTTGTCTTGATTGCAGCGGCAACCGAACTTTTTCCCGACATGCGCGTCTATATTAATCACTCGTTGGACCAGGGGTACTACGGGGAACTGTATTGCGAACAATACCGGGGCGACGGAGCCGTGGGGCTCAGTCCAGCCGACGTGCAGGCGATCGAAAAACGCATGCACGAAATCATCGATGCGAACGAACCCATCGAACGCCGCGAATACCCGCTTGCCAAGGCGATTGAAATTTTCCGCAAAGCCGACATGATGGACAAAGTCGAACTGCTGAAGTACGCGCACGCGGAAACAGTTTCCATTTATTCGTTATGCGGACGGATCAATCATTTCTATGGTCAATTGGCGCCATCGACCGGGTGTTTGTCGGCTTTCGAGCTCAAACACATGCACCCTGGTTTCGTTTTGCGTTTTGGGCGGTCGAGCAATCCGCACGAACTGCCCGTCAGCCGGGAACAGGAAAAAATGTTCGGCGTTCTGCGCGAATACGAGCGTTGGATGAACATCCTCGATTGGCGCACGGTTCCTCAACTGAACACATTAATCGATTCAAATCGCGTGCGCGAATACGTTTTGATCGCCGAAGCGTTGCACGAAAAGCGTATCGCCAACATTGCCGATATGATTACGAACCATCCGCGCCAGCCCAAGATCATTTTGCTCGCGGGGCCATCCGCTTCCGGAAAAACAACCACGGTCAAACGTCTCTCTATCCAGTTGCGCGTCAACGGTCACCGCCCGGTGGTCATCGGGTTGGACGATTTCTTCGTAGATCGCGATCACACGCCGCGCGATGAAAATGGCGAGTTGGATTTCGAGGCTTTCCAGGCCATCGACGTCGTGGGGCTCCAGGATACCGTTCGCGCGTTATTACGGGGCGAACGGGTGCGCATTCCGAAGTTCAACTTTGCCAAAGGACGGGGTTTTCCAGGAGAAGAGTTGCAACTGGAAGAGAATAATCTGATCATTCTCGAAGGCATTCACGGGTTGAATGACGAATTATTGCCGACGATTCCCGATGGGTTGAAATTCAAGATTTACGCAAGCCCTCTCACGCACCTGAACATCGACGATCACAATCGCATCTCTTCCGCCGACGCTCGGTTGATTCGCCGCATGGTGCGCGACTTCAATTATCGCGGTCACGATGCGGTAGATACGCTGTTGCGTTGGCCGTCGGTTCGTCGCGGAGAAGAAAAAAACATCTTCCCCTATCAGGAAAACGCCGATGCCATTTTTAACTCGGCGCTGCCTTACGAAATCGCCGCCCTCAAACGTTATGCGGTGCCCGTTCTCAAACGCGTGAAACCCACGCATCCAGAGTATGCCGAAGCCGCTCGGCTGATTAAATTCCTCAGCTATTTTCACGACATCCAGGGCGATTATGTACCGCGCCATTCGCTGCTGCGTGAATTTATCGGTGGGTCCTGTTTTACGTACTGAGTTGAATAGGGCAAACGGGAAAAAAATCCCCCAATAGCGCAAAGGCAACGAAGATACACAAAGATAGAGGGAGGGAGCTTCCCTGTGTTATTCCTCCGCGCGGGAATTACGCTTCAGCGATTCCGCCTCGCGTCGTAATTCCAAGGCGATATCCTCGGGGTATTCTTCCGACGACGTCAGTTTAATGGAAATGCGCGCGTGTTTGCCACCTGGGGTAAGTTCGACGAACTTCGCCAGCATTCGCCCGCCCGAGTATGCCGCGCCCATGTAGTCCAACGTCAGCACGTAATTTCCTTGCATGTCGGTGGACGATTCCGTGTGGAAGTGAAAGTCGTCTGACGGCAACGGTACATAGGCGACCGTCAGTGGAATTGGCGGCGATTGGCGTTGGCCTGCTCGAGCGATAATTTGGAAATTATTGAACTCTTGGTGCGTCAATTCCAGCTTTGCACTGAACCGACCATGATGGACCGGAACGGTCAGGTCGATTCCATCCTCGCTGATAACCACAACCTCGGTGGCATCGACGCAATGACCGGAAATAATGATGAGCGATTCGTCGGAAATCGGTGCGAAAGGATCGAGAACAGGCATCGGTAATGCCGTGGGGTCGGTGGAGTAATCGCCTTCCTGATGAATCAGGCTACCGATTAACTCCGGATAAGGACGGTGGAACCGAAGGCCCAGAATACCGCAATCTTCCTGCAAATCCGAACGCGCCACCACGCCGTAAATCGGCGGGGTGCCCGCCACGGCAATTCGCAACTCGAAATAACATCCCTTAAAGGTTTCGACCCCTTCGTCGAGGTTCGCGCCATGTAATTCCACCATCGCCCCGCCACAACTCAGGTTGGCCACGCGTACGGCGACGTTGAGTGGAACAAAGGATTTTTCCGGAAACAATATCCGAAGCATCCCCGGAAAAAGACAGGGATAGCGAGTTTCGCGAATGGATTTCGATTGCTGAATCGACCGTAGCAATTCTTGGTTTTGGGCGCTCATGGCCGTATTGTTTCCCATCGGCTGGTTCTCACGCATCGAAGATATCGTCCCGTGCAGAGCAGTCGGCAAGGTGTCGAATGCATGGCACACGGGTAACGCTTAGTCAAGTGATGATGGTGTTGCCTTCCAAATCGGTACGGATTTTTTCAATTCGTCGATCAGAAATCGAGCCGCATCGAATGCTTCGGATCGATGGCCGGCACTGACAGCGACGATGACCGAGGCTTCGGCGACTTTTACCGGACCTACACGATGGACCAATGCCACACGATGAAGCGGCCAGCGGCGTCGGGCTTCGGCTATCAGTTTCCCCAGTTCTTTCTCCGCCATGTTCGGATAATGGGTGTAATCCAAATGCTCAATCTGTTCCTTGCCCTCTGTGGCCCGAACGATACCGGAAAAAGTAACCAAGGCCCCCGCCTCGGGGTCTTCGCCCGCGGGCGCATCGACACCTACCGGATGGCCGATTGCCTCCAACACGCGATCCATACTTAATCGATCGGTTGTAATTTCAATTAAATCAGTGTTCATTGCCATTTGCCTCGGAGCGCAGGATGGATAGATTTCAACAGCGTGTCGATAATAAAATGCAACACCATCGCGAGTGAATACTTCAATTTGTTTTCTGTATGACATCGAACCGATTCAAGAAAAGCCTTGCCTTGGGAATTGATTGTAAGTATTCGATTATTATCTATTTCGCTGGAGGTGGTGTCATGAAGCGACTCAGCGCTTGTGCCGCTCTTTGGGTTTTGGTGATGGCGGTGGTTCTGGTGTGCCCACTCTTCGCCGCTGAACAATATTATCACGTTACGCTGGACGAGCTTCGCCTGACCGAAGGGACCATTCCGCAGCGGTCGAATTTACCCGTGCCTTCATGGAGCTTTGCCCGTCTGCAACGCGATATGATGCAGCCCTACGCCGTTTTGGATGGCGCAGGTGAGGTGTACGTGCTCGACCGCGTGAACAACGGCTGGTTTCCTCAAAATCAAAATCGTAACCTGATGGGCGAGACAGTGTTGGCTGTGAAGACCGACTCGGCTGAAACCATCGCGGGCAGGTTGTTTGTTCCCAATGGCGATTGGTCCGCCATGGTGCGGTTGAGGTTTGAGATTCCCGCAACTTCGAGTGATCAAAAAGCTGCCCGTACGGAATTTCTCGAAGCCAAAAAGCGCCACTATAAACGCTTGCTCGATATGAATGTCCCCGGTGGTGCCTGGTTTCGTCATCAGATGAACGAGGCGGATTATCAGCTTTCCACGAAGTCCGACGACACGCTGACCAGCGTCGCGCTTGCGCGTCTGGAAAATGCGAATCGCAATCGTGGGGACGGAGAGCTGATGCGCACGTATGGATTGTTCAGTGGAGGGCGTGCGATTAGCGAAAACCTCAGTCTGGACGATATCCTGATGACGGATAAATCGACCAAGCGCACCATCGATATCGAGACCATCAAAGGCGTTACCGTTGAGGAAATTGATTGGACCGAATCCGTCGCCGACTTGGATCCCGAACGCGATCCGCTTGCCTCGGTGATTCCTCACGATCAACACGCCATTATTTTTCCGACATTCAAGGACTTGCTCGATACGCTGGACGAAAGCGACGCGCGCGGCACGCCAATTTTGCGTTTGATGGAACCGCGTGCGGAAAGCGCCAAAACCCGCGATCGTTACGATGCGCAATTGTGCCTGGAAACGACCATGATCGCTCGGATTATGGGGCCGAAAGTCATCGCCAGCGTGGCGTTCACCGGCTCTGACCCGTACCTGCGCGCGGGATCCGACGTGGCAGTTCTCTTCGAGGCGAAATCCACCACTCCCTTGGTAACGCACTTGAAGAAACGCCAGAAAGACAGCGGCGTTATTCCCGAAATGGGCGAGATGGAGGGAGTACCTTATACCTTTGTCGTTACGCCCGACCGCGATGTGAGTTCGTATCTGGCGGTGCTCGATAATATTGTCGTGGTGACGAATTCGACCGCGCAACTCAAACGGGTGATCAACACCTGGCAGGAAAAAATCCCCTCGCTTGGTTCGTTGCCCGAGTACACTTACTATCGTGCACGCTATCCCGTTGGAGAAAATGAAGAATCGGCGTTCATTCTCCTCAGCGATGCAACAATCCGTCGTTGGTGCGACCCGCGTTGGCGAATTGGAGCCTCGCGTCGTATTCGGGCTCAGGCTGAATTGGGCGAACTTCAGGCACGCCACCTGAACGATCTCGTGACTGGCGTCTCTGAACCACGTGTGATTGAAACGCCGGAAAGCTGGAGCGACCTGGGGACGGTGACGCTGACAAAATTCGGTGTCGTGTCTTCTGTTTATGGTTCGCTTGAATTCCAAACGCCAATCATCGAGCTCGACCTCGATAAGGTCACCGAACAGGAACTGTGGGCGTACGATCGGTTCCGCGAACGGTACGAACGCCGCTGGCGTCGTTTCTTCGACCCGATTGCCATTCGATTGACAATCAAGCCGGACGAGCTGAACGGCGATATGAGTGTTCGCCCGCTTACTTCCTGGACGGAATATCGAGAATGGCGGGGAATAACCGGCACCGCAGAAATCCCCTCCGGCGCAGGCGATCCTCATCCCCAGGCGTTATTGCATTTCATCATGGCGCTCGATCCACAATCCGAACCGGTGCGTGCGGCCAACGGCATGGCGGCTTCGATGGCACCGACGATTGGCGATTCCGCGCTCAATTGGATTGGGCAATGGTTTGCCGTTTATGCCGACGATGATCCGCTTTGGGATCAACTGGCCGAAGTTGCCGACGACCGCCGCGCCCGCGAGGATTTCTTCGAGCAACACGTCTGGCAATTGCCTGTTGGTTTGGTCGTCGATGTACAAAACGCGTTCAAGCTCACCGCGTTTCTTGCAGCGTTTCGCACATACATTGACCAATCCGCGCCTGGCATGACGATTTGGGAAACGCGTACACACGGTGAAAAACCGTATGTACGCATCGCGCCATCGGCGGACGCGCAAACAAATATGCCCGAAGAAGCTCAGGATGTTGCCCTCTATTATGCCGCTCGGCCCAGTTACCTGCTTTTCACGTTGAACGAAGATCTGCTGAAACGTTCACTCGAACGCGAGGCTGAGAAATCGAAGGCGGCAGACAAGGGGGACGGAGGTAAAACCAATGGGGAATGGCTCGGTAAAAGCACCGCTGCGCATGTTACACACGAAGCGGTTGGTATGCTGCGTGCCTTGTATCGCGACCCGGTTCTTGAACAGCAACAACGTCTGGCGTGGGGGAATTTGTTTATCCTGAACGAATGGCGTCGGCAATTTGAGGTGGAAAATCCGCTGGCGTTTCACGAGCAATACTGGAAAACAAAATTGCTCTGTCCGGCGGGCGGACAGTACGTCTGGAATGAAGAGTTCCAAACATACGAATCCACCGCTTTGGGATTTGCAGGCAGCATCGAAGACGCCGCTCCTGCGATCGACCCGCTCAAAGAAGTGCGCGCGCTACAATTCGGTCTTACGTTCGAAGACGACGGTCTGCGCGCGCGA
Source organism: uncultured Candidatus Sumerlaeota bacterium (assembly GCA_964580585.1). Classification (GTDB taxonomy): domain Bacteria; phylum Sumerlaeota; class Sumerlaeia; order SLMS01; family JAHLLQ01; genus CAZOKZ01. The sequence continues at coordinate 14,885 of CAZOKZ010000015.1, read as the reverse complement.
GTTCGCATCGAACGCGAAAACCAGTAACCCCTTCCGTTTCCAGTGGACGGTTAAGCACGCGAAAGCCTCTCATGCATAAGCACAAAACCCACGTAACACACGACAAAAAAACCATGACACGGCGGCCAGCGGAAGAAGTGCTGGCCGCTTTGCTGCGCGAGCGATTCACTTCTGCCGAACGCCCTGTGGTGATTGCTATTGGCGGTCCCGGAGGAACAGGGAAATCGACCTTTTGCCACGCGTTGGCTAAGCAATTATTCGATAGTGCGATTTTGACGCTCGACGATTACAAAACCTCCCGCGAATCACGAGCAGGCCAGAATCTGTTTGGCGCACACCCGGATGCGAACAAGATGGAGCTGATCCGCACGCATCTCGAAGCCGTACGTCGTGGCGAGTCTTTCGACCAACCCGTTTATAACGCCGTGACGGGGGACGCAGACGCTACGCAGCTCTTTACGCCAGCGCGTTTTACGATTTTGGACGGTGAAATTTCAACCTATCGTCAATTTCGCGACTTGGTGGACTTTGCGATATTTCTCGATTCGGATTGGCGCACGCAATTGGCCACACGCGTGACGCGCGATATCGAGGAACGACAGTATTCGCGCGAAAAAGCCATTGCGACGTTTTTGCAAAGCAACCTGCGCGAGTTTGAAAAATTCGGCGCGGAAAGCAAAGCATGGTCCGACGTGCATCTGTATCGTCACGATGATGATCGACTCGCGATTGAATCCATCGCCGAGGAATTATACCCTTCGTTCGCGCAATTGATCGATGACGGCTCACACGATGTGGGACTGCGCGGGTTGATCGTCCCCGTGGCGACGCCGTTCGATGAAAATAATACAATCGACGACGTTGCATTGATTCGGCACCTGGAATGGCTTGCCGAACGTGGTGTCCGGCGTTTGATGATCAACGGGACGACGGGCGAATTCTTTTCGCTCTTGCCTACAGAACGCAAACATGTGCTTGCGCTCGCTCGACGGTATTTCCCAGGCGTTGTGATGGCACAGGTCGGTGCAGACAGTCTGGTGCAAACGCTGGAAGCCGCCCGGTGGGCTGCCGATTGCGGAGCCGACGCGGTGATTGCGCTTCCGCCGTATTATTTCGCGAACGCCCCGGGGGACGGAGTCGTCGAGTACTTCAACGCCATTGCCGATGCGGTCGATGTGCCATTCATGATTTACAATTTTGCGCAGCATACGGGCAACAAAATCGCGCCCGGGCAATTGCAACGGATTCGCCACTTTGGCATCAAAGATTCCGACTCCGATTTGAGCCTGCTGTCCGCCACCTCGCACTATTTCATGGGGGGCGATTCCAAGATTTTCAACGCCTGGCAAGCCGGAGCGGTTGGTTTTGTCAGTGCGCGCGCCAATTGTTTGCCCGAACTGTTCGTTGCGATGGAACGCGCGATGGAAACGAATGATCGCGCCAAAGGCGAAACGTTGCATGCGCAAATTCTTACCGTGTGCAAGCAATTGACCGGTGCAAACCAGATCGCGAAAATCAAGTGGATGTTGGCGCAAATGTTGGACGGTTATCCGGCGGCTGTACGGTTGCCATTGTTGCCAACGACCGCGGAAATGCAGGCGGAATTGGCGGCGCTCGTCGGATAGTTGCCTTCCCCCTTGCCCGGGTGCCCGGTCCGTTGGCAAATCAACATCAGTTCCTGCCCGAGGTCGCCGTTGTCCGCTGTTCCACCCCAAACCGCTGTCGATGCCTTGCCGCCTGAATCCTGGCGACAACGTTATCCTGCGTTTGCGCGATTCGTGCGCAACCCCGCATCGATTGTCGCGTTTGCGCTGATCGTTCTACTGGCCTTTGCAGCCTTCGGTGGACCATTGTTCTGGAAAATCGATCCTACAAAAGTCGATCTCGCGTTGATCGGCGAAGTGCAATCGCCCTCGTCGGCGCACCCGGCTGGCACAGACCCCGAAGGTCGCGATTTGTTCGCGCGCCTCCTGCTCGGGGGACGCATCAGCCTGACCGTTGGCCTCGCGTCCATGCTCATCAACCTCGTTATCGGAGTCGGATTGGGAACACTGGCAGGATGGCTGGGCGGTTGGATCGATGCGGTGCTGATGCGACTGATCGATGCGCTGTACAGCATTCCGATTTTGCTCATCGTTATCCTGCTTCAGGTATTCGTCAAACCCGTCCTTGAAGGTTGGATGCCTCCTGGCGACAACGTGCCGCTGCTACTGTCGCCCGACTTGATGAGCATCTACCTCGCGCTCGGAATCTCGAATTGGCTGACGATGGCGCGTTTGGCGCGTGGCGAAGTCCTGCATCAAAAAACACGCGACTATGTGCTTGCTGGGCGTTCGATTGGCATCGGTCCAACGCGGCTTCTTCTGCGGCATGTGCTGCCAAATAGTTTCGCGCCTTTGCTCGTTGCCGCGACGCTTGCCATTCCCGAAGCGATCTTTGTCGAAGCCTTCCTTTCCTTCATCGGCCTGGGGGTTTCGCCGCCGCTTGCCTCGTGGGGATCGCTTGCTTCCGACGCGCTTGTCTCGATCAAGGTCTCACCGCATCTGTTGCTGTTTCCCGCCGTTGCAATCAGTTTAACGATGCTCGCTTTCAATATTTTGGGCGATGGGTTGCGCGATGCCTTCGATCCCAAGGGACGAAAGTGATGAACTCCGTCCCCCGTGTATTAAAATTACCCGGAGATGCCACCCGCCACGCGCGGAATCTGAACGTTCTTGCCGAATGGTTGGCGCAACGAGACGTGCCGCTACTCACAGCGGAGGCGTTGCGAACAGCGTGGGGTATGCCTCAAGCCGACGCCTTGATTTTTTTCGGCAACAGCTTGCTTTGTACGCTCGACGTTGCTGTGCGTGCTTGGAATGATGGCCTGGCCAAGCGTTTCTTGATCTCCGGTGGCATTGGTCATTCCACGTCGCTGCTGGTGGAAAACATCCGACGCGATCCAAAGCTGGCGCGCCTTGCTACCGAGGGACGGAGTGAAGCCGATCTGTTTTCCGATGTGCTCGCCGCGCGGTGGGGGATTGAACGCGATGCTCTGATTTTGGAAACGATATCCACCAATTGCGGTGAAAATGTGAGGGAATCCCGCGCCATGCTCGAACGCCTGGGTCTCCGTCCCCATCGCGTGCTCGTGTTGCAGGACCCCACCATGCAGCGTCGAATGGGTGCCTGCTTTGATTTGCTTTGGGACGATTGCCAACGCATACATTTTGCGCCATTTGTTCCCGTAGTCGAAGCCCATTCCGATGGAATTCGATTTTCCAATACGTGTGTTGCGGATCGATGGCCGATAGATCGATTCGTGGCGTTGGTATTGGGTGAAATTCCACGCCTGCGCGACGACGCGAACGGCTATGGTCCACGAGGCAGCGGTTATATCGCGCATGTGGAAATTCCGGATGAAATCGAAAAAGCGTTCAAGGAATTGAGCGAAGTTGCGGGTCCATTTTTGGAGAAGCGGAGGATCTGACTCCTACTCATCCTTCTTCTTTGCCGCCACGCTCAGGAAACTGAGTGGCTCGCTCATGTTGCATAAACTCACCATGTGCAATTGCGGAATCATTCCATGAGCGCGTAATAAAGCAAGGATATCCTTCCAATGCGCCAATCGGCGGGTCGGGCGCATCCACTCGCCATTAATTTCGCGAGCCCCTTCGATTTTTTTTGCATTCGGATCGGCACAGAAAATGATCCCATCGCGGATCATACCGTGCTGGCGTTTGAACTGCCCCGGTAAAATAGGTCGCGCCATCGTGTTCAAAACAAAACATCCGTCAGGCTGCAACACGCGTCGCACCTCGTCCAGCATCCGGTGACGGTCAGAGTCCTCGATCAAACAATGGAAACACTGCCCGTCGGAAACCAAATCAAAGGCATTCGCGGGCAGATTTTTCATGTCCGTTGCATCGCCGACGCGAAAATCCAACGGTTTGTTTTCCCGCACTGCAAACTCGCGCGCCATATCGATTGCGGTCGGACTGATATCAATGCCGGTGCCTTTCCACCCGAGCCCCGCCAACCAGCGAAGCAACGGAGCCGTCCCGCAACCCAGCTCAAGGGCCGCTCCGGTGCTCGGTCCCCAGCGAGCACCCAGAACATCTTTGAAAAACCGCTGGGTGGGGGCTTCGATATCCGGTAACCCGGACTTGGCATTCCAACTCGTCAAACCGCGTTCCCGAAGCGACTGGTACACATTTTCGTGAGCAATGTAGGCTTTTTCGGTCATGAGTATCGTTTCCCGATGGTCTTGTTTCGCTCGTTTTTCCCCGTGAAACCGACGATGAACCCATTCCATTGAAGTGTCAATTGACAAACGGGTTGATGCAGAGTGCGTTATTACATCTCGATCTATCGTAGTGATAACAACTTCGCTTCATCGTTGGTTTTTTCCCGATTGATTGAGGATCATAGGGTTGCAAAACAATCGCTTCGAGAGAATTACCAATATCCAGGAACGCTAACATGTATTCACGCTTAATTTATGAACTCATTTTCCTCCTGGCGATGTGCATCAACCCATTGCTTGCTCATCCAACGGGTTCAATCGTTGCAGTGGGTGACGTAATCGCGTGGTCATATGTCAGCCCGATCGGCGATCTAAATCACCATGCTTGTGTGATGACATGGAGCGAGAACGAAGGAGTCGATACTTGGCTGGTTTCGGAAAATGACGCCAGTGATTGGATGATCTCTCCGGCAGATTCCGAGCATGTGTATCTGATCGAACGCTATTACGATCATGCCGCAAATGGTAATCGTTACCGGTTGTTATTTTCAAAAATCGGAGGTGTTCCCGAAGTTCGTTGGCCATGGTCGGAGGATACGCAACGAATTGGCGAAGGTGGATTCGTCATGCTCTCGGAAGATGAAATTCTGTTTGCTCGGTATCCCCATGTTTATCGCATGAAACGAGGTGAATCGCCTGTTATTTGGAATGAATTTTCCCACCCAGTCTCCGGGTTGCGCCCACTTGAGGGCGGTCAATTGTTAGTGCACTCGGAACGTGAAGCCACCCTTGTCGATTCTCGCGGCCAGGTCTCGCAACATTGGGAAAATTTGCTGGAAGAAGTTCCCGAGTCTGAGCTGCCTTTTCATGGCAACCGAGTGTTCGATCTCGATTATTCAAATGAATGTCTTTGGGTCGCCTATTGGGGAAAACGTCGGTTTGATCGATGGATGGATACAGAGACTTTTGAAACGATTCACCAACTGGAAAAGCCTTTCCTGCCGCATGGCGTGGTAACCTCTCAACACGACGTGTTTCTTCTGGCATCCAGTCTCGATCCTGGCGTCGAGATCACTCCGCGTTTATGGAAATGGCGGGAAGATCAACGAACACTGATCTGGTCAGACAAACCAGTTGAGATCACACCCACTGCGTCCGATCCAGCGTCCGGTAATTGACCGCCTCGCTGACGTGATGAGTTTCGATGTTCTCCGTCCCTTTGGGGTCGAGAATCGTTCTCCCCAGATCCATGTATTTCATCATTTTTCGGAATGAGGTTTGAAATCCTAAGAGTCCGTCCGGAAAGTCTTAATAACATAAAGCGGGCTTTTGTCGAAAAAGTCCAAAAGCCTGTTTTCATCGGCCTTCCACCGGCTGTTACACGTACTTTACCCGTATGTTAACCGAACCTTAAGACACCTTGCTCAAAAAAACGAGCAATCTCAACTCGTGTAAAATCAATCCTTCGCGAAATTTTCATTTTCCCCGCTTGGAGGCATGCCGTTCAACTTTCTCCGTAACCCGCGCAAAAGTTCGTTCTGTTTGTCCATTATCGACGTTCTTCCGGCGAAATCATTCAAAAGTCGTGCAATACCTGGAATAATAGCGTGTCGAAACTTTCAGGACGGACTCTTATCCTCTGTCACACTGAAATTGTCGGATTCGATTTCTCCCAGAAGCTCTGAAAGAGCGGCACAAAACTTGGCGGATTTGTCGCGATATTTCGCGCTTTCAGCGCTCGGATAATTGGCTGATCGACAACCTGGGGCTGCGCGTTCCGCGCCCGCCCCAGGCTGGTATGCGACGCGCCTTTGGCGCTTTTCGACATTCAGATTTTTGGGGACACTTTCAGCATGACAGAGGACTAAGGACATTCTACTCGTCCGATTTCATACTGTACGAAATCAACTGAACCGGGTGGGTTGCCAATCCATCGATTCCACTTTCTCAACCCCTCTTCGTCCAGTATTTCGCGTTCGATTCTCACAGGAAGACCCGGTGCGTACTTGGGGTCCACAAGTCTTTTGCCTTCGATTTGAAGGTGCCCACATCGTGGACATTTTAGTGAAGGGTACGAATGTGGAAACAATGGAATGATCATTCCAGATTGGAGGACTTGCTCAAAATAGACCCACTCAGGACTCCCGCACGAGAGCCCCATTCTCCAAAATCCTCGAATAAAACAAACCAATTCCAACGAAGGCACATACAGTCGTTCAAATGGGCAAAAACCGCCACCGCTATCGCGTACCACCGCTGCCCATTCGCATTTTGGGCAATAGTAAAACTCGTCGTGCTGGCTCACGGGCTTTTTGTGCGGCAGGATATTCACACCTTGCAAGTTAATGCTGGTATGTTTGATATCGCACCGATAATGATCCGTCGCTTTGCTCATAGGTGTTCTACACCCACTGCGTCCGATCCAGCGTCCGGTAATTGACCGCTTCGCTGACGTGATGAGTTTCGATGTTCTCCGTCCCTTCGAGATCCGCAATCGTGCGCGACACGCGCAAAATACGGTCGAATGCCCGCGCCGAGAGTTTTAAGTGTTCCATCGCTTGTTTGAGCAATACCTTTGCTTCCGCGCCTAACGGACAATATTGCCGCATGTCTTTTGGCGACATTTGCGCGTTGCAATAAATGCCCTCGCGCCCGTTGAAACGCGCCGATTGCACCGCGCGCGCTTTTTCAACTCGCTCGCGAATGGCGGCGCTTGGTTCGCCCGTGCGTTTACTCATCAAATCCTCAACCGGCACCGTGGCCACATCGACATGTAAATCGATTCGGTCAAGCAATGGCCCGCTGATTCGTCCCAGGTATTTTTCGATCTGAATCGGAGAGCATAAGCATCGCTGCTTTGGATGCGTCGCGTAACCGCATGGACATGGATTCATGGCAGCGATCAGAATTGTCTGTGCTGGAAACGTCACCGACATTTGCGCGCGCGATACATGCACCACCCCGTCTTCGAGAGGCTGGCGCAGCACTTCGAGCACCTGGCGTGAAAATTCGGGAAACTCGTCCAGGAACAAAATCCCGTGGTGGGCGAGCGATACCTCGCCCGGGCGTGGAAACACGCCGCCCCCGACCAATGCGACATTGGAAGTCGTGTGGTGCGGCGAGCGAAACGGTCTCTGGCGCAGAAGACCGCTTTTGCCATTCAGCTTTCCTGCAATCGAGTAAATCTTCGTTGTTTCCAACGCCTCGCCAAGCGTCATCGAGGGCAAAATCGAAGGCATGCGTTTGGCCAACATCGTTTTACCACTGCCGGGCGTTCCAATCATCAGCGCATTATGGCCACCGGCAGCGGCGATTTCCAACGCGCGTTTGGCGCCTTCCTGTCCTTTGACATCGCTGAAATCCAGCAGCGATTCAGCCTCGCCGCCGACTTCATCGAGAGCCATCGGTTTTGTCGGGACGATCTGCATTTCACCGCGCAGAAACGCCACCGCTTCGACCAGACGACCGATTGAATAGACACTCAATCCCTGGACCGAAGCGGCTTCGGCCGCATTGTGTTCCGGAACCAGCAATCCGCGCCGGTTATCGCCTAACGCGCGGATCGCCATGGGGAGCACACCGTTTGCCGGGCGAATTTGTCCATCGAGTCCCAACTCGCCGACGAAGGCATAATCTTTAAGTTGAGCGGCGTTCAACATGCCGGAACTGGCCAACACGGCGAGCGCAATCGGCAGATCGAAATGCGACCCCTCTTTTCGCACATCGGCGGGCGCCAGGTTCACCGTCACGCGCCGTTTGCTCATTTCGTAACCGGAGTTTTTAAGCGCCGCTTTGACTCGCTCTCGACTCTCGCGCACCGCCGCATCGCCCAACCCGACGATGGTCCAACTGGCTGTATCGAGCGAATTGGCCGATACGCAATCGACCTCGACCGTGACGGGTAGAGCGTCAATGCCCAGAAGCGTGAAACTATCAGCAGATGCGTGCACGATGAATGAATTACCGGTAGAGATGATTTGATTCAACCGATCACATATTTGTTTGTTTAATTTCAGCGGGCAAGCGAAGAACAGTTGGTTAAATAATTGGGTCCCGAAGGCGGGTAACCTTCGGGACCGGGGATGGCTGAGCTTGGGAGAGTGATCCACTCGGAACGAAACTCGGTCCCTTGCTCTTAGAACGAACAGGTCATTGAATGCTGGCGATCTGTTGTTTGATTTCTGCGATCGAAGGATTGAATTTTTCGTAAACCGGCTTGTATTGCGCATCAACCAAGACCACGTACGGCACACGGTAAATGCCGCGTTTTTGCAGAATGTCGCGCACTTCGTTTGCCGGGGTTTCCAACGTGATGAAGTTCCCCAATGTTTGGGTAAGGTCATTATCCGAGTTGATACTGCGCATCAAATTCACGCTCAGCGGCGATTCCGGCAATGTGATCACCCACAGCATCGGTTTTTGTGTCAGACGCGCTTTGGCGAATCCGGCATTACGATCGTCTTCCCAGACCAACGGTCCGCCCCAACGCTTGCTCGTGTCCTCGCGAACGGCATTCGGATCGAAACGAGGTGTGTAGATGGGGAACCATTGGCCGTCTTTATGGCCGATACTCATTTTGGTATTTCCGTCTTCGCTGTATTCACGCACCGAAGGATCGGAAAGCCATTGGCGGTAATTTGCGACAACCTTGTATTCCAGATTCCCGGGATTCAATGGGCCGATGTAGGTTTCCCAAATATTAGGCACCTGGGTCAGCTTCATGGCATGATCCTGCGCGTTCACCGAACGATTGCCGATGCCGGCCCAACCGTCCCATGAACCCACCACGTGAGCGATTTTGGCCTGACGGCTGAAGAATCGCACGCGCAGGTAAGGTTTGCCCGTTTCATTGTGGGTGAACACCACCGGCAGCATTTCCCGTGTTGGAACATAGGATGGCCAGGGCGGATCTTTCAGCGAAAATTGAAACGAGGAGCCCTTGAGGCCATTTTGGCCCGAGGTACGGTCGAAGTCATCGGCTGCGCGTGGCAGGTTTTCCGGTCCAGGCATCCAAAGATGCCCATCCACGGCGTACTTGAAAATATGGGTCCCCGGTGTCAGGCTGACAAACGTCTCAAAAACACCGCGTTCATCCGGGCCGAACATCAGGCAACTCGGATCGGAAACCGTCGAGCCATCCGATCCGCCCCAACCATTGAAGGTTCCTGTCAAGAAAACTTGCTTGGCGCCGGGTGCCTGGACCAGGAACCGAACTCCCTTAGTGGTATGTTGGAGAGGCAGGGCCTTAACTTTATTCATATCAACCGCCGCCGTTGCCTGTGACGCGGCGATCAGTACGAGTCCTGCTAACATTAGAGTGATTTTATGCAATGTGCTTTTCATCGGTGCTCTCCTCTGCGAACCAGTCTAGCATTCGAAGAATATTTACTCCCTCTTTTACGAAATCGTGTAGGCTGATCGGTTTTCTGTATGGCTCTCCATTACCATTTCCCAGCTTAAACCATTCCACATCTTAGGGATTCCAATGGCTTTGTCAACACAAATACAGTCTAAACGAATAGTAACGGTCATTCTCAGCACGAGATTTGACTGATGCAATCATTGTTTGCGACGTATTGTGATTCATTCAACACACCAGGACGAAGGCCCACGTCCTAATAATAGACTCATCCATCCACCAGATGGATTGACACCTCAAGCTTTTTCGATAACACTTCTTGTAAAAATAACCGATTCTTCTGAATATTCACCCTTGGTGACCCGTAAGTATTTACGAAACCGGTAGTATGGGGAGTGCAAGTAGTCTAAAAAAATTAAGGGTTGTCGATAAAATGAAACTGTCTGTCTGTGTTCCCGTTGGCTATGATGCCATTCTCCTCAAAGAGCTTCTGAAAAAAGCCGCTCCCCAGATTAGCGGGATGGCCGACGAGATGGAACTCATCGTGTTGGATTACGACGAACGCCAGCGTTCGCGCGAATTGGTCACCGAATATCATAAGACTTACGACAATATCTTCTACTGTGCCGAACCCATTGCCGATCCTAAACAACGCATTTGGCGAATGGCTCAAATAGCGCGTGGAGAATATATCTGGGTACTCAATAATTTGGAAATTCCCACCCCGGGGTCGTTGGACTTTGTTTACCGCATTCTTTTTCATCCCATGTATGCGCATAATCTGCGTGTGATCGTCTTGAACTACTCGAAATTCGAATGCAACGTGGGCCTGACTCTGACTTCTTATGAACAATTGATGGACTTTCAGCACGTCAACGAATCGCGGTATTTTGAAAAAGGCATCGAGCTTCTCAATTATTTCACCCTCATCGACTTACGCTTTATGGGATCGATGATCCTGCACCGTCCCGGGTTTTTGAAAACTTCCTTTCTCGAACACCCATCGGACTTTCAATATCCCCATCTGCGCACATTGATCGAACTGTTGGGAATGGGAGCCGCCTGTTATTCGCCTCGCCTGTGCACCATCACCCGCAGCGGTCGCGAGGAGGTCCCCTCGGTCACGACACGTTATCGCGAAATTCCCGAGCTGTACTTTCTTGCGCAGGATCAGGGGTTTTCCGCCAAACGCACCTCTGTAGAAGTCGAAAAACTTGGCGGGCAAACACTGAACTATTACTTTGAGGCGCTTAAAGAGCGCGATTGGGAATCAACCGCGCCCAGTGTCGTGGGTAAATATCACTCCGGTCATTTGTACTATTGGTTGTACATGATCCCCGGATATTATTGGTATCGCGGGTTGAATGCCCTGACGTATTTCTACCGCGCATGGCAGGACAAACGGCGCGAGGCTGAAAAAGCCGAAGCCGAGCAGGTTGCCCCCGAAGCGAAGGAAGCCGCCGTAGCGGAATCCGTGGTGAATGCTATGGGTAATAATCTTAAGCAGCGAGTGGAGACAGTTGCTAGCGAAGCCGCCAACAGCCCCACGCCAAACACAGCCACGCAACCAAATACGCCACCCCACCAAGTGGGGTGATGGCTCCCAGCCATCGAATTTCCGTCATTGCCAAAATCAGCAGACTGCCGGAAAATAAAACCGTTCCCCACACAAATAACCAACCCGCTGTTTCAAGCAGCGGGTTGTTGTTTTTCTCTTTCAATAAACCCGTGGCCAGTAAAGCCAGCGCGTGGTACATCTGGTATCGCACACCGGTTTCAAAAACCGCCAGCATTTCGGCGGAAAGAACCTTTCGCAACCCATGCGCGCCAAAGGCGCCCTCGGCCACCGCCAATCCCCCCAGCAGAGCGCCTAATACGACGAATTTTGAATCCTTCATTCAGCACTCTCGATTCAAGAGAATATCTCGGCAAAAAATTGCTTCATCACTTCCCACGAACGGTGGGCTGCTTTTTCATTATACGCCGCCCCCTTGGAATTATCCGAACCCGCAGCCGGGTTGGTAAACGCGTGGACCGCATTGCTGTACTTCACCAGCGTCCAATCAACATTGGCGTCGCGCATTTCCTTTTCAAACGCCGACACTTCGGCATCGTTCACATGCGGATCGTCCGCCCCGTGCAAAACCAACACACTCCCCTTGATATTTTTCGCATCCTCGGGTGTCGGGGAATCCAATCCACCGTGAAAACTGACCACGCCATCGATATCGGCACCACTTCGGGCTAATTCCAATACGCCCGTTCCGCCAAAACAATAGCCGATTGCCGCCAATTTAGACGTGTCCGTTCGTTCCATTGTTTTCAACACATCGAGTCCCAGCGTCAAACGATGGCGGAATATGTCCCGATTGCTTTTGTAAAAACCCGCTTGCTTGCCCGGAGAAAAATCCTCGGCGGCCAAAGCCTCTTTGCCGTAAATATCCGCCGTAAATGCCACATACCCCAATTCGGCCAACCGCTCGGCCTGGGTTTTGACAAAATCGCCCACCCCCTTCCAATCGTGGATCACCAAAACACCGGGACGCTTGCCCTCGATGGCGTCGTCGTAGGACAAATAACCCGCAAGCTGCGTCTCGCCATCGGTGTATTCGATCGTTTCCGTGACGATCTCCGCACGGAGGGGGAGCGTTAGCCCTAGAATGATCAGAAGAGATACGAGTAGTTTCATGGGGGGCACCTTGTCATCCTTAATATAGATTGGTATCAACTGATGCATGCACCATGCCCATTTCGCGTTTACAGGGCAAGCCGATCTCTTTTTCGATCCGACAAAGTGACATTCGTTTTGCTAGACAGCAAAACCTCTTAGAGTTGTCATTTGTCGAGAATTACAAAAAAATGGCAGCTTTTCAATCCTTGCATCGAGATTTGGTTGTCCACTGTGCCCGAAAATGCGAAATACAGTGGTACTAACAAGCCTGAAACTTCAAAGGTTGCGACATGTTTCTTCAGCCAGTTGATTGGACTCTGACATGTTCCGTCTTTTTTGTCGCCGCTGGGATTGCCATCTGGTCGGCGCGCGGTTCCGGACGGTCGTTTTCGACCTTTTTTCTGGCCAACCGTCGTCTGTCTGCCTGGCTGATGGGAGCCTCCATGATGGCGGGGCCGATGTTGATTCTCGCCCCGGGCCTGGTGACCAAACTGGTACGTGAGTACGGGGTACAGAGTTTGTGGTTGTTCGTATTAGCCGTGCCTGCCGGGATGTTCAGTGTGTTTTTATTCGCCAACCGATGGCATCGAGTGGATGGATCAACCGATCTGGATTTGTATGAAATGCGATACAACCGTCCTGTCGCCCGTACTCTGCGATGGGTGCGGGCTGTCTTTTTCGGCGGAGCGGCAAATGTCGTGTTCCTTGCTGTGATGATGCTCGAGATCGTCAATTTGACGCAGCTCACCGTGGCATTACCCCGCATTCCGACGATTTTTGCGCTTGGTGGAATCGCCTTGGGAATCGCCCTCCTTGGTGATTTGAAAACCATTGCTCGCGTTCAAGCTTTCCTGGTCGGTGTGGGCATTGTGGCATTCCTGGTATTTGCCGTCACCAGCCTGTGGCTCAGTGGAGTCGGTTCCGTTGAGACGTTTCATGCCACTAAGGAAACCCACGACCTTCTGAATGCGCCGCCGATTTTCACCACGATGGAAGCAGCCTTGGTTCTGTTTCTCTTCCCTTTTGCCGTGTGTTGGTGGTGCGGCATGCCGATGGGAGCCGAACCTGGCGGGGGAGGAGGCCCAAACGCTCAGCGATTGTTGGCGGCGGATGGGGAATTATCGGTGCTGCGGGGAGCTTTTGCCCAACAGGCTCTCGTGCTGATCTTGACCGTCTGGCCGCTGGCAGTGATCGCCCTCAGTTCAGTCGTTTTGTTTCCTTCGTACGTGGAAATCGAAGAGGCATTTCCCGTGCTTTCCCCGGGGCGTTCCCAACCCGCCGATGCATTTCCCGCGATGTTGATCTTTTTACCGGGTGGTCAACTCGGATTGGTCATCGCTGGACTGATGGCGTGGGCTGTAGCGCCGATGATTGGTTATCTGAACTGGGGAGCCTCTTATCTGGCGCACAACCTGTACCACGAACATCTTCGTCCTGGAGCCAACGATGCTCGTTTGTTGTTTGTGGGACGTGTTTGCATGGTTGTCTTAGTAGGTTTGGCTGTGACTGTTTGTCTGATGTCCGACAGTCTCGTGCATCCTCTTCGTGCGTTATTGAAAGTGGGCATGGGGATAGGGCCTCTCTTATTCCTGCGGTGGTTCTGGGGACGCGTGAATGCAACGAGCGAATTGATCACCCTGTTTGCGGCGATAGCCACTTCATTTTTTATGGAATTCGCTCTGCCGGTTCTTAATCAAGCCGGCTTTGTCTCATACTGGCCGACATGGGTATCCTTTTCAGTCTGCATTCTCGTTCCCAACATTGTTGGAGCAATCGCGTTAGCCGTTAGCACTCCCGAACCGGAAGGCACATTCGAAAATTTCTGCAAACAAATGCATCCGTGCACAAATTTAGTATGGCGCGTGATGGGAGCGGTGTTGGGATCGTTTGTCGGAATTTATTTGTTTTGGAGCGTTGGCGCTTGGGTGCTTCATCAATACTCGCAAGCCATCGCCACAACCTTTGGGTTTGTCGCCTCGGCAGGATTGCTGGCAATGATGTGGCACCGGTTGGAAGAACCGCACGTCGTCCACTAAAAAGCGCCTTCCTCCGGTTAACCATTCGGAGAACCACCATGCCTCAAGCCGAAGAGCTTCCATTGCTGTACGAAACCCCCGCCGATTGGGCCGATTCCGCCCTGCGCGACCCCCTGCGCCTGCTGAACGACCACGCGCACCTGGAAAAAAAAGCCGCCAGCAACGCGCTCGACATGTTGCTGCGCTGGCCTAATCCAAACCCGCCGGAAAACTGGGTCCAGGCCATGACGTCGATTGCCATCGACGAGGTCAGCCATCTGCAAACGGTGACGCGCATTCTCTCGCGACGCGGCGGGCGGCTGACGCAATGGCACGCCAACCCGTACGCCAACGATTTGCGTCGCCTGATCCGCAAAGGCGACGGCACGCGCGAAATCATGGATCGGCTGATGATCAGTTCGCTGATCGAAGCGCGCTCGTGCGAGCGGTTCTACCTGCTCGGCCAGCACTGCGCGGACAAGGAGCTCGCCAAGCTGTACAAGAGCCTCTACAAATCCGAAGCCGGTCATTATCGCATCTTTCTGACCTTGGCGCGCAGCCTGCCAAAGAAACTCGACATCGAAGGCCGCTGGCGCGAAATGCTCGAAGCCGAAT
>CAZOKZ010000014.1:2033-71246 GCA_964580585.1 uncultured Candidatus Sumerlaeota bacterium | reverse complement strand
AAGATCAACACCACCTTATTTCCTTTTTCCGCAGCACCACGTGCTAATTCAAAACATCGGATCATTGTAGCCAGGTTATTTGTTGAATAATTTAAGTACAATATATTCACAAGCGAACTCCTCTATTGATTCTTGGATTCACTATTGAATATAACTCTTTGAGAATACCGCTCCAGGACAGGCGTTCCAAACGAAGTGCTAAAACATTTGGAGATTGATTTCCAACGACAACGCGAGGTAAAAGATGGATATCATATTCTTTAGTAATTGCATAGTCATTAGTTGTTACAGCATATTGAAGCCTAGCGTTTCGGACTGCATTCAACGCGCCATCACCAATATCTTCTGTTTTCCCAAAAGGATATGCAAATGATTTCACATTGATTCCCAAGTTCTTCAAAGCAAGAATCGAGGTCTCGATTTCTCTTTTGCATTGATGTTCATTAAGTAACGACATTTTCGGATGCGTAGCAGAATGCGCACCAATCTCATGACCAGATCTATCCAACGAAAGAATTTCTTCTATCGTCATGTATTCTCGTTCAGTATATTTCACATCAGGCTCATCAAGCTTTTTCCGAATCGTGTCTATATAGTCCTGTCCTTTATCGAATAAACGATTTAATATAGTTTTCGATAACTGTCGTGTTGAAATATTCCCGCCAGTATAATCTTGAATCTCTGTATCTTCTAATAACTCGAAGCATGTATCGAAAATACGATTTTTAAATGCTTCGTCCAATTCATGACCAATGACATCGAGCCAACATTTATTCCCTAACAATACTGGATCAGTTGAAATGTAAAATGTACCCTTGATGTCGTATTTTTCTAAAACCTTTAGGGCTTCTTGATAATTATCACGATAACCATCATCAAAGGTAATTGAGAGCGAATCTTTTTGAGAAGCGACTCCAATCTTATTGACAACGATATTCAAAGGCTGTAGACTATAATATCTCTTTAGCAGTGCAATTTGATGGTCAAAATTATTAGAAGTCACACAAGTTGGACCAAGGAGCCTTTGTTCATCAGCGATACGATGATAACATAATATAATAGAACGTGGGTAATGCAGTACATATATTCTAATGAATTTAATAATCGCAAGAAACCCTGTTTTTACAACCAGCCAGGCCAAAAAGTGTTTCAGATGTTTTTTCATTGGCTCACCTCATGACATAGAAATGACTTTTGGGGCTGAGTGTTCAAGGAGTTCTCCAGTTCTTTGGAGAATCTATTTACTACAACTTTATTATCATAATTTCTTATACTATTCTGAGCATTTCGACTTAATTGATCACGCTCAGCTCGATTACAAATTAACTCTCGTATTACGTTGACAAGATCCTCAATATTCCCTTTATCGAATAAACGACCATTATGACGATCATGTACAATTTCCGGAATCCCATTAATCCTAGGGGCAACCACAGGCAATCCTGCACGCATCGCTTCAAGCAAAACTAAACCAAACCCTTCACTGACACTCGATAGCACAAATAGGTCTGCCTTAGAATAATATTTTGTCACTTCATCTGAGTTTTTCTTCCCCTCAAGTTTAACGATATCTTCCAAATTGTTATCTCGGATTAACATTCCCAAATGATCTCTCTCTTCACCTTCACCAATAATTTTCAGACAACAATTAATACCTTCGTCACGCAGTTTTGCCATTGCTAATATTAAACTATCTTGACCTTTTTGCCATACCAAGCGCCCGACATTCAATATTTCGAATGGTTCACCAACAACCTTTTCTTTCTTAGAATGATTGAGATATTTTTCATCGATACTTATACCAAACGGGATAGCGACAATGTTCGCAGTTTTTTGAATTTGAAACTCATCGTACAGATACTCCTTGTTATAATTTGTACCAACTCGCGTGAGAACAGCACTTTCGACCTTCTCTTTAATTAATACTTTTTCAACAAAGATATCTGTACCATGAGCGGTCAAGGAGTATGTGTTTCCGTATAATTTATTGATGAAATAAGCTATTGACGCGCTGCCGGACAAAAAATGTGCGTGTATATGTTTCGCATTAGTTCTTTTAAGAGTTGGATAAATATAAATTGCTTCGCAAAAGTGAAATAAAGTTCGAAGCTTGTTTTTTGCACTCAATTTTTTGTCAACAGCAATCGAAAATAATGTAGAAACGCACAAGAACGGCTTTTTCGCAAAAGCCACCAAATGCCGGTAAATTATTTTGGGGACAGAAATTGGAAACAAGTAACTTGTTTCATTATAGTGTTGTTTATATTCCGATGGATATCCATTGTCGCCGGGTTTCTGTACTGAGAACAGAACAATTTTTTTTCCATATTCACGCATAATTTCTATTTCATCGACTATAAACGTCGATGAATACAAAGGAAATGTATGAATAATATATGCAATCATTGATCTTGCACCTCATTCACGTCCAAGGGGCAAAAAGATCGTTCGGCGATATTTTCAGAAGTAACACCATCATATTTTGTAACAATAAACGCTGCTACAAGTGTCAACATGCCAAGGAGGGCTTCTTTTCTTAAAGAAAGATCGAACATATTGGTAAATGCCAAACCCATAATAACACTAAACCCGACTGTACCAATAAAATAGTCCCATTCGCTATTCCGTTTCAGTATTACTTTGCAGTAGCAAAGCAATGTTAGTAATAGTGCAAAAAAGATCAGAAGGGAGGGAACACCTGTTTCGGCGGCAATTAACAGAAACACATTGTGAACGGGTTGATCAATGACATTACGAATACCGTTGATATCATATTTTATCATATTCTCTTCAAAACTATTTAGTCCGACGCCAAAGACAGGATAGTCTAAAATTACTCTCGACGCTAACCCCGCCAAATCCCACCTCGAGTCATATGCATTACCAGAATCTTCAAATATTCGCACCATGATAACTTCCCACACATCTGTTACCATTATGCCACCTATTACAAATAGACCAGCGGCTACTATCATAGCAACGATCGATAATTTCAATCGTTTTGTATGCAACGCCAAGAGACCTATTATTCCACTGCAAATGCAAAAAGTCAACCATCCACTTCTTGAAAATGTTAATACCAACGGAATTAATCCACAAACAAAAAAAGGAACTACAAGTATCTTTGCGCGAATCGAAATTTTTGCAAAGAATAAGGTGACACAAAAACACAGCGGAACGAGAAGATAATGCGCAAAAGTATTTGAGTGACCTACGAACCCGGTTACACGCTGAATAAGTTCACCATTTACCAGCTCAAAACCTGACATTGAAACTCCACCCACCGGTATGGGTAACCGAAAAAAGAAAAAATACTGGAGGCCAGAGAGCATGGCTTGAAGGGGCAAGGTCAATAAGCTTACGACAAAAATCCCTCCCCAAGCATATTCATCAGTGCTTGCCAGAAATATTCTTAATGTCCAATACAAGGCGAGATATTTGATGTATCTAATCATTTCAAAAATGAAAAGAGCATGCTCTGTTGTGTTCAATAAAGAGAAAGAAGAGTAAACCATAAATACTACAATCAGTGTGTCCAAAAACAACCAGCGCGGTAATTTTCTAAAGCGATTATTTGCTAAATCCACAACTAAACATATTAACATAAATATAATCGGAAAATCTACCAGACTAACAACTGGCTCATTTGCTGCTCCTCCAAAGTGATCCAGAACATGTCCCTTGTCACCATGTGTTAGAAGCCGATACTGAAAAACAATAGGAATGCAGGATGCGAGCAACCACATGCCAAAAACTCTTAAATCATTAAAATAGAGCATTGAGAAAAAAGCACATATTGAAAGAAATATCATCACAAACCATTTGGCACCATATGCCGATGATAGTACCAATGCTCCACCCATACCCCCTGCAATTATGGGGATCAGTATCGCGGCCAACCCAAGCTCATTGCTTCGGAATGTTTTCCGCAATGTACTATGTGGATGTGATCCTAGCATGGATTTTTAAACACACCTCTTTCCACAACGCCGGGTATTTCATTCGTGAACCGACTTAATATAGTACCATTAGGAATAACCTTTAATTCGCGTAACATCTCAGCCGTTCCTCTTAGACTGTTGCAGTTTGTCCGGTCATACCCAACAACCAAAAACGATGTTTTGACAAATCGCAGTATATTATAATAAAATCCACCCATTTGAGTTGCTCCAATGTCATAAACAACTCGATCGTATCTTTCCGCCAAGACCGAAAACATTTTTTCGAGGACCTTCACTGAGATGTTTGCATCCGATGCATTGATTGCTAAATACAGAATATCACAAACATCACCTTGATCACGCACGATAAGTTCATCTAGTGATTCTAATTTATTGCTTAACTCTAATAAGCCAAATGTCTTGTTCTTATTTTTCGCTACTGCACTATGAACAGACACATACAATACTTTTTCCTCAAAATGAGAAGCAAGATTTGCTGCAAATGGGAGCGCGAAAAAAGTACAACCGACCTTTGGAGAAGCGGGTAAAAGGAAAATTGACTTTGATTCTTCTTTTTCCAGCACGGGAATTAATGAGGCGCAGTCCCAAGCCAATACTTGATTTATTTTAACTGAATTTCGGCGTGTAGTCCAATTATATTCAGGGATTGTTGCATGAACTGGCAAACCTGATATTTCTTCTATTTCCTGCGCAGAAGTCACATGGTTTGAAAATCTGTCCCAAGCATATGCCCACGAGACGCCCCCCACAATTCCCAAAAACGAACAAACAAATAGTAAAATCATTTTTTTGGGGAAGTGAGGTGCTGGCGGAAGATCAGAGTAAGAAATTGGGCGCGGCGATGTAATCTGGGCTTTTTGCATAGCACTTTCGATAGTAAGCTCATAATATTTCTCTCTGTGTAGATCATATAAGGAATTATATCCTTCAATCGTTCGCTCGTATTGAGCAATTTCTGCTTCAGCTTCTTCAAGTTCCAAGAGACGCGATTGAGTCCTGACAATTACTTCACGCCAGGAGTTCATCATCACCTTCAAGCGATTCTTCATTAAGGATCGGATTTCGACGATCGCTTCTTCAACCGCTATAACATTCTGATCGTCTTTTCCGTATCGCGAGTTTAATTCAATACGGTCTAATTCAGAATCCATTAGCCGTTTACGCATTTCAAGAAACCCAGTGTCTCCTTCAATATCACTCCAGTCACCAGACTCCAGCTGTTCTGGATCCAACGATTCGAAAACATCCAATTTATGTTGTGTCTGCGTTAGCTTTTCCAACAAATCTTTTCGTTCTTGCTCAATATCAGAAACAGAATGTAACTTCTTATATGCAACAAGGCGGTTTTCCTCGCTGCTAAGTTTTTCATATGCTTGATTCATCTCTAATTCAACAGTGTCAAGAGCGTCTTGATTACCGTGAATTTTTATATGATATTCCAGGTAATGATCTACAATTCCATTAACAACGTCGCGTGCAAGTGCCGGATCACTACTTCTCCACTCAATCGTAATAATATTTGTTCTTTTGACAAAATCGACTTCCACTTGATTCAAGAGACGATCGATGGCTTCCTCGCGCGGAGACATGTAATTTTTCAAGCCAATTTGAATCAGGAAATTCTGGAAATTTTTCTTCGCAAAATACACATAATACTTCAGTCCCTCATCCGGTGTGGGTGGGACATCATGAGCCAATCCAGTCTCATCAACCACTTTTTCAAGAATGGGACGAATTAATATAACCTCAGCCTCGCTACCTACATCTTCCATACTCACTTGAATAAAGGACATACGCGAGTTGGATTCGGTTGGCATAAATGGTTTTTTATAGGCACCGGGGCGCAAATAAATCTTTGCTTCTGCCTTGTATTTTGGCGGCAGAATGTATGCCAGTGTCATTGGTATAAAAACCATAGAAAGGAAAAATACGATCACATGGTATCGTCGCCGAAATAGAATCTTCAAGATATCTTCAAACGAACTGTTCATAAAATTCTTCACCTCAAGTGTGATCGAAAATTTTTCTTAGTTGTCAACCCGCGAGAAGTTATACCCAAGATTTGCATTTATCGGAATATTTCGGCGTATCAACTGATCCACCAAGATATTAATATCTGCGGGAACAGAACGCGGAACATACACAAGATCTCCGCCAACTAATTTGACTTGGGAGGCTTCGAGAATCCGATCTTGCAAATCGTATTGGGCAACATGATACCGATCTCCGCGAGGTTGAATAACGATGACATGTGAAATCGTCGCTTCGCGTGTCCAGCCTTCGGCAGCACCAATGGCTTCCGCCAGAGAAACCGATGAATAGACGGGAAATGATACCGGAGATTGGACTTCGCCCAAAACGGTGACCAAACTGTTTTGGCCCTCAAGCAAACGCACGGTTAACTGAATAGCAGGCAAGGCTTCTTTATAATGTTTCAGCAAGGCTTCCGTCGCTTCGGCAACTGTCATTCCCTCCATTTCAACTTTTCCAATCAGAGGAAATATTGCCGTCCCATCTCGATTGATGTCGGTTTCAAATGTTGGACCAGCATCACTTGCCTGAGCAAGTCCCGAAATAAATGTTTCAACGTTTCGGTTATAACGCCGAAGCCCAACTTGAACCTGCGGGTTATTTAATGTTTTGCCATATTCGTCCGCCAAGGTTTGCTGCAATTCTCGAATCGTCATGTTTTTAACACGAATCGGTTTGAGCTGCGGTGCATAAAGCCAACCGTCGGGAACAACAACAAATACACCACTCAAATCGATGCGGTCACGTACATTAATATCGATTTCGTCCAGATTATCCAATCGATATTCTTCACGTGAATTTCTGGCAATATCGGTCATGAACGCCAATTGAAGTTTATCCCCCGGATGTAACACACGGGGAGGAAGCGGAACTTCGCGTACATGAATGTCCGTTTCAATGCTGCGGGGTGAAATATACCCCGAACTGCACCCGACGAGCAGTAATACAGCCAAGAATGTTACACACAAACGAAACATGAGACTCCTTTCGCGACTCAACCCTGTGACGTGGCTAAGGCCGCGTAATCAAGAGAAGGTTTCTGATCAAAAAAAATAAATTCAAAATCTCCGTCACCCATCGCTAAAAACCAATTTGAAAGCGTGAATATTTCATCACGTTCAGTGTCATTAAATCCAAGCTTGAAATTGACCCAGGCCATTACAACCTGATCTTCTGGTTTTTGTAGAAAAAGATGTCGATTCAAAACCTTGTCTAAAACTGGGCAGCCGGATTCCAAGACCTGAATATCGCTCACCTTCAATTTAATTGCCTCGCGAATTACTTCACGAATCATTCGCCCAAAATTCGCTTCTCGGTCTTGAATCGCCAGCATTTCCAATACCAAAAGTACCCGGCGGCCATGAATCCGTCCCAATTTCGTTACACAATAACCGACGATCTGATTCTCTTTTTTTAACAACCGAATTTTGTAGGTTTTCACGGGACAACCAACGTAACGCCAATTCAAATACTTGCTATCTCGCAAAACCATGTTCCAATAACTTTTTTGTACCTCAATGCAGAAATCGCTTATTTCCGCCGGAAATTTTTCGACCAATTGATACGTATAACCTTTGGGGAGATTCGGAGTTAAGAAAAGTGCCACCCGCCGAACAAATCCCAATGAAACACGAACAAACGGCGCTAAAAATCCGAGTTCCTTTTTTTTGAGCAGTTCAGAAGGATCAATGGGATGAACGCGTTTTACCACATGATCGATTACAGATTCTTTCTGTTTCGATATTTTTTTCCACAGTTCCGATGTACGCAAATTTGCCGAACCCAACAAAAATTGAGTTTGCTCAAGCATCGTGCGCATTAACTTAATTCCAGTACCCCGAGCATTCTCATCATTAAAAGTATCTCGACCAACACCACCCCAAAGCCATCGCCCACCAAGTTTGATACGAAAAGGAGTGATTCCGGTATAGCCGATAACCTTGTCATTCAGCGTCATTACTTTGGATGATAAATCGCCGTACTCTGGTTTTTGTTCAGGAATATGTTTCCATTCCCAAAGTATATGATGATCCTGGCGTGTATTTTTCCCCCAAACGCGTTCGATAATCTCCATTACCGCTTCACGATCGTTTGGTTGATAATCGCGTATGACGCGAACCGACTCTTTAGCCGTAGCTTTTAGTTCTTCCTTTACCATTACTCTTCTCCCCCACTTGTATAAAACAAAATGGAACGTGATGGTAATGTATAATTGCTCCCCACGGCTAATTGAACTAATGGTTCTTGTTTCGGCCATTGGATTGTAACTTGATCAGCCGTTACCTCACTGGGTAAATGAAGCGAAATGTCAGAACTGTTTTCGCTCTGAATATTAATTGCAAGAACACCAAAGCTCCCATCCGGTAACTGGTAGGCGCTTGAAAGTACTTTTGGTGTCTCGACAGCCAAGCTTTTCCCAAGCACTTTCAAATTCAAAGTCGCTATCTGATTCGATCCCAAATCAATTTTCCGCATGCGTCCCGATTGCAAATACTCCCCTGCCGGAGATGCATACAAATCGGCCGCAGCTTTCATAAATTTAGCCTGTATCGCTAAAATCTTTGGGAATTCGATACTTTTCATCCAAACAGCGGAGCCAGGATACCGTCCGGCATTCAGATTTAACGCCTGAGCAAATATGGCTAAATCGAGATATTCATTCGTTGTCGTCCACGGCGCGCTATCGCCTCCATAACCCATCGCATAGTCATGATAAAGATAACTAAACAACGGAACCGCTTCTTCACCTGCTTGTTCGCGTGGCCAAAACCCGTGCATATATTCGCGTGTGTGAAAAATATCGACATCAGGAATATAAAGTTCACCCGGACATTCAAGTGAAATCGCTGCACGCGGATTTTCCTGACGAATACGTGATTTTAAATCACGCAAATGCTGCGAGACACTGTCATATGTTGTTGTCCCACCTGCTATCGGGTGGTTGTGCGATGTTGAAAAACAAGCAGGACACCCTCCACCTGGCATTTGATCGATTTGAATAATATCAATTCCAAATTTTGCCAATCGAGTTGATGCGTCTTCCAAATGATTCCATGATGCGTCAACCGCGGGACAAAGCCAATAATGAATTCCCTGTGCTTCGTCGGGCGTCCCATATTTCATCACATTTCCATCGCGACCCACAATTGCCATCGGCTCGAATTGTTTCGCCATTGCCGAGGTCATCGTGTATGGGTCGGAAGCTGGACGCGCTGACTTTTCCAACGTAATCCGCAAGCCAGAAAGATACGCCATCGCTTGATGAGTTGGATGCAACGCTTGCAACATCGTTCTGTAGGCTTCTTCTCCACCAAATGGTGGAAAATAGTCCGGTGTAATCCAGGCACCGTATTTCTCCCAGCCCAACACAATCACGGTCACGGGCATCGAGAGGTTACTCCCCCACGATGCAGCAAGCGATGGAATGTCTCCAAGCTTGTTGACCGGCGAACCGTCAGCGGTCACCTCACGCGCATTGATTCCCAGGAAAAACGTCGGTTTGGAAATCGATTCAGGCAACGTTCGTTCGGATAGAGGGACGGAGCACCAGGGCTGTTTTTCTGCCCATTTTCGGTACAGATCTGCAGCATCGCGCCAATCGCCTTGAAAGGGCGTTACCCGTACACGGTATGGCAGTGAAAAGAAGTTCGCCTGCTCTTGCAAAGTGATATGCTCGAATATCGGGATAATACTATTCTCCGCACGCCGCACGGAAACACGCTTGTAAAAACCGCGTGCATCTTCTGTCCACGTCACGACTCCCCCATTGTCATTCCATCCCGCCATCATTTGCACAGAAGCAAGCCCGGGATAATCCCAACCGCGCTCTTCGCCATTTTCAAATTGCGTAACGGGATGGCGAACAATCGTACCATCCGCAACGGGCAACAACAAACGCGAGCTATCTGAATCGATCGGCAATCCATATCCAGGATATCGAATCAATCCAACCTTAACTGCAGTATCTCGACGGCGAACATCCATACCAAAAAGCACCGTGTCTCCATCGAGTTCAATATTGCATTCAATCTGTAATTGTTGTTCGACGTGTTGAGAAGCGATTTTTGCCCGAGTTCCCGTCCCCTCCAGAAGGCGTACATTACTTGCCTGGCGCGAACTGATCGTTTGTTGACCGCCCTTGCCCGCAAGCAACACTTGATAAAGCGGCACGGCGGCTTCGGCCAACAATTCGTCTCCGTCCCCACCGGAACGCAGAGACGTTAAACGCAAACCGCCCGCCGTATCGATTTCGACGTGAATCTGGCCGTTATCCAACGTGACATCAGTGCTTTTCGCGTAGGAACATCCGGTTGAAAAAAACAACGCCAGTGCAACGAGAAAGGGAAACTTCAACTGTATTCACCCCTCCGAGCCAAACATACGTTGGCGTTGAAACATGCGATGCCACATCATTTCCTCGCGCGAAACCACACGTGGCAATCGAGTAACGCTCGCTTTGAAAAAACCCCACAACATGCATATCGACCGTAAAATCCAAGGCGCATAGCGTGCATTATAAATCGCACGCGCTACAAAAAACATTGGATCGTACCCCGTCAGGTAGGCATTTCGTCCATCGCGCACCATACCGTCGATATAACCGCGACGCGTGCCCATTCGGCGCATGTGGTGAAATTCCAGATCGTGCAAAATTCGTGTCGAATAACCGCGAACGCGCATACGCAAAATATCAACGGTGTCCCAACCGACCGAACGTGCAAACGGTCCGATAGCCTCCAGATACACTCGCCGGTAAACTCTTGCGGGACCTGCCGGAAAGTAATCACTGTGCCGTTCGAGCAACTTGCGATCGTTCTCCATCACATAGGGGTGCCCGCTGACGATTCCCAGCATCGGATCGTTTTTCATTTCATCGATCAGACGCTCGAAATAATCATCCGGCAAATTTAAATCGGCATCTAATTTTACAACGTAATCCGAGGGAATTTCGCGAATCATCTCCAGCCCGCGATTCAGCACCTCAGCCACGCCCTGCCCTACCAGATCAAAACCGCGATCTTCTAATCGCACCAAACGAATCCAATCGTTCTGCGCCGTATATTCTTCCACAATTTCATAGCTGCCATCGGTCGATCCATCCCCCAGGATAAACCACACCAAAGGACGCCGCGTCTGGCGCAGCATCGCTTCAATTGTCGTGCGCACGGTTGCCGCTTCGTTGCGCATGGGAGTGATCACAACATAACTTCCCGATGTCATACTATTCTCCTGCCGATTCCGCGGGACACGTTCCAACCATGGGTTGGCGTTTTACCGTCTGATGGAACAAATCTTCGTAGGCGCGTGTAATCCGTTCCCACGTAAAGGCTTCCTCGATGCGTGCTACCGCTGCCTGACGATAGCCCTCAACCTCGTCCGGTTGCTCCAGAAGGCGTTGAAGTTTGTCGCGCAGATCATCGTCGTCTGTGCGACTGAAATACACACCTGCATCGCGTAAAACTTCCCGATGTTCGGGTACATCGTTAGCCAAAACGCAATTTCCGAACGCCATGCCTTCGAGCAGTGCAGGATGCGTGCCGCCAACTTCTGTCGCTTGAACGTACGTGTACGCGTTGGACTGCAATTCTCTGTATCCATCGCCAAACACATACCCAGTGAACAAAATACGCGGGTCCTTTGTCGCCTTCAAGCTGGCGATATACTCGGTGCTGTAGGGTGCGTCGCCCACGATAACCAACCGCTTGTCGGTCTGTACCTGCTCAAACGCTTTAACGACACGGTGAGCGTTGTTTTCGGGCTCCAGGCGGCTGACATACAAAACATAGTCGCGCGGTTTCAGGCCGAAGCGCTCCAATGTCTGACCTGCCGGAACATGGCCAGGTGTCGCGCCATAAGGAATCAAGGCGGACTGCTTCTTGAATTTATCCAGGTAATACTGCTGCACACAAACCGCGTCTGTCACGACCACATTGGGCAAAAACGTCGCCAGATACTCCGAAATTTTGTAAAACCACTGCCCCAGGATATTCCACTTCTTCCGTTTCCATTCCAGGCCATCGACGTTCAGCACAACTTTCTGGCCGAAGAGGCGAGGCACGATCGTAAACGCGGCGTTTGCGCTGTTGCAAACCAGCACGCAGTCGAATCCCCCACGAAAGACACCATGCCACACCGACAAAAACGTGTGAGCAATTGTGTCCAGATACTTATGGCTTATTGTGGGCAGAATGACCAGTCGGACACCCTTGTAGAAGGGTTCGCGCGTTTCGATATTGTTCGACCGGCCGTACACCGTCACCTCGTGCCCAAGCTCGACCAGTGCGGGCGCCAGATGTTCGGCAAACGTTTCAAATCCACCGTAATTCGCGGGGATTCCTCGTATGCCCATGATCGCAATTTTCATTCAAAAGCTCCTGGAAACTCTAATCTCTCTCGGATTCCCTAAACCGCGTTTCGCGGAGGGAAAATAACATGGAAGCATGTACGAAACAGAATGAGCATATCCATGAAAATGCTCCAATTCTGGATGTAATACAAGTCGGCTTCCAACCGGTTGCGGATCGAACTTTCGTCGGGCGTTTCGCCTCGGAAACCATTTACCTGGGCCCATCCCGTGATTCCGGGTTTCACATGGCTGCGCACGTTATAGTGCTTCAACACCGTGGCGAACATATCGTTGTGATCCACAAGGTGGGGACGCGGCCCCACAAGGCTCATGTCGCCCACGAAAACATTCCAAAGCTGTGGCAATTCATCGATACTGAACTTGCGCATCAATGCGCCAAATGGATAGATACGCGGGTCGCCTTTGCTCGATTGCTTTGCCGCTTCGTCGTTCAAGTGCATACTGCGAAACTTCAAAATATCGAACTCTTCGTTCTCCAACCCCGAGCGCTTCTGCCGATAGAACAACGGGCCGGGCGATTGAAGACGTTGCATGATCCACACCATCGGGCAAATCACCGGTGCCATCAGCGCGATCCCGATTCCCGACGCCACAATATCCACCGTACGTTTCACAAATCGGTGCATCGGATTTTCCAGTGGTTGCGACCAGAAGCTGATGAATTGAGCGCCATCAATGCGCTGCACACTGATCGGACAACCAACTTCTTCCTCCAAGTCGTTCAGCACCACCAGTCGGCTGCCAAAAAAACTGCAAACCGACGAGAACTCGCGAATCAAATGCACCGAATCCGGAAGCCCAGCCATCAAGACCTTCTTAATCCGGCGTGCACGTAAACACCCGATCAAATCCAGGACGACTTCTTTGTCGGTTTGCCCATCAAGCGGATTGAACTCCACAGTCTCCGCCACCTCGATGCCCAACTTGCGATGACGCTCAATCCAACGGTTCATCGACTGGAGTTTGCGCGTCGGTCCCACCAGCAAAACCGGCAGGCGACGTTTTCCACGGAACATACTGCTACAAAGCAGCTCCGGAATAATCCGGTTTGTCATCAGCAGCGTCGGACCCAACGTTGCAATCAAGACCAACAAAAATGCCCGCGAAGGTGGAGCCGTCCGCGTGAACATCAACGTGATCGACAACACCACCACGAAGTAAAAGAGTTGCTCCATGCTGAGGCGGAACAGCGAACGCCAATCGGTCACATAAGGCGTAATCAGTTCCAACTTTGAGAAACCCGCATGCAGCACCAGGGAAAACCCCAACAGCACCGCGTACAGGGAGTAGTCCAACCAAAAGGTGAAATGGAATTTGAAGTAAAACTCAACAAATCCCAGCAACAGGACCCAATACTGCACACCCACAACCGCGATCTGCAGAATCAGCTTAAAAGAATGAATGCCTTTCAGCCGTTGTTCCAGCATCGCACTGCACCTTCTCCAGTGGCTTGGCCTGTTGGCCAGTTGGTCTCAGCCACCCGGGGGGGAATGGAACTGCAATCTGGTAATGCGGCCCACACGCCTTCATTCGTGACGTACCGAACCATCACGTCCGAAGACCTGCTCGGCGTCGTATGGGGAGACTTTCGTACTTCAAACTAACGAGGGGGGAGTTAGTCGATCCCGTTCGCTCCAGGCAACGTAGAATACCAGACCGCCCTCTTTGGATAAATAAAGGCTTTTATTTGCATAAAATGCTTTAGACACGCTACCATTTATGCCCACTCAAGAAAATACAGCATCAAACAAGGCAACGAGCCAAATTGCGCGGTTCAGTGTTTTTGCAAAAAAAACGATTAGAGACCCCATGTCTAACAAATAATTAACGTTAGATTTATCTCGAAAGAAATCAACCAAACAGAAGAAGCAGCCTTTAGAATAAAGGAATTTCACGCGATCGACATTTCGTAACAACATTCCCAACATGCGCCAGAATATTCATATACGATTCGTCGTTTCATATTACACATGACACAACAAAACGCAATATGGATAGACCGCTAAGAGTGAAGCCGACAACCTCGTTTTTCAAAACTGACACAAAAATTGCATCAATCTAAATTGTGTGACATATCAGTCTTTACAATGAATAAATTCGAGCATCTTTTGTTGTTTTCCAATCAAAACCCTGCCGCTAGCGCGCCATTTTGAACAAAAAAGGACCCCTCCTCAAACGAGGAGGGGTCCTTCTTTGCCTGGAAATTTCGTGGTGGAGCGTACCGGGGTCGAACCGGTGACCTTCGCACTGCCAGCGCGACGCTCTACCAGCTGAGCTAACGCCCCACGAAACCCGTTTGCTGGTGAAGTATTTCACCCCGCGTCAAACAGGGAAGCGCATCATGCCCGGATGCAGGCTCGGGTCAAGTGCTTTCCCGCCGTTCGAACAAAGTTTTTTACACGCTCGCCGCTACCGCATCCTCGGCCAATTTCTCCTGCACGTAGCCAACCACTTTATCGAGCGCGATGCGATCTTGCTGCATGGTGTCGCGATCTCGAACCGTGACCGATTGATCGTCGAGCGATTCCACATCCACCGTCAAACAGAACGGCGTGCCGATTTCGTCCTGGCGCCGATAAAGCTTACCAATACTGCCCGTATCGTCGTAAACGGCGTTCATCGTACGCTTCAGATCGCTCGTCAACTTGCGCGCCATCTCGACCAAATCGTCGCGGTTTTGCAGCAACGGCAGCACCGCCGCCTTGATCGGCGCCAGATCCTTGTGCAGGCTCAGCACCACGCGTTTACGGTCGTTGACAGTTTCCTCGCGGTACGCGTCGCACAAAAACGCCAGCGTCGCACGGTCCGCACCCGCCGATGGTTCGATCACGTACGGCAAATAGTGCTCTTCCAACCGCGGATCGAAATATCGCAAGTCCTTGCCACTGAATTCCTGATGCTGACGCAGATCGAAATCACCGCGATGGGCAATTCCTTCGAGCTCCTGCCACCCGATCGGGAACAGATACTCGACATCGCAACACGCGCATGCATAATGCGCCAATTCGTCCGACTCATGGTCGCGCAAGCGCAGGTTTTCCGCCCGAATACCAAAACGCGTGTACCAATTGAACCGCTCGTTGCGCCACGCTTCGTACCATTCCATGTCTGTACGTTCGCCCGGCTGGCACTTGTCCTTCGGTTTACAGAAAAACTCGATTTCCATCTGCTCGAATTCACGCGTGCGGAAAATGAAGTTACGCGGTGTGATTTCGTTACGGAACGACTTGCCTTGCTGCGCGATGCCAAACGCCAGCTTGCGACGTGCCGTTGTTTTCACGTTGTCCCAGTTGACGAAAATACCCTGAGCCGTCTCTGGACGCAGATAAACTCGCGCGCCGCTCTCCTCTACCGGACCAACCACCGTCGATAGCATCAGGTTGAACATGCGCGGTTCGCTCAGACGTCCACCGTCATCCGGGCTGAATTTACCCGTCGTCGTCGAACCTTCGACTTCTTCGATTTTGACCCGGCGTCCATCCAACCCGAGCGATTTTTCCCACCATTGCTGGTAGAACTGCTTCGCGGCCTTCTTTGTCGGTGCCCAAATTTCCGCGCCTTCGATCAATTTGGGATCGGCATCGGTGACATCGATTAATTGATAGCACGAACACTCGGTTTCCTCAATATGATCGGCGCGATAGCGTTTTTTCGACGGCCCAAGCGAATCGCACAACGGATCGTTGAAACCCGCCACATGCCCCGACGCTTCCCACGTGCGCGGGTGCATCAGAAGCGCCGCATCCACGCCCTCGATATCGAAACGCTCCTGCACCATGGCCTTCCACCACGCCTGCTTGACGTTGCGTTTCAGTTCCGAACCCACCGGTCCGTAATCAAACGTCCCCTGGAGACCACCATAGATTTCCGAACCGGGATAAATAATGCCACGTCGCTTGCACAGCGACACAATTGTATCCATCGTCAACGCAGAACGCTCTGTATTCTCAGCCATGATTCAAGCAAACCTGATCTTATTGGAGTTGTCCACCGTGCGGAAGGCAACCGCGTAGCGGGGAGAGGACTTGTGGCGCACCGCCCCGTCTTGTGCCAATCGGGATTTTTTGATTAACGCTAAAAAACCAAACAACACGACAGGTCGGCAGTCGAACGCTTCCGTAGGCGCATCTTGAGTTTGTACCCAAAACGAAGGAAAAATCAAACCACTAAGGCACCCGCCAGAGCCTTGGCGCAGGCGGGTGCCTTCGTGGTGAATCTTTTAAACTTTGGCAACAAAGTTGAGAGACGCCCGCTTCCGTATTCGTACCTAAATCCTCCTTGCGCTATACCTATTATCCGTGAAAATATTACACTTTTGGGAACACTCTTTGCTCTTGTTGATAGAATCAATATAATCCGTCTAAAAGGACCACATCCCATGGCCCTGCAAATAAACGATCTCCGCAATCTGATCAAACTCGACCCCGAAGACCCCACGTTACTCTTCGCCCTCGGCCTCAAGCTTTATGAAGAAGACAAAACCCCGACTGGCCTTGCCGAGGCCATCGACCATCTACGTAAAGCCAACCAAATCGCCCCCCGTCACGGCGCCACCTATTATGTGCTCGCCATGGCGTTGGTCGATGCGCGCGAAATCGAAGAAGCTCGCGCCTTGCTCCAGCGTGGCATCCTGATGGTCAACGACCTCCCTACCGTCGAAGGCCACGATCTCATCCCATCGATGCAGGATTTACTGGAAAGTTTGTGAAAAACAAAACGCAAAGTCGCCCAGGATGCAATAACGCCTCCCTTGCGACTTTGCGTTAAAATTTATCGAAAACCCCTTGAAAAACGTCTGTCACCCCTGTTTGCCTCCCCTCGCCATTTACTCGAGGTTATCTATTGAGCCCCCAAACCACCACAAAACCCCGTGTGCTTGTCGCCATGAGCGGCGGCGTCGATTCGTCCCTCGTGGGCGCGCTCTTGAACGACGAAGGGTATGAAATCATCGGTGTCAACATGCGCACGCACCGACTTTCGCCCGAAGAACTTGCGCGCGGGCCACAAATCCGCACGTGCTGCTCGCCTACTGACGCCAAGGACGCACGTGCCTGCGCCGACCGCGGCAACTTTCCGTTTTATGTGCTGGATGTCGAACCGGCTTTTGAACGCGACGTGATCGACCCGTTCATTCGCGCCTACATGAGCGGCCGTACACCGAACCCGTGCGTTTTGTGTAACAATCATGTGAAGCTCGGTCTGCTGCTGGAGAAAGCCGTGCTCTATGGCTGCGAAAAAGTCGCCACCGGCCACTATGCACGCAAAGAACGCCACCCGGAAACCGGACGCTGGACGCTTTGCAAGGCTGCCGACCGCAATAAAGACCAATGTTATTACCTCTACGGGCTGACACAGGAACAACTCGACGTGATTTTGTTTCCGCTCGGCGACATGACCAAAGCCGAGGTGCGCGAAAAGGCCCGCGAGTATTTTTTACCCACGGCGGAAAAGCCTGAAAGCCAGGAAATTTGCTTCGTTCCGGACAATAACTACCGACGGTTTTTGCGCGAACGATTTGCCGAACAAAACATCGACATGCCGCGCGGACAGATCATCGACACCCGTGGAAATGTTCTCGGCGAACACGAAGGCATTGCATTTTACACCGTAGGCCAGCGGCGCGGCATCGGCATCGCCGCGAAAGAACCGCTCTATGTGGTTGAAATCGACGCGGCCAATAATAACATCCTCGTTGGAAAACGCCACGAATTGCTTTTTGACGGGCTCGAGGCTGACGGCCTCAATTGGATGGGTCTGGCAGGACTTGACGCGCCGCGCCGCGCCCGCATTCAAATTCGCTATCGCCACGAACCGGTCTGGGGAGAAATCTCGCCCACCGACGACCGCGACAAAGTTCGCATTTGGTTCGATGAACCCGTGCCAGCCGTTTCGCCCGGCCAGGCGACCGTGTTCTGGGATGCCGAAGATCGTGTGCTCGGCGGCGGATGGATCATCCACGGAATTCACCGCGAATAGGTTTGCGCCAAAACTTCACCCATGCAAAAAGAGTGCATCTCGATTTCTGAAACATGAATTCCGGCTCCGCATGTCTCTCGCTCCGTTTTGCGCTCTCGACCACACGGATTCGCCCGTTCGCCGGGCGGCAATGGAAGCGTTGATTGCCCGCTCGGGGTTGCCTGCCCCTCTCCCCAACCGAACCGACATACTGCAATATGGTGCACCTCGGCCTGAATCCCGTGTCGTACTTCTCGATACCGGTGTGATTGACAAACGCCGCGATTGGCGTATCGCCGCACGGCGTGTGCTGAAAATCGTCGCTCATGCAACCTCGCCTGAAGACCTTTATTCACGCGTATTTCGCCGCGAAAGCGGTCGCTTGATTGCACATTACGATTTACCCGCCGTGATGTTCGGTTTGCTCAATCGTTGGGAAGAAGACACAACCCATCGGGACGTTCATGGACGGTGGCAATTCGACGCCAGTTTGTTGAAACACGAACATTTGATCGCGCGTCCTGTTGCCGATTGGATTGCGCGCGCCGTGGGAATTGCCGTGCGCCGTGCGCTCGATTTGAAGGAACCCGCGCCCTCCCTCTGGGAAGGAAAAAACTGGGCAGTCGCACTCACGTGGGATATCGATTCAGCAGGCATGTACGCTGGGCGTGCTTGGGCTGCGACGGTGAAACGCGCTCACCACGAACAAGGTCTTTCTACAGCACTTGCCTGCGCACGAGAAGGTGCGCTCGTCAACGCGCGCCTGCGCAAGGACCCTCATCTCGATTTTGCTCGTATTGGCGACCGCCTGGCGCGTCTCGATGCACATGGAACATTTTTCACGCAAGCCGTTCGCCGCTCACAGTGGGATAATTACGATTTGCGTGGCTCCGTCCCCCTGGTGCGTGGCTTGCGGCAATTGCGATTGCGCGGTCACGAAATCGGTCTTCACGGCAGCTATGCGACCGCCGATCATTTCGGCACTCCGTTTGTTAAAAAGCAACGCCGCATGGTGGAATCGCAAATCGGCGGTCGCGTGCACGCTTACCGTGCACATTACCTACGCATAACGTCCCCAGAAAACGAACACATCGCCAAAGGGGACGGAGTCTCAATTGCCAGCAGCATTGGGTTCTCTGAAGTCGAAGGCTTTCGCACCGGTACCGCGTTTCCGTTCCGTCCCTGGGACAGCGAGCGTTTGAAACCACACCTCTATTACTCCGTCCCCGTGCACGTCATGGATGTCACGTTGCGCTATCATCGTGGCCTCAGACCTGAGAATGCCATTGAAGCCACTGTACGCGTGCTCGAAGAAACCAAACGTGTCGGAGGACTCGCCGTTTTACTTTGGCATCCGCATAATCTCGAACCGCGTCTTTGGCCTGGTTGGGGAAATACACCGTTCAATATACTGGAATGGGCATTGGAAAACGGTGCTGCAACAGGCACCTTGAGCGAACTGCTCAAGAAATCCTTACAAACTCCGGCGCGCCAATAATTCCACGGGCTCATTCCGCACGTTGGGCCACGCGAAAACGATCGTGGGAATTACGACCATCGCAAGCGCCAGACCGTTGATCGCCAATGCCACCGCGCCTTGATACGCCAACGGATTGCCCGGCAGAATTTGACTTGTCGAAATGGCTTCGCCCGCAAAATGCCGAACCGCAATCAGTGCAACGTCATACCCCGCCACCGCCACAAACGCCGCGAAAAACGCGACGATTATCGCTTCACTCACTGCCAACCCGAGCATCGCGCCGGGCGTCAAACCTGTCGCGCGCGCCAATCCCCAGGCTGGGCGTCGTTCGCGTGCAGACATCGCCACTGTGGTCAAGATACCCACACTGGCAAGTGCCAAAATCAATATCATCGCTCCGAATAAAAAACCTTCAATACCGCCGACAACCTTGCGCAAACGTTCCAGATTATCCGACGCCGTGCTGACACGAAAACCTTTCTTCACAAGCGTTTCCCGCACGTGCGAAACCGCTTCCGGATCACGCATATCCACATGCAACACGCTGTACACGATGGGTTCATTCGGTTTGTATGTCGCGTTCCATTCTTTCATTGCTTCAAGCGGCACGACCAAACCAACGAGCATTGGGTTTTGCGTCAAACCCACGATCTTTGCGCGAATGGTGCGCGGTGTCTCCGTCCCCGCAAGACCCAAGGACGACGCACCGAGCGTCAGATCGAACTCGCGACCGATGGCGGCGGAAGCGCTCAACTTCGGCAAGTCCGCGCTCTCGGCCAGTCCCATGTTGTACATATCGAGAAAGTACGCCGACACCGCCACGGGGACGGGACCACGTCGGTCGGACGTGTAGGTGAACTCCGTCCCCTTTGGCAAATCGCTCGCGATCAATTCGCCGGGCACACCGAAGATGATCACATCGCTGGAATAATCCAAATCCATGCGGCCAATGCGCATTTCTGCCATCACGGGAAAATCGGCGGACATCTGTGGGTAAACGTGCGCCACGTCAGGCATGGCTTCGATTTCGGCGCGAACGGGTTCGCTCAGTTTGCCTGTCTCGAATTTAAAAAACGCGATATCCAAATCGCCCGGACGCACCACAAGGCGTTCTTCGGGAAACAGTTTGAGCAAATGCGGACGGACTTCAAACCGCAGATAAAAAATCGCGTGTAGCGCCAATCCCGCCAGCATGCTGCTGAGCGCGACACAAAATAACAGCAACAGCGCACGGCCCGGATGCGCGGCCAACTCGCGCCAAACCAGGAAACACCACGCCCGAGGCTTCACGCATCGCCGTCCCGTCGAATCGACGAATCCAACGTATTGCGCAGCAACATCGCAATCGTCATCGGCCCCACCCCGCCGGGGACAGGCGTGATTTTACTCGCCACTTCAGACGCCGATGCAAATTCCACGTCGCCCGTGATACGATAGCCACGCGGATTACTCGGGTCGTCCACGCGATTGATGCCCACGTCAATCACCACGGCGCCGGGCTTGATCATGTCGCCCGTCACAACCTCGGGACGGCCAATCGCCGCGATCAAAATGTCGGCCTGGCGCGTTACCTCGGCCAGGTTCGGTGTCGCCGAATGGCACACGCAAACGGTGGCGTCGCCGCCTTTACCCTTTTGCAGCAGCAGCGCCGCCATCGGTTTGCCAACAATGTTACTGCGGCCAACGATCACGGCAAACTTGCCACGCGTTTCCACGCCCGAGCGAATCAGCAACTCGCGCACCCCATATGGGGTGCAGGAAACAAAGCCTGGACGCCCGATCGACAAATTCCCCACACTGACAGGATGGAACCCATCGACGTCTTTTTCCGGCGCAATCGCATCGATCACGCGCGATTCATCGATGTGGTTGGGCAGCGGCAACTGAACCAGAATACCGTCGATTTCCGGCCGCGCGTTCAGATCAGCGACGATATCGAGTAATTCCGCTTCGGTAATCGAGGGATCGCGGTCAATTTGCTCGGAGAAAAACCCCGCCTCGGCGCATGCTTTCGTTTTGCTGCGCACATAAGACTGAGACGCCGGGTTCTCACCCACCAACACCACGGCCAACCCGGGCGGTCGATGCCCAGCCGCCACGCGCGCGGCCACTTCCTGCCGGATTTCCTCGCGAATATCCGCCGCGATTTGCTTACCGTCGATCAATTTCGCCGCCATGGCTGCCTCCATGGTGTAAATGCCCGCGTCCCGGGGCCTCCAGGGAACGGGGTTGGGTGTGGTGTGGACAACGGAAAAACTATTTTGAAGGCAAATAACCTTTCCCATCTCAACAACGATCAGTCATGATTCGGATACAGTGAGAAGGGGGGATTTACGATGAAACGCGCTATCCTTGTCGTGCTTGCCGTTGGCAGCTACCACGTCATTCCCAGTTCCTATTTCCGAATAACAAACGATTCGGTAGATATGGGAGGTTTTTTGCTGGTGATCCTATCGCCTCTCCTACTGACAATCATTTTTGCCGCATTTTATGGTCCAAACCTCAAAGACAAAATCGTTTTTGGACTGATCACGGGTACCTTATTTCCAATTTCGATGATGCTCTACCAATTGTTGATTTGGAACGACCCGAATCCACTGGAAAACAAATACGAAGTTCTTCGCCTTAATTTTTTTCTGATCCCGGTCTATATCATGGTTTTTATTTTCTTTGGGATGATTGCAGAAGCGGGGAACCGCATGATTCGTAGATTTATGAAAAGGCAAAAGCAATCCTTGGATGTGGACAATTAACTACCCCAACGGGGATTTTCGATTTTGTTGGAAATAAAGTCGATTCGTTTTTTGTACTCGGACCTCCGCATCTTCTACCCGTCGCGCGGTTACCAGATAGCAATGAAACGTAAACCACCGGACAAATTTTCTCATGGCATTCTTTTCGCACCCCGGGTACTCAAAAACCGATGCTTCGGCACTTTCGGCAACTCCCAACAACGGATCACTCATGCTGCACAACGCGGAAATTTTACGGGTCAAGTACCTCAGCGCGAATAATGCCTTACGTCATTTGCAGCGCTATATGTACTTCCACCTCGTCGTTGGGGTTGGATTTTTGATCTTGATGATTGTCGGAGGCACAGCGCTGTTCTACGAGGTTTTCGATTTCCTGATGGACCAGGCCGTGTTCGGCGCTCCCCTGATGGACAAGCTCGTCGGCATCGTTTTTCTCGCGTTTTTCTCGATGTTGATTTTCTCGAACCTCATCATCACGCTTTCGACCTCCTATATTTCAAAAGAAGTCGATTTCCTGATGGCACAACCGGTCTCGCATTCGGCGATTTTCCGGCAAAAATTGATCGAATCCATTATCTATAGCTCCTGGGCATTCGTCGTTCTATCGCTCCCCTTCTTTATCGCGTTCGGCATGGCCCGCGAAGTCGAGTGGTATTTCTATCCCCTGGCCGCGTTGCTGATTATCCCCTACCTTGCCATACCGGCGATTCTGGGTTCTATTATAACCATGATTGTGACCGCGTTCGTGCCCGCGCGGCGTTCGCGAACGCTCGTCGTAGCGCTCGCGGTTCTCGTGGTGCTGCTTTCGTTTTTCATGGCACGCGTCATGGGCATCCACCGCATGTTTGCGCAAACGGATAACGGTGATTTCAGCCAAATCATGACGTTTCTGGAATTCGGTTCTTCCCCTATGCTGCCCAGTTCCTGGATGATGCAAGGCCTGCTCTCCATTGGCCCCGGCTCGCTCGGTCCGCCGGACCTGCGCACGTATGTTTATTGGCTCGCAATGCTCTCCTCCACGGCGCTCATGCTCTATCAGGTCAGCGAATGGCTCGTCGGCCCCTTGTACTATAAAGGCTGGTGCCTGACCAAAGATTCGGCCAGCCGCGGTGAAATCAAGCAGCACACTTTTTCCTTATTCAGCTTCGTCGATCGCGGACTTGCTTTCCTTCCCCGCCAATACGGCACCCTTTTTTCCAAAGACCTGAAAACTTTCTGGCGCGATCCAGCCCAATGGACTCAGCTCGTCATTTTGTTCGGTTTGATGATCATTTACATCACGAACCTCGGCTCGGCGCGCAAACACTCGCAGACCATCGAATTCATGCTGACCGATTGGAAGACGTTATTGGCGTTTTTCAACCTCGGCGCCACGGGATTCATTCTGTCGATTCTTACCACGCGATTCATTTACCCAATGCTCAGCCTCGAAGGCCGCCAATTCTGGTCTATTGGTCTCGCGCCCATGCACCGCAACTCCATCGTCTGGCAAAAATACTTCTTCTGCCTGTCGTGTTCGCTGGCATTTTCCCTCACCATTCTCGTCATGAGCAACATGGTGCTGCACGTTGAACCGTTGTACCAGCAAATCGGTTTCGCTGTCACCATCGTCATGGCATTGGGGCTTTCCAGCCTCTCGATTGGCCTGGGAGCCTTGCTACCGAACTTTCGCGAAGATAACCCCGCGCGTATTGCCAACGGCATTGGCGGTACTGCCAACGCGCTGCTTTCGATGGCATACATTGGCTGCACTGTCGGATTGCTTGGAACGCCGATTCACCTGCATGGCAAAGGCATCCTTCAACAATCGCATCTGTGGGCCACCTGGAAAGAAGTTTACATCATTGCATACATTCTCATGCACATCGTGGTAATATTCGTGCCCATGTATTTGGGACTGAGGAAGTGGAGTAAGTTGGAGTTTTAAAGGCGAAAGGTTTATTAAAAAAAACAATTCGGGGGCTGCAATACGCGGCCCCCGAATTAATTTGAGGAAAACAGGAATCGCCAAATCGAAACCTGCAAATATTTTTTTTCCTCTGCCTTTAATTGAATCCTCCGACATACGTCCGCCACGGGCCTTCCGGTGTACTGCGGAAACCAAGTTGTCCCAGTTTCACCGGGGTGTTGAACGTGCTGCCAGTCGATTTTGCGTACCACAATTCGCCGTATTCGGTCAACTGCACGAGGTCGTCGATCCCGTCGCCGTCCATATCGCCCGCGAACAAATCCCAACCGGTGCTTTGATACGGCGCGTAGTGAAAGCCCAGGAATGCCCAGCGCGTCGGGGCGTCGAATCCCGCACCGTTCGACAACGCCACCCACGCGTCCGTGAACGGCGTCAGACCAAGCATGTCGTCCTTGCCATCGTCGTTGAAATCGCCAATCACGATGCCGAAACCGGAGAACGGATCGCCCACCGTGCCACGCGAGTAATTAAACCCGAACGATCCCCAATCGGCCGGAGCGCTGAATCCTGTACCCGTCGAAGAATGCATCCAAACTTGTCCGCCCGGCTCAAGCGCCACGATGTCGTCGTCTCCGTCCCCGTCCATGTCGCCACTTCCCACCCAGTATCCATTGTTCGGATCGTACACAATGCCCGGCGAAGACACCATCGTCGGACTTGGGATTGTACCTGCTGAATTCAGCCCCAGCCAAATGTCCCCATAAGGTGTGATTTGCGCCAAATCGTCCAGGCCATCGTCGTTGTAATCGCTCACCACCACGGACCAGCCATTGTTTTCCTGGTACAAGTACCCGGCGGTATTTTTAACCGGTGTGTTGAATGCTTCCGAACCGTTGTTTGTCGCAATCCACGCTTCGCCGTATTGCGTCACCGTCAAAATATCTTCGAGATCATCGCCGTTGAAATCGCCGACTTCCGTCTGCCAATCAATCGATGCGTCATGGAAGAATCCCAATTGTTGCCACATCATTGGCGGTTCTTCCACCCCCGATCCCGTATTGGTCGATCCCCACGCTTCGCCGTATTCGGTCAGCACCAGCACGTCTTCGTACTGATCGGGAGGGGTCACGGACGGCAACGGCGCTCCCATGGCCCACAGGGTACCGTTCGAGTTGCTGCCCAAAAACGTCACCGCCGCCGTAGCCGGGTTGATTTCATAAACGCTGGTTCCCGCACCGATCAGCTTGGCGGAAACTCCCGAAAAATCGAACGCCAAGCTCTCCAACGAACTGCCCGGCAATCCGGTCGAACCCACCAACGTCGCTGCTCCAGTCGATGGTGCAATCGTCCATAATTCCACGTTCGTCCGCGATGCAAAACCCGAGGTGATTGCATACAACGTGTCCGTTACGGGATCGTACGTCATGCCCGTGATGCGCACATCGGTCGGCAACGCGGCGACGATGGTTCCCACACCAGTCGTCGGATTAATCTGGATCAAATTCCCCACATGGGCGCCAAAATCGAAGTCAGCCGAATAGAGCTTTCCATTCGAGGGACGATAAGCGAGGCTTTCCAAATTCGTAAATCCAACGGGCGTACCGCTTACGCGACTTCCTTGGGCACATCCAGAATCGTTGATTGCGTAAAGAAAAATATTCGGACCTACGCCACCATTCCACTCTAAGCCGTATATCTCGTCATTGATGAACGTATAACCGCTCGTGAAATTCACGCTCAGCACCGTGTTAGGCGGGTTAAAGGCGCACCCTGCGAACTCGGGTGGCACGCTGACCAAACCTGTCGTGGGATTAACGTCTTGCATCTGGGGTGAAATACCGTCAGAGAAATTTTCGTCGTATGCGCGCAGCATCGAAGCCGCCGAAGCTTGAGTCGTCCAGACTGAAAGTCCCACAAGAAGTGCTGAACCAATGGTCAGGCGGAATTTGGATTTCTGAGTGTGAGAAAACATTATAGTCCTTACCATCAAATAGGGATATATTGAGAGATAAAAACCGACTTCTTACTACCTCTATCAGGATAAGTCAGAAACAAGCAAACGATCCGGCGAAAAACAAGCGGGTTTTTTGCTTATCCAGATGGGTTACTTCATCGCCGCCTTTGCCATTTCCGCGATCCCTTTCCAGCTATATTCCACCGCCTTGCCGTGAAAACACCCATGAATGCAGTAGCACTTGCTGATCTGGCGACGCCGTTCATTGGCCGCATCGCTGTTCCATAGCACGTTGAAATCGTAATCGAACTCCGCCAGATTCGCAAACGGCAGCGTGAACTCGCAATGCGCCACATCGCCGTTGGAGTACACCACGCCAACGGCCGAACCGGCCGTTACGCACTTGTATTGCTCCTTGCCTGTCTCCACCATCCGTAACTGCGCTAAGTTATGCACATGGAATGCGTTGGCACGAAACGGCCCTCGCGCGTTGATCGTCTTCAGGTCAGCGGCAATCTGTGGAAACGCCTCGCGCGGTGGTAACGCCATCGCTTTTGGGCCGACGCCCTTCTCCGAGACCTCTTGTGGAATCAACCACGCCGTCGTCTCCACATCGCGAACCAGTTCAAATCCCTGTACCACATCCGGGGCCACCTCGCTCCTCAGCAAATCGTTCAACGGCAATAATTCGCGGTAATTCTGCTCCGTAATAACCGTCAACACATGAGAAGAAAACGCAGACAACTCTGTCCGCAACGCATAGAGCTTCTGCAGCGACTCGATGACCTTCTTGAAATTACCGGGCACCCCGCGAATCCGGTCGTGCGTTTCTTCCAAACCGTCGAGCGACAACTGAAAATCCATCCCCACGCCGGGGAACTCGGATTTGAACGCTTGTGCCAGCTCAATCAGCTTGTCCGGTTTCAGTCCGTTCGTGTTGATCCGCACCATTTCCGTTTTGCCACGTTTGGCAAACGCCCGGGCCACTTCGAGCAAATCCCTTCGCAACGTCGGTTCGCCCCCCGTCAGCAGCAACTGCCGCATCGGAGGCACCGAATCCGCCAGACTTTCGATTTCCTCCAGCGTCATCTCGCGAATCCCAACGTTCAAGTCTTCCCAGCAAAAACAATGATCGCACCGCGCGTTGCACCGCATCGTCACGTACAAAATCAACATATCCAATGGATAACGACCCGTCCGGCGCTTCTCCGCTTTGTTGCGGACGAGGCGTCGGGTGGTGTCCTTCAAAATCGCGCGGT
Organism: uncultured Candidatus Sumerlaeota bacterium; assembly: GCA_964580585.1. Lineage (GTDB taxonomy): Bacteria > Sumerlaeota > Sumerlaeia > SLMS01 > JAHLLQ01 > CAZOKZ01. The sequence goes on along the minus strand of CAZOKZ010000014.1, from coordinate 43,576 downwards.
CGATGGGTTGCATAAAATAACGAGTCGATTCAGTAAACTGTGGGGCGAAAAAGAGTAAGTCGGTTGCCTTGCTCCTTGCAAGCCCTTCGCATCGCGAAAGAGCCAACTTTGTTCCCAACATCAACTTTTTCACCAAAGCATAGGGTTCTCGTCCGAAAAAAACCACCGGGTACAAAAATTTCACGAAAATCACCATAAACCTTCATCTTCTCTCTTGACTTGGAGGCCATTTCGCATGACCTTCCAGCCCCTTTTTCGGAGGTCATACAAAGATGCCAGTTCCTAGAAGACGACACGGCCGTTCCCGCCAAGGCAAGGATCGCGCCCATAAAAAATTGTACGCCAGCCAGTTGGTACCCTGCGAAAATTGCCAGGCTCCCAAACGGCGCCATCGCATTTGTCCGTCGTGTGGCACGTATAAGAAAGTGGAATACAAGTCCACTGCTCAGAGTGGTTGAGCTCATAATTCTTAGCATGTCGCCGCAGGGGGAATTGCGATGATCCGAATAGCTCTCGACGCGATGGGGGGGGATGAAGGTCCTCGTCCAGCCGTTGAAGGGGCTCTTCTGGCCATGCAGCGTTACAACCTGCAAGTAGCCTTAGTGGGCAAGCCGCGTCACTTGACGCGGCTGCTTCGCGCTATGAAGGTCGAAGACCCTCGAATGACCATCGTCGAAGCCGACGATGTCATCCGAATGACCGATTCGCCGCGCAAATCACTTTCGCGAAAAACTTCCTCGCTGGCCGTTGCCACCAAAATGGTCAAAGACGGCGAGGCCGACGTGCTGGTTTCCGCCGGAAACACGGGCGCCCTGCTGGCGCACACGTTGTTTTCCTGGCGAACGCTGCCCGGTATCAAAAAACCCGCCATTGCCACGTTTGTTCCCACCCAGGAAGACGCCTGCATCATCTGTGACGCAGGCGCGAACGTCGATTGCAAGCCTCACCAGATTGTTCAGTTCGCCCTGATGGGTTCGGTGTACGCGCGCGACGTGCTCAAGCGCGTCAACCCGCGCGTGGGACTGCTTTCCAACGGATCGGAACCTACCAAGGGCAACGAAGCCGTCCAGGCCGCCCACAAACTGCTGCTGGAAACGAACCTGAACTTCCTCGGCAACGCGGAAGGCAGCGGCGTTTTCTCCGGCGATTTCGACGTCATTGCCTGCGACGGGTTTGCGGGTAACGTCATGCTTAAAGCCGCCGAAGGCATCTCGAGCATGATCATGAAATCGGTCAAGCAAGAGGCGATGAAAAGCGTCGTTTCCATGATCGGCGGCATCGCCATGTACCCGGTTGCCAAACGTCTGAAATCGCGCACCGATTACGCCGAATACGGCGGCGCCCCCCTGCTGGGCGTCGATGGAATCGCGATCAAAGCCCACGGACGGTCGAACAAAAAGGCGTTCATGAACGCTCTGCGCGTGGCCGCCGAATGCCATAACCTTTCACTCGTCAATCGTCTGCGCGAAGAGTTGGAATTGTTCGCTCAGAAAGTGGAAGAGCCACCCGACGGAAAAGATTCATAAAGCGGCACGATGATTCCCGCGAGTTTTTTCCCCCGTGCGCGAATGTCTGTTTGACGCGGTAGCCCAACTTTGGAACCTCAACAGCGGTTTTATTGAATGGAGTCGATAGACATCCAGCTACTTCATTCATTCAATATGAAAGTGGAAGACACATCGTGACATCTCTTAAACGTTCCGGGATCCTAGGTATTGGCGCCCACGTTCCCGAAAAAGTTTTATCCAATGACGACCTTGCCCATATGGTCGATACCAACGACGAGTGGATTGTTACCCGCACGGGCATCCGCGAACGCCGCATTCTCTCGGACGGAGAAACGGTTGCAAGCCTGGGCGCTGAGGCCGGCAAAGCCGCGATTGAAAACGCTGGCCTGAAACCCGAAGACATCGATCTGCTGATCGTCTGCACCTACACGCCCGATCGCCTGTGTCCATCTGCGGCATGCTCTGTTCACGCCAAACTCGGTTTGGACACGGCTCCGGCGTTTGATGTAAACGCCGCTTGCACGGGCTTCATGTATGGTCTCCATATTGCCGATAACATGGTAAAAGCAGGTGCGCATCGCAACGTGCTCGTCATCGGTGTCGAAGGCCAAAGCCGTTACGTGGACTATACCGACCGTGCCACATGTATTCTGTTCGGCGACGGGGCAGGCGCCGTGGTTGTTGGAGCGGTGGAAGACGGCGATGACCGTGGCATTTTGTGCAATTATCTGGCCACCGACTCGAAAGGCGCCGAATTGATCACGCTCGGGTGCCGCGCCCGCGAAAACGGCCATATTGCGCAACCTCAAAGCCCAGCCATTCCCACGGGTGAATTTTTGAACATGAACGGACGCGAAGTGTACAAGTTCGCCGTTCGTGCCGTCGGCCAGGCGCTCGACGAAGCGCTCAAACGCGCTGGGATGACCGCCGACCAGGTGGATCTGCTGGTTCCCCACCAAGCCAACATCCGCATTATCGACGCCGCCGCCGAACGTCTCGGCATGCCGCGTGAACGCGTCGTGATCAACATTGAAAAATACGGTAATACCGCCGCCGCCAGCATCCCGCTGTCGCTGAACGAAGCCGTCAACTCGGGTCGTTTGAAACCCGGCATGACCGTAGCTCTCGTGGGCTTTGGCGCGGGATTAACCTATGGCGCAACGTTGGTGAAGTTCTAAGTTTCAACAAATCCGCCCCCGGAATCTGAATCGCCCCTCCTCGGACTGCTCGATAAACGCGCGCCCGGGGCAACGATCAACAACGGAGCATGTTCATGAGCAAGAAAATCGCCTTTCTCTTTCCCGGACAGGGATCGCAAGCCGTCGGCATGGGCAAGGACGCCGCCGAAAACAACGCCACGGCCAAGGAATTAATCGCACGCGCCGACGCCGTGCTGGGTAACTCCCTCAGTGGCTTAATGTTCGACGGCCCTGAAGACCAATTGAAACAAACGGAAAACACGCAGCCCGCATTGTTTGCTTCGAGCGCCGCAACGCTCGCCGTCCTGGCGGAAGCGGGCATCGCTCCTCACGCCGTGGCGGGCCATTCGCTCGGCGAATACACCGCACTTTACGCGGCGGGCACCTTCGATTTTGAAACGGGTCTCAAACTGGTTCGCACGCGCGGATTGGCGTTCGCCGAAGCAGGCGCAAAACGTCCCGGCGCGATGGCGGCCATCATCGGCCTCGACGGCTCAAAAGTCGCCGACCTTTGCCAGCAAGCCAGCACCGACGGCCTTGTTGCCGTGCCCGCGAACTACAACGATCCCACGCAAACCGTCATCAGCGGCGATCCCGACGCGGTGACCAAAGCGTGCGAACTCTGCAAGGAAGCAGGCGCCAAACGCGCACTGCCTCTGCCCGTCAGCGGTGCGTTCCACTCACCGCTCGTTGCCCCCGCCGCCGATATCATGCGTGCAGCGTTGGCCGAAGCTTCGCTCGCCGCGCCGAATTGCCACTTCGTGAACAACGTCGGCGCCTCGGCATTGACGGAAACGGGCGCGATTGCCGATTCGCTCGTCGCGCAAGTCACCGGCAGCGTACGCTGGGTTCAGTGCGTAAACAAACTCGTCGAACTTGGCGCAGAAGCCTTCGTCGAAGTCGGCAGCGGCAAGGTGCTCTCGGGCCTTGCGCGTCGCATCGCGAAAGACATCCCCGCGTACACCACCGAATCGTGGGACGCGTTGCAGAAAACCATCGAAGAACTGAAATAATTCCCCCGAAAAGAGGAACGACCAATGAGCTCACTCGAAGGTAAAGTTGCAATCGTCACAGGCGCGGGCCAAGGCATTGGCCGAGCAATCGCCCTGAGTCTGGCAGCCGCAGGCGCGGCGGTGCTGGTGAATTCCCACGGCGAAAAGAACGCCAATGCGACCACGCAAGCCATCATCGACGCAGGCGGCAAAGCCGTCGCCGCTCCGGGTGACGTTGGCAACGCGGAATTCTGCAACACACTCGTGGATCGCGCGGTCAAAGAACTCGGCGGCCTGCACATTTTGGTCAACAACGCGGGCGTCACGCGCGATGGCTTGATCATGCGGATGAAAGACGAAGACTGGGACGATGTGATCAACACGAACTTGAAATCGGCGTTTCTGCTTTCGCGTGCAGCATGCCGTCCCCTGATGAAAAATCGTTGGGGACGCATCGTGAACATTTCCAGCATCGTCGGCATCACCGGAAACCCCGGCCAAGCGAATTACTGCGCATCAAAAGCCGGTATGATCGGCATGACCAAATCGCTCGCGAAAGAACTCGCCTCACGCAACGTCACCGTGAACGCCGTCGCTCCGGGATTCATTCAGACGCGCATGACGGACGAGTTGAACGACGATCAGAAAAACGCACTGCTCGGCAATATCCCCGCCGGTCGTTTTGGACAACCCGATGACATTGCCGCCGCCGTTGCATTCCTCTGTGGGGACGGAGCATCCTACATCACGGGACAAACGATTGAAGTAACGGGCGGGTTGGGGATGTGAGGTTAGTTTACAGTGAACAGTTTTTAGTTCACAGTTCACAAAATTTTACAGTGGTGTGCATCGGCTTTAAACTGCGAACTGTAAACTGATTACTGCGAACTAAACGCTATACTCCCCCACTCGATACTGATCTAAATGCTCGGATATCCATTCGATGGTGTGTTCGAGTCCCTGCTCCAGCGAAACGCGCGGCTCCCATCCGAGGAGCCGCTTTGCTTTTGCGGCGTCCGCGAGCAGACGTTCGACTTCGCTCGCCTGGGGACGAAGACGCGATTCGTCCGACATGACTTCAGCATCCCAACCGGCGACTTGCATGATCAGTTGAATCAAATCGCCGATGGAAATTTCGCGTCCCGAACCGAGGTTGATTACCTCGCCCAAAGCTTCATCAGGCGCGGAAATGGCGGCGATCATGCCATCGACCGTGTTCGCGACAAAGTTCATGTCGCGCGTCGGCGTGAGTGCTCCGACACGGATTTCCTTCACGCCCGCCATCAATTGCGTGATCACGGTGGGAATCACGGCGCGCGCACTTTGGCGAGGACCAAACGTGTTAAAGGGACGGACGATGATAACCGGCAACTCGAAACTGCGAAAGTAACTTTCCGCCAGTTTATCCGCCGCAATCTTTGTCGCGGAATACGGCGATTGCGCCTGAAGCGGATGATTTTCACCGATGGGGACGGAGAGCGCCGTGCCGTATGTTTCGCTCGTTGACGTGGTCATCACACGCGGCGTTTCGCATTCACGCGCGGCTTGCAATACATTCAATGTGCCGTTGATGTTCGTGCTCACGTACGACGCAGGCGCATGATAAGAGTAAGGAATTCCGATCAACGCAGCCAAATGCAGCACTGCATCCACGCCATCGACTGCCTCGCGCACGCGATGGAAATCCGCGATGTCTCCCGCGATGACATCGATGTTCGCCTTGATTTCCACGGGTGTTTCGTCGAGCCACCCATGGCTGCCTCGCGCATTATAATGCACAAACGCACGCACGCGAGCGCCTTGACGCGCGAGTTCCTCGGCCAGATGACTGCCAATGAAACCACCGGCACCGGTGACGAGAATTGTTTTTCCCTGAATGGGGGACGGAGTCATTGTTCGCCTCCCCAGCGCGGATCGCTCTGCGCCAGATCATAATCTTCGAGCCGACCAATATCGAACCACACGCCGTCATGCCGCATGCGATGCACGGAGCGTTTTTTCGCAAGCAATGTCAGCACCAACTGATCGAACCCGAATGCTTCGCCGCGCGCAAAGTGCTCCAGAACGCTTCGATTCATCGCATACACACCCATGGACACTTCGTAACGATGGCACGGTTTTTCCACGAAACCCTGCACCTCGTCACATCCTTCACGCACGCTGAGAACACCAAAATCGATTTTCGCCTCGCGTTCGTGCGTCGCCACCGTCAAGTCGCAACCCTTGGCCAAGTGCGCCTCGAATAGCGTCATCGGATTTAAATCTGTCAGCACGTCGCCGTTCATCACGAGAAAATTCTCGCCTAAATTTTCAATAAACGCGAGAGGACCAATTGTCCCGAGCGGTTTGTCTTCCATGGAATACTCGATATTCAGACCCAGTTTTTCTCCGTCCCCAAAGAACGCGCGAATCAACTCGGCAAGATGCCCAACGCAAAGCGTGACATTCACAATCCCGGCTTTTTTAAGGGAATTCAGCACGACTTCCAAAATCGGGCGATTACCAATGGGCATCAATGGCTTGGGCAACACCGTCGTATAGGGACGGAGACGCGTACCCTTGCCACCGCACAAAATAACGGCGCGCGGCGGCGCAGTTGTGTTCGATTCACTTATCATGAATGCCTTACTTTCGTGAACGCGCCCGCGATTTGCGCCTGCCGCCGCGACGATTCTGTCGCCCGTTTCCATTCAACGCGGCTTCGCGATACGTTTTTTTCTTTCGCGACGGGATCTGAGTATTCAGACTAATTGCCACCGGTGGTACAATTTCCTCCTGCTCAACCTGATCGTCCGACTCAACCATATTTGCTTTTGCTGGATTCTCCGTCTCTTTCGACTCAACCGATTTGGAAGGTATATCTACTTTTTTCCCCATCACGCGACGCAAGTTATTCGACAACTCGTGCAACGTCGCAGCCCAATCGAATTGTTGCTCGACGATTCTCCGTCCCTCATCGGCCAATTGCTTGCGTCGCTCGACGTCGGCAGCCAACTTACGCACTTCGGCGGCAAACGCGTCTTTCTCGCAAATAATGATGGTTTTCTCGTCTTCGGCAGCAAAACCGCGCGCCCCCACGGGCAAACTAATCACCGGCAATCCCGCGCGCAGATACTCGGGCACTTTCAAACTTGAACCGGAACCTTGGAACAAGGGGTTGAGCGCAATGTCTGCCGCGCGCATCAGGAAATCTTTCACATGCGGTTCGACTTCACCCATCATCACCACATTTTCGGGCACTGTCTGATTGTAAAACCAACCGCAGACGCTGCCGACAATCAGGAAAATACATTCGGGATTCGTAGGCGCAACGTCGTTGATAATGAATCGCGCCGCCTCAGCATTCGGGGGATGCCCACTGCCTAAGAAGACACACGCAACTTCGTCTTTCATGCCGATTCCGCGCCGCCACGTTGCGCGTTCTTCCATGGGCAATGGCTGCAACTCATTGGCATACACGCCGTTATCGGCCAATATTGTCTTTGCCGGATCGGCGCCGAGTTCCTCGATGAATTGCTTCAGGTCACTACGCGCTACGCAAGACGTAAAGGCCGCTTCGCGCATCAATGCGCGTTCCGCTTTTTCCACCGTCCCCGCCAGAAACCGCCCAACCGAATTTTTCGGAAACAGCGCTCTTTTCAGGACTGTTTCCACATTATACGATTCATACACCACGGGCAATTTACCGTGAATTTTCTTCGCGAAATTCCACATGTAACAATGGTTCAACACCAGCACATCGGCGAACGGCAATTCACGTTTTACCGCGCGTTTGTATGCGGGCGAAAGCCACGTGAACAACAATGCGGACACATCGTCGGCGCTGACACCACTGCGATCGGCCAGCAACGCATCCATCCAACCATGCCATCGCGAACGCGGAACGTTCAACTCTTCCAACTTCGCGCTATGCTGTACATGCCGACCGGAACCTTCCTTGGTCAGCGTCAACATCGTCACGGGCGCAACCGTTTCCGAAACATGCTTGCCAACGGCTTCCAAACGCACCCGGCCGCCCGAATTCACCGGCGACATGGCAAAATCGTTCAACATCAGCACACGCCGCGTTGTTTTTAATTCCAGCAAATCGCGCAAATTATCCGCGATGACTTTCCACGAAAACTTATTTTCGGCGTGTTCGCGGCCCTTCACGCGTAATTGCCGACGGCGTTCAGTGTCCGAAATAATGTCCTGCATACAACGCACGAAATACTTGCCTTCGACCACCATGGCTTGCTCGCCGCTCGTTACGTCGAGTCCACGCGCTCCAATCGGTGTCGATATGACAGGCAATCCAACCGCAAAAAAATCCAGCATCTTCAAATTCGTGCCGCTGCCCGAAAACATCGGGTTCAATGCGATGTCGCAACCGAACAGCAAATCGTTGCGCGTTTCTTCACTCACCAAACCGAGCAGTTTCACGTTCGGCGAAACGGGTTGGTGCATGAATGGATCGCACGCTTTGCCCGCGATCAAAAAATCCACGCCGCCGAAACTCGGCGCGACTTCGTTGATAATGAATTCGGCGGCTTCGATGTTTGGCGGGTGGAAACTGCCAATGAAAACCGCCGCCATACGATTTTGCGCCACACCCAAACGGTTACGGGCAAAATCGCGGTCGGCTTGGTTTCCAGGACGCATCGCCTCGACGTCCACGCCGTTCGGAACGACAACAATTTTCGATCGGTCGATCTTGTACAGCTCCGCCATTTCGTCGCCATCTTCGCGGCTGCACACCAACACCAGATGCGCGTTGCGGGCGAGGTTACCTTCGACGCGTTTGATCACGCCGGTGCCCCATTTACCCCAAAGGCCGTTGCCGAGCGCTTCGGCCATTAACTTGGCTTCGACGTTGTACGAATCGTAGATCAGCAATTGGCCTTCGCGCCGGGCGCGAGGATACGCCGAGCCCATAAACGGGCTGGCGTGAATTACAATGTCCGCATTACTGGTCTGGCGTGCGGCTTCTTCCATGTACTCGCGGTGCGCGCGCACCGATAGCGAGCTGACCAACGCCGAGCATTCCTTGAACTTTGCCGTGCGGTCGAAAAACTGGTGCCAGAAATTGTAACGCTTCGTTTTTGGCAAACGCGTTTCAATGCACGTTGGCGTGTGTTCGATTTCCTCGCGTTGCGCGTGTCCAAACGTTGGGTTCACCATGCGCACGTTGAATGTTTCAGACAACCGCGTCGCCAAATGCACGTACCGAAGCTCGCCCCCCGACCGAGGAGGCGAAAATGCCGGATGAAAATTCAGGTACGTGATTTTTTTCATGACTCCGTCCCCATCATCCCAAAGCCGCTGGAATAAACAGCCCAGCCGTGGCACGCTGGCGCAAATAGTGGTCGCACAATACCAACGCTGTCATGGCTTCCACGATGGGAACGGCACGCGGCAACACACACGGATCGTGACGCCCGCGCGGCATCAGTTCATGGCGCTCGCCATTTTTATCCACAGTCATTTGCGGCATTAAAATCGTGGCGACGGGCTTGAATCCCACACGAAAGAAAATCGTTTCGCCATTGCTGATCCCACCCTGAATACCACCGCTTCGATTCGTCGCCGTACCGATGCGCGAATCTTTACTGATGAACTCGTCGTTGTGCTCGCTGCCCTTCATATACGTACCCGCCATGCCCGACCCCACCTCGAACGCCTTGCTCGCGGGCAACGAGAGCATTGCCTTGGCCAGATCGGCTTCGAGTTTATCGAACACAGGTTCGCCCAAACCCGTTGGCACACGGCGCGCCACACAATCGACCGTGCCACCGATGGAGTCGCCTTTTGATTTCACGGCTTTGATCAGTTCGATCATTTTTTCCGCCACCGCCGCGTCGGGACAACGAACGATATTCTGGTCCACATCGGCCTGCGTCACCGTTTCGCCATCGACTCCTTCGACTTCGATATCCGCCACACGCGACACCCAGGAAACAATCTCCACGCCCGCCAATTGGTTCAAAATTTTGCGAGCCACGGCTCCGGCAGCCACACGTCCAATGGTTTCACGCGCCGAGGACCGTCCCCCGCCCGCCCAATTGCGCATGCCGTACTTCGAGTCGTACGTAAAATCCGCGTGCGAAGGCCGATAAAGGTCTTTGAACGATTCGTAATCGCTACTGCGCGCGTCCTTGTTGCGCACCATGATCATGATCGGCGTGCCCGTAGTTTTACCCTGAAACATGCCGGACAGAATGTCGGCTCGATCCAATTCCGCTCGCGCGGTCACGATATTCGACTGACCTGGCCGCCTGCGGTCGAGTTCCGCCTGGATTTCCTCCACGGAAATCTCCAACCCCGCCGGGCAACCGTCGATCACGACGCCCACCGCGCCTCCGTGGCTTTCGCCAAACGTACTGATGCGAAACAACTGGCCGAAACTGGAACCCATGAGTGCTCCCAATCGAGAAAAATGGCCACGAATTTAAGACCCCTCGCCCGACCGATGTCAACCGATGAGCCACCCCGACCTTCAGGATTTCCAGGAATCGGTGAAATCGGTCCGACGACAACAAAAAAATGAATTTGAACCACCAAGTCGCCCACACCCGACAAAAACTTCGCTCGCCTTGGCGAGCAGCCATATAACAGCGGAAGTGAAAGAAACTCAGCGACTCACCCGCTTCATTCTACTTGCCGCTTCCCTGCCTTGCCTCATACTCGACCTGGATTTTCCAACGCCTTGCCCGGTTCCTTGTTATGTGGAAGCGCTTTGCATCTCAACTCGCCTGCGTTCAATGCCTTGGCCCATTGGACTTGGTGGAAATCGTTTCCCATACGGCAACGCTTTCTCCCGAACACCGTGCCCAGGGAGAAAAACTCGGAATCGCGCCGACAGACCTCGAATCTCGCATCGAGGACGGCCTGCTCGTCTGCCCCGCCTGCAAACTCTGGTACCCAATTTCCCGCCACTTGCCTGTGATGCTCCCCTACGCAACGCCGCTGCACAACGAATTCCGCGCCCGACATTCGGGGGAGGTTGAGGCGCTTGGCCCGGAATATCGCCTGCCCGCCGATGAACCCGCCCCGGGCGAGTTCTTCGTCCAACGCTCGTTTTCCCACGAATGGCTCGATTATTCCTATGACGGTGTACTGTGGACGTGGTCCTACGAAGACCGCCGCGCGTTGTTTTACGCCGAAATCGGCAGGAACCTGCCGCCGCTGCCAGCACGGTTTCTGGAGATCGGCTGCGGGTTGGGACTAGTCACGTCATTCGCCCAAGATCGTCTCGAAGGCGACGCCGTCGGAGTCGATCTCAGCCTCGCCGCCCTACGCGCCGCCGGGCATTTTGCCGACAATCCGTTTCTTCATTTTGTCCAGGCCTCACTCTGGAAACTCCCCTTCTCCGAACGCGCGTTCGACGTCGTTTACAGCCACGGCGTTCTGCACCACACGTTCTCGACGCATCGCGCCATCGAGGCTATCGCCCCGCGCGTCGCCCCTGGCGGGCTGCTCTACGTTTGGGTTTATGGAACCGGATCGATAACCGAAAGCCTTGCGCGCCGCGTGGCTTACGGTGTGGAAATTTGCGTGCGGCCGATCCTGGCACGTCTGCCCGCGCCGCTGACGAACGCCATTCTCGCCCCCGCCGCGCTTGGATACATCGCGATCAACAAATTTCAACGCCTCGCCGGGTCGCCTCGCCATGCTTACGATTATTCACGAGCGCTGCATGCCGCCCGCGACCGCCTGACGCCGCTTTACGCCGAGCGCGTCGCCGTCGAGAAACTCGAACACTGGTTTGCCGATCTTGGATTCGAGCACATCGAATCCCTCACCGCCTTGGAAGTTCCCGAAGCCACCCGCGAAACGATTCGCCGCAATTCCGGCGTGCGGGGACGGAGAAAGTAGATAACAAATTCCAACAAATCGGGATATTAATTCGGGCTCGACACACAACAAAATTGCTGAGCAAATTGCTTGAGTCATTTCGGGAAAGATAAAAAGCGAATGGACACTGAAAACTCGGCTAGCGAATACACGCATCGACGGTACCCAAGTACCATCAGACGAATATCCGCATTCGCGATCGATATTATATTACTAAAAATTCTCATTCGGCTATCAGCGTGGATTCTATTTCCTGTTTACGCATCTTTGGGCAACATGGGCGTTTTCCTTGGATTTATCATTGTGACCGGTTATTTTGGTTTGCTGGGAAGTCGATTGGGGGGAGGGAAAACGCTGGGTAAGCGATTGCTCAATCAAGAAGTGATCGATGAAACTGAGAACTACTTATCCATTCCCAAATCGATTGGTCGTTATTCCATTCTTTTTGCGCCCTATTTTTTATACTGCTTTTCTCCCAAATGGGTGATTTCATTCCCCTTCCCCGTCATTATATTCAAATTTGGGCTGGAGATAATATTGTTAATAACACTCTATTTGATCATTTTTGACCGCAATGCACACCAGGGCTTGCATGATAAGATTTTCAATACATATGTTTTGGACTCAAAGTTTAACGCTCCTATCCGAATGGGTGCCACAAGTAAGCGTCATTATAAGATAATCGGAGTAATAATCGTTTGTTTCATTTCGTTAAATGTTTTGCTTTACCATTTTGTAGAAAATCGTCGTGGGGCGGGTCGTGCCTTTGCAATGCATTCCATTTGCCAAAGAATCTCTCAGTACCCCTATGTTCGTGGCGGGTCGATAACCGACACCAATTCCATCGGCAAAAGACTTTATAAAAATGCCCCCAAACGGATTTTGGACGTGCAAATTCAAATCAATAAACCCATTCATTCCCCCGAAGAAGTTCGCAATATCGCTCGATTCGTGCTAGACAATTATCCGTTTCTCGATTCGGATGACGGATTGTCCATAGCGTTTTGCTATGGGTACGACCTTGGAATCAGCAAGATGTTCATGACGTATGGAGAACGTTACACAAGACAGGGTTGGGAAGAATTATTGCAAACCGAGTAATAGTTAATGATATTGCCCCGGGCAAATTCCCCTTCCCAACTCAGAAGACATTATATCATGTCGCCGTGCGTGAGGGCGCAGCTTTTGGCGCGTCCGGTTGCCTCCGCCAGGAGCAACCGGCGTGACAAAAGAGGGCACGGCCTCGGGCTCGCGCACGGCGAAAACTAAAACCACACGTTTCTCTCTCGACACACGACTTGTCTCGATGAATGACGAAGCCACCAATTGCAGGAATTTCAACCAAGACTATTCGTATGAACTTTCCCCGCCCACGCCCACTTCCTTCCCTCGCCCTGCTTGATCGCTGGGGTGGCGGAGAACCGTCCGATCTGGCGCGCGCCATCGCCGATGCTCGCGCCCGCCATGGACGCTTGATCGATCTCATCGGTGCTAACCCCCAGGAACACGGCTTTGAATTCCCGCCCGACTCGCTCGCCGATATCCTCGCCGCCGCGCTCCCGAAAGCCCGCCTCTACGCCCCCGACGCGCGTGGTCGGCTCGACGCCCGCGAATCGGTCGCCGCCTACCATGGCAACGGCCTTTCGCCCGAAAACGTTATCCTCACCCCCGGCACCAGCCTCGCTTACTGGTACGCGTTCCGCTTGCTCGCGAATTCCGGTGACGAGGTTCTCTGTCCCTCGCCCACCTATCCTCTTTTTGCGGATCTAGCCGAATTGGCCGGGCTCGATGTTCGCCGCTATCACCTGCGAAGTGAACACGGAAACTGGTCCATTGATCCCGCCGAGATCGAATTCCAGATCACTCCGCGCACGCGAATTCTGGCAATCGTATCGCCGCACAACCCGACCGGCATGGTCGCTACCAACGAACAACTTGCTGCCATTGCAGACATTGCTCGCCGCCATAATTTAGCCATCGTGTTCGATGAAGTTTTCCGCGAATTTCGTCATACGGTAAACGACGTGCTCCGTCCCTCCGCGTTTGACGCACCGCTGTGTTTAACACTCAACGGTTTTTCGAAAATGTTTTCGCTTCCCGGAATTAAAGCCGCCTGGATTGCGGTCGAAGGCAATACGGAACGCGCGCGCCCGTTGCTCAACGCGCTTGAATACATGTCCGACACGTTCCTGCCCGTGAACGAAATCGTGCAAGCCGCCATACCCGCGATTTTTGAAGCAGGCCGCGCGCAGACCGCTCGATTTTCCGCACTGCTGACCGAACGCATGAGCGCGATCCGTAACGCCTGGAATCAATTCAGCGTCTCCGTCCCCCAGCCGGACGCGGGACCTTATCTCACCGTCCCCGTGGGCGAATCCTCAACCGCCTCACCCGATTCTGCTGCATCCATCCTTCATCCTTTATCCCTTCGCCTTTTGAACGATCACGGCATTTTGCTGCACCCCGGCGACTATTACGAACTCCCGAATCACCTCGTCATGACGTGCCACGCAACGCCGCCCTGGCCGATCGAAACCATCGCGCGTGTCATTCACTCTTAGAGCATTCTGCTAAATAATGGTGTTGCATGATCGGAACCATCCTTTGACAAAATGCTCTATTAAATGTTTGAAGCCTGTGTATCGTTCCTGAGCGTCTGAACTAAAAATACCCGTCCCCATGTTGATAGAGACGGTAACGAAAATCGTAACTCTTGATAAGATGTAAGGTTACTTATTTTCGTTCCCTTGGGCAACGGGCGTGTCTCAACTTTGTTGCCAAAGATTAAAAGATTCACCACAAAGCCACGAAGGTCACAAAGCAACACAAAGAAAAAAATGTATTCACTTATTTTCAACTAAAGCTTCCTGAAAAGTTGAAAACACAGTTTTTTTGATGGATTTTTTCGCTCGTTCGCCATTGAAGCGGGAGAAAATTGGTGGCTGGCAAAAAGGCTCTTCGTGTTTTCTCTGTGTCTCCCAGCTTGTCCGCCATAGCCTTGGCGCAGGCGGGTGCCTTTGCGGTTTGCTTTTTTTTTCTTCCTTTTGGGTACAAACTCAAGATGCGTCCTTGGGCTATCTTATGAATTTAATCCGTCGAACCCACCAACGCTTTTCCACACATCACATCGTTCAAGCGATCGGAATCGATGACGATGATTTTGCGTCCTTTGGTGCGAATCAATTCGTCGAGATCAAATTCCGCCAACGTAACGGATACTGTTTCGCGCGTCAGACCCGACAGATTGGCAATGTCCTGGTGCGTGACACGCAGATCCAGCAAGGCGCCACCATTCGTGTGGGGCTTGCCCCAGTTTTCGAGCAAATCGAGTAAAATAAAAGCGACTCGTTGTTTTGCATCTTTGAACAACAGGTGCGACATCCGTGTTTCGATCCGGCGCAACCGCGCCCCGATCATTTTGGTAATGCGCGTGGCTAATTCTGGATGTAGGGACATCATTTCTTCGATGTCGGCGGCAAAAAATTCGCAAATGGTGGTATCTTCCATGGCAACAGCGCGACACTCGCGCTGGTCGGATTCAAGCAAAGGCATTTGGCCAAAGAGTTCCCCGTGCCCCAAAATCGCCAGAATGGTTTCTTTGGGGGAATTTTCCTGATTCGTGACGATTTTCACCGTACCCGACTTGACGACATAGATCATACTGTCCGCTTTGTCGCGCCAGGATAAGGATTCGCCTCGTTTGAGCAAAAACATGTCGTTTTTGCTCAGGCGCGAGATTTCCTCGGGCGGCAATTGATTGAACACACCGCAACGGCTCAAATACCAGACCTTGTCGTGCGGTTTCAGTGGCATGGAGAACGCCTCTTCGATACGAGCGGTAATCGCCATTGTTCTCGGAATCTCGGTTTCAATCGGTTGGCTAATACATTCCATCGCATTTTCCCCTTATAACAAGAGTTAACTAACAAAATCGTGCGTTGGCTGCTGTCCGCTGAGTTACAAATTGATAAAAATGACTCGCCGAAGGCATTCCGTGCGCGCTTGTTGGGGGAAATCTGGCACAAAGAGGAGGGCCACTCTGTGAATTATTTACCAAATCTGTCAATTGAGACCATCTGGGTCGAAGAAGCGATTTCTTCGTTGTGACCCGATAGGGATTATGGAAAGGTCCAGTCGTTTCGCATCAGGATAGACCATTGATATATCGCAAATAAGGACGCGCCTCATGAGCATGATTACATCCGCGTTGGCCCTGTTGGCCGAGTATCCCCATCGTCGGCTTCCCCGCCGAGTGTTGATGGACGTCGCCAAGGAAATCCTGGAGGGTCAGGCATCTACGGCGAAAATCGCGGCTTTTTTACAAGGTCTGCGGATGAGTGGTGAAACCGCTCACGAGGTGGAAGCCTTTGTGGAAGTCATGCTGGATCATGCGCTCGAATTTCCTCGTCCGCGCGACGGAGAACCCATTGTCGATACGTGCGGAACCGGGGGCGATGGCCAGAACACATTCAATATTTCCACGACAGCGGCTTTGCTCGCTGCGGCGGCAGGTGTGCGCATAGCAAAGCACGGCAACCGGTCGGCTTCGTCGAAGTGCGGCAGCGCCGATGTTCTCGAAAGAGCAGGCTATAACATTGAGATTACTCCGGATGAAGCCGCAAAACAGTTGGCCGAGCACCGGTTCTGCTTTCTTTTTGCCCGCACGTACCACCAGTCGATGCGGCACGCCGCCGAGGCACGCCGAGAGCTAGGGATTCGCACATTGTTCAACCTGTGCGGTCCGCTCTCCAATCCGGCCCGTCCCACGCACCAGTTGATCGGTGTTTCTTCGCGCGAATTGGTCGAGCCGATGACCCAGACCTTGCGCATGATGGGATCGCGCGGGGCGTTGGTAGTGCACGGAACCGACGGAATGGACGAAATTTCGCTGGCCCAGGTGACCGAGGGCATGCATCTGGATTCCGACGGTCGGATGCACTTGTGGCATGTGTCGCCCACCGACCTGGGAATCAAGCCGGTTGAGGTGGCGGACTTGGTGGGTGGCGGACCGGACGAGAACTTGCGAATCATGCGCGAAGTGCTCGAGGGTGGCGAAGGCCCCCACGCGGATGTGGTGAATTTGAACGCGGGCGCAATTTTGTGGGTCACAGGTGTCGAAGACGACATCAAACGCGGCTACGTCCATGCGAAAGCGGTTCAACGCTCGGGTGCAGGAGCCAAGCTGCTCGATGCCCTGGTGGGTGCCGCACCGGTTCCCGACGCAAGCGAAGATGACTGAGTGAGAGATTGATGTCAGATATCCTGAACAAAATTCTGGATCACAAAAAAACGGAAGTCGAAGCGCTTCTGAAAGCATCGCCGATTGAGCATTTGCGTGAACTGGCCGAGGCCGCTCCCCCGGCGCCGAGCTTTTACGACGCGTTGCACACGCCGGGTGGCCCGCACTTGATCGCCGAGGTCAAAAAAGCCTCGCCGAGCAAAGGAGTCATTCGTGCGGATTTCGATCCCGTTCAGATTGCAATTCAATACGAACGGGGTGGCGCTGCGGCGCTTTCGGTACTGACGGATCGCGAGTTTTTCCAGGGGAACCTGGCGTTTATACCCCGCATTCGGCAGTGCGTGAAGTTGCCGATTTTGCGTAAAGACTTCATCATTGACGAAGCGCAGATTTTCGAGGCTCGCGCGGCAGGCGCGAGCGCGATTTTGTTGATCGCGGCGGCGCTCGATCCGTACCAAATGGCCGATTTACACCGCACGGCGGATTCCATTGACCTGGATGTTTTGGTGGAAATTCACGATGAAGACGATCTGAAACGCGTGGTCGATGGTGGATGCCCGGCGCGGATTCTGGGCGTGAACAACCGCAACCTGCGCACGTTCGAGGTCGATCTGGCGGTAACCGAACGGTTGTTTGCCAAGTTAAAAGGCCAGTATGTGCTGGTTTCCGAGAGCGGCATCTTCACCCCCGACGACGTGGCACGCGTGGCAGCGGCAGGGGCGAATGCGATCCTGGTCGGCGAAAGCCTGATGCGTCAGCCAGACCCAGAGGCTGCCGTCCGGGCGCTGCTTTCCCCCGCGAGTGGAGTTTCCGAATGAACATTGCCTTGGCGGGAGCAGGCATTGTCGGCGCTTATTTGATCGGAGCGATTCCGTCCGGGTTGCTGATTGGAAAGGCCTTTGCCGGAATCGATTTACGCGAACATGGATCGAATAACATCGGTTTTACCAACGCCATGCGTGTTCTGGGTTGGAAACTGGGACTGCCAGTATTGATTTTGGATGTTGGCAAAGCCTTGCTGACGGTGTTGTTTTTGCCGGGTTACCTGGCACCTGAACCCACGGAAGGATTGCGCGTCGCAATCGGTGTGGCGGTGTTGGTCGGGAACCTGATCAATGTGTTTTTAGGCTTCAAAGGCGGAAAAGGCGTGGCTACGGCGGCCGGTGTGTTTTTGGCGTTGAGCTGGCCGGCCTTGTTGATCGCGTTGGGAGTTTTTCTGCTGACTCTGGCAATGACACGTTACGTGTCGTTGGGATCGATTGTAGCTTCGATCACATTACCCACGGCGGTGTTTTTTCTGATCGGACTTGGGCCGCTGTTTGCCTTCACTGCGTTGGCGAGCGCGGGAATTATTTTCAAGCACCGCACGAACATCCGCCGGTTGCTGGATGGAACCGAAGCCAAGGTGAGCCGAAAGAAAGCCTCGGAAGCAACCTCCTGAATGGATTCCAGTCAATAAACCGTTTGGCCTGAACGATGCATAAGGTAGCGCTTTCCCGTTGCGTGGTGGACGAGGGTAACCTACCGTAACGACAGGCCTACTGTGGAGAGATTTAATGCGTTTAAGATGCTCTTTTTGCGGACGAGATCAGCACCAGGTTCGCACGTTGTTTAAGGGATTGTCGCCCCGTGAAGAAGGCGGCACGTCGGTTTATATCTGCGATGAATGCGTTTCGACCTGTCACGAGCGGTTGCGCCGCGAGGAATCGACAACGCAGCAAAAGTCTGGCGAAGACGATTCGTTGACGATGTTGGAGAAGTTGCCAACTCCTACGGAAATTTTCGATTATCTCGATAGTTACGTGATTTCTCAGGATCGCACGAAGCGCGCGTTGTCGGTCGCGGTCTATAATCATTACAAGCGACTGGTTTCAAACGTTTCGCAAGAAGACGTGGAAATTCAGAAGTCGAATATTTTGCTGCTTGGTCCAACGGGCTGCGGCAAAACCCTGATGGCCCAGACGTTGGCGCGTGTGTTGAACGTTCCGTTCGCCATTGCGGACGCAACAACGCTGACGCAAGCCGGTTACGTTGGCGAGGATGTGGAAAACATCCTGTTGCGGCTCCTGCAAAATGCAGACGGCGACGTGGAAAAAGCCCAGCGCGGTATTATCTACATCGATGAAATCGATAAGATCAATCGCACGACGCAAAACGTATCGATCACCCGCGATGTTTCCGGCGAAGGTGTCCAGCAGGCGCTGTTGAAGATTCTGGAAGGCACGGTGGCAAACGTCCCCCCAACCGGCGGACGCAAGCATCCGCATCAGGAATACATTCGCCTGGATACGAGCAATATTCTGTTCATCGCGGGTGGTGCGTTCAGCGGTCTTGTCGATATTATCCGTCAACGCACAGAACAACGCACGATGGGCTTTGGCGCCGAGGTAAAATCGCGTCATGAAATCGACCAGGGTGAAATTCTGCAAAAAGTCGTGCACCAGGATTTGCTGAAGTTCGGTTTGATTCCCGAGTTCATCGGACGCTTCCCGGTGCTGGCAACGCTGGATAACCTTGGCGAGTCGGAATTGAAGATGATTCTTTCCGAACCTAAGAACGCGTTGTTGAAACAATACGAAAAGCTGTTTGAAATGGACGGCGTGGATTTGGTCTTTGAAGACGAAGCGGTGAGTGAAATCGCGCGTGAAGCAATCAAGATGGAAACAGGCGCGCGTGGTTTACGCGCGATCATCGAACGCCAGATGATGGAAATCATGTTCGAGTTGCCCAGCATTGCTGACGAAACCGCGGAAGTTCGCATCAATGCCGATGTCATCAAAGGCGAAGGCGATCCGACGTACGTCAAACGCGAGAAGAAGGAATCAGCGTAACGAAAGGATGAGGGATAAAGGAGGAAGGATGATTTTTAAGGTAAAAGGCAGAAGATAAAGAGCTGAATTTTAATGGAATTCGAGGTTCGAGATTCGGTTTAAGGGAATCAGGATCTGAATGCCAGCAGGCAACACGGTGGTAATGTTTCGAAGCAAACTCGAAAATCCATCTATCTTTCATCTTTTCTTTTTGCCTTGTCCCTTTTGCCTTTAAACTTGCTTCACTCCCATGCAACTGTCCCGATTCGCCGTCAATCGCCCCGTCACCATTGCGATGATCTTTCTCGCGCTTGTGGTGCTCGGGGCAGTTTCATATCGGCAATTGCCCGTACAGTTGTTGCCGGATTTCACGGTCCCCACGGTTGGCGTTTACATGGCCAAACCCGGAGCGGGACCAACCGAAAACCTCGATGAACTAACCAAACCGGTCGAAGGCATCATCGCGGAATTGCCCCGTATCAAGGAAATGCGTTCGTGGACGGGGTCGTGGGGTACCTGGATTCGCGCAGACTTTGAATACGGTACCGATATTCGGTTTACGACGATTGATCTGCAAGAACGCCTCAACGCGTTTCAGCAGGATTTGAAGGATCGTCGCACAACAATTCAAGTTTTTCCCTTTTCGACGGATAGTTTCAAAAATTTCCTGATGAGCGTCTCGCTCGAAGGTCCGGATGATGAATCCGTTCTGCGTGAAATTGTGCGCAGCAAAGTCGAAACTCAGATCAAAACAATTTCCGGAGTTGCGAAAGTCGAAGTCGGTGGCTTGACTGCCGATGCGGCCGATATCGAGCTCGATCCAACGCGACTGGTCGGTTATGGTCTGCGATTCGAAAACGTTTTTGGGCGCATTCAATCGGCAGGTGTGCAGGATAACTTTCTCGGCAAGTTACGCGTTCCCGGCGAAACGCACTACGTATTGTTGGACGAGCAGGTGCGAAATGTCGATGAGCTGCGCCAGATAGCCGTCGATGAAAACGGCGTTTTGACGCTCGAAGATGTCGCCATGGTGACCGAAGGCGCCACGTACGATGGATGGATTTATCGCGCAAACGGCAACAATGCGATTGGGATTCAAATTGATCGCGAAGAAGGCGAGAATCTGATCGAAGTCGCCCAGAAAGTCCGAACGCGCATCGATGAAATTAACGCGACCTTGCCACCAGGGACAGCGCTGCACGTTGAAACCGATATCGCGGAAATTGTGGAAGACGTTATCAATCAAGTACGCAATTTGGCGCTTGTTGGAGCTGCATTGGCATTAATCGTTCCATTGGTTTTCTTCAAGTCATGGCGCATTGCTTCAATCATTTTTATCTCCGTCCCCATTTGTATTATCGCGGTGTTCAACTTATTTTTCGCGTTTGGAATGAGCATCAACATTTTCTCGATTATCGGGTTGGCGCTCGGTGTTGGCATGTTGGTGGACAATTCGATCGTTGTGGTGGAAAATTGTTTTCGCCTGTATTTCGGGCGCCATCTGAGCGCCCTGCGCGCGGCCGAATTGGGCGGAGGCGAAGTGGGGCGCGCGCTTCTGGCGTCAACGTTAACGACGGCGATTCCATTCGTGGCCTTGTTTTTTGTCGAAGGCGAATTCAAGCTCTTCATCAAAGAGCCAGCGTTAGCATTAATCTTCCCGCTGTTGCTTTCGTTGGTAACCGCATTAAGTTTATCGGCTATGCTGACGGCGAAAACGCTCAGGAGCATCGTGAGACATCGCGGCGCGCAAGGCGATGCGGAATGGCACAAGGCCGCCGAACGATTGAACCCTACGCATAGCCGTGTGCGTGAAGTTTACCGGTTTTTGCTGAAAGCATCCATTCGCCACCGTGCACGCGTGCTGTTTGTGATCACGGCCATGTTGGCGTTTGTATTTCTGGAGGCGTGCAGCGCAGTTAAAGAGGCTCCTACGAATCGCGAGCAAACGGATGAGGTGTTCCGGTTGTTCCTGAAGCTGCCGCCGGGAAATTTGACGAGCGAAACGAGTATGACTGTGGCGTTCGTCGAAGATCGTTTGCTCGAGCATGAAGATATCAAACGGATCGGGGCCTGGTTTCGCGGAGACGAAGCGTCGTTCGATATTCATTTAAAACCAAAAGACGAACGCCCAAGCGGTCGTTCGATGGATCAGGTACGTTCGGCAATCGTGGACTTTGTCGGCGATATTCCGGGCGCAGAGGCGATGCTGAATTCGCCGACTCAGCCGATGGGCGACGATGTGTTGCCACGCGGCGACCGAGGCCAGGTAACGGTCAAAGGGCTGAACAAGGAAAGCGTTGAAGCTTATGCGGCACGTTTCATCGATGCGATTTCAGTGACGCCTGATATTTTGTTCGCTCGTATTCAGCGCGAGGATTCGCAGCCCGAATATCACGCGGATATCGACCGGGAAAAAAGCGGGCCGTTTGGCGTGACGGGAGAAAGTCTCGGTCAGTACGTCGGTATCACGCGCTCGATGGGCCAGGTTTCAAGTCTTGTTTTGAAGGATGGCGACGATCGTACGGATGTGACGATTTCAATCGCCGATTCGGATTCAGAAACATTGTCCGATGTGAAGGACATGCCCGTTTATGCACCGACTGGAAGCGTGTTGGGTCTCGGCGATTTGACAAAATTCCGCACGGGAACTTCGCCTACGCGTATTTACCGCGCGGATCGCCAGACAAGTTTACAGGTCGAATATTTGTGGACGCCCGGTGCGGACCAGGGAGCGATTCAGGAAGCCGTAAAACGCGCCATTCGTACGCTGCCAAACCCGGCTGGCGTAGTCGTCGAGTTCGAAGGGACGCAGAAGCAACTGGACCAGCGTCAGCAGGATTTTTCGTTCGTGATATTCGCTGGAATGATATTGATTTATGTCGTGATGGCCGCGGTATTTGAATCGTACTGGGTGCCCTTCACCATCATTGCAACGAATCCACTAATCATGATTGGTGTCGTTGTCGCCTTGTATGCGACGGGATTACCTTTCGACGATTTGGCCGGTTTCGGCGTTATTTTGTTGATCGGGCTCGCGGTGAATAACGGTATTGTGTTGATGGATCAAACGATGCGCTATCAACATGAACACAACTATCGCAGTTTACGGGCGATATTTCAAGCCGCCGACCAACGACTTCGCCCTATTCTGATGACTTTCATGACAACATTTCTCGGACTGCTCCCGATGGCGATTTCGGGCGACGAAACGTCACAATGGCGACCCGTTGCGGTGACGGTGCTGGGTGGATTGACAAGCGCGACGTTCCTGACATTGCTGGTTCTCCCCTGCTTTTATTTGATGGGCGAGGATTTTGTGCGTTTCGCGCGACCTGGATGGTTGGCATTCTGGGCGTGGCTGTTCCGGTTGTTTGAAACAATCAGCAATGCACTTTCCCATGCGGTCATCGCACTTGTATGTATTTGGAAATGGCGTCCTTTAACATGGCCGAAACGAATCTGGCGAGGGATGGTCATTTTCATTCGTGAGCAGCTTCCCACTGCGTGGCGTTGGACGTGGCATGCGATCAAGGTAGCGTTTCGGGCATTGCGTTCCGTGTTGAAAATGATCTTTGTTGATCCCGTCGTGCTTTTACGCGAAAATTTCGGTAACACTCCCAAGGCTTCGGAGAATGAACCGACGCAAATCCCTGTTCTCCGTCCCCATTCAACCGACAACTCCGTCCCCACGATTTCTGTTGGCAATCTACATGTCATCTTCCCAACAGAACGTTGGCGAGTATTCAAGCAATTGTTGCCCAGCAAGCAGTATCCGTTCGGTCACCGTCCCCTTGTTGGTCTTAATGCATTGGATAGCGTGGATCTGGAAATCAAACCTGGATTATTTGGACTTTTAGGGCCAAATGGCGCAGGAAAAACGACGTTGATGCGCTGCGTCGCGGGGTTGATAGAACCAACACGAGGAACCGTGCGATTATTCGGTATCGCACATCGCGAGGCCCCCGAATCGCTGGCGCCTTTGATTGGCTATTTGCCCCAAAATCATGGGCATTATGAGTGGATGACGTTGCGGGAATATCTCGATACGTTCGCGCTACTGACGGCACGTACGTTGCAATTGGCGGAAATCGATCCTCCGGCGACTCCGTCCCTCGCGGAGCAATTGTCTCGATTGGCGCCGTTAAAGACACCGGAGGAACGGTGTGCTGCCATCGAACGCGTTGCAACACAAGTCCATCTCGAACATGTGCTCGACCGCAAGATCAAAACCTTTTCCGGAGGAATGAAGCAACGTGCCGGAATTGCGCGTGTGCTTTTACAAGCACCGCCCATTGTGATTGTCGATGAGCCAACTGCGGGACTCGATCCCATCGAGCGCGTAAAGATTCGTCTCTTGTTGGCGCAACTGGCACATGAACGCACGGTGATTTTCTCAACACACATCGTGGAGGATCTTGAAGACACCTGCACACAAGTCGGCGTCCTCGAACGTGGACGGTTGCTGTTTTGTGGTGCCCCCGAGGAATTACGTGCCCATTGGAACGAGCGTGTCTGGCAGGTACCTATCGAAAATGAAACGCCGGAGAAGGTACGAGAAACTTTGTTGGCGTCCGATGCACACGTGTTGTTTCGATATGCACGCGGCGAAGCATCGGGATGGCGGTGCCTTTCGGAAAAACTTCCCCACCCGCGCGCAGAACAAGCGACGGCGACATTGGAGGATGCGTTGCTTGGCATGTTGATGAGTACTCCGCCACAATCGTGAGAAATGGGACTGACAAACCCGCCCATAAGCACGATACTTTTTTGATCGAAATCCCCCGGGAGTTGCTCTACCTCCATGCTGCGTCGAATATTCATCGCTGGATTGTTGATGGGCGTGCCTTTATGCGTGTGTGCCCAACTGGACGCAGAGCGAACGGTTTCACCACGCAAACAGGCAGCAGAACGGTTTGCGCGTGAGCACGGATGGCCGATACGCAACGAATCGGCGCATGGCGACGTTTTCGACTTGATGGAAATTCGACAAAACCGCCCGCTCTTTTTTTTAACCTTGAATGAACGAGCGGCGATTTCCACTGCAACGGATCAGGTACGCAATCAACCACCGTTATACCCTCAAGGCGATGGTTGGCGCATTGGAGTCTGGGATGTGGGCTTGGCGCTGCCTTCCCACCAGGAGTTACCGACGCGCGTTGTTTCGCCCGATCATTCCGAGGTGGCCAGCCACTCGACACACGTGGCGGGAACGTTGGTGGCAAAGGGTGTGGATTCACGGGTGCTTGGTATGGCGCCTGAAGCGACGCTGCGGATGTATAACTGGGACGACGATACGAACGAGATGTTAGACGAGGGAGCGGCAACTGCCGAGGCGGTTCTGAATGATAACGCCATCGCGGTTTCCAATCACTCCTATGGCCATGTTGTGGGTTGGATTTATTGGAATTTTTCGGGCCAATATGGTTATCATTGGTTCGGCAGAATGGGAGAACTCGAAGACCGAAATTTCGGTCGTTACGAGGAAACCGCCCAAGAATGGGATCAGGTTTGTTTCGACCGGCCTTATTATCTGCCGTTCAAGTCAGCGGGAAACGACCGTAGTGAAAAAGCGCCCTCGGTGCCGGGCGCAACATGGTATTACCTGGATGAAAACGACGAGTGGATGTCGGGAGGATACGATCCGGAAACCGATCCGCCATCCGATGCGTGGGATAACGGAGGATTCGATACGTTACCGACGTTTGCAAACTCGAAAAACATCATGGTTGTCGGTGCGGTAAACGATGCGTGGACAGATGGTGTACGCGATTTAACGAAAGCCACCATGTCCACCTTCAGCTCCTGGGGTCCAACGGACGATGGACGGATCAAACCGGACATCGTTGCCAATGGAACCAGCCTGCGGTCGTGTTACACTCCGAATGACGATTCCTATTTCAATTCAAGCGGCACAAGCATGTCTTCGCCCAATGCGGCGGGATCGGCGATTTTACTCCAGGAGTTGTATAATCGCCTCACCGGCGGTGTGATGCGGGCGGCAACACTTAAGGCGTTGATTATCCACACAACGGACGACTTGAACACACCCGGGCCCGATTATATTACGGGCTGGGGATTGATGAATACACGGCAAGCAGCGGATCTGATCGAGACCGATGCTGCGATGCCCTATCAGCGCCATCTTATCGAAGATGAACTGAGCGATTTGAATCCTTCGGCAACGTACGCCATCACGTGGAATGGCGAAGATCCGATTCGCGTGACGTTATGCTGGACGGACCCACCAGGACCTGTCGTGGAAGGGCTCGACAATTCAACGAACGTTTTGGTGAACGATCTCGATTTGCGCGTTCAAACTCCGCTGGGGTTTTCCAGTATATTGCCGTATGTGCTCGATCCCGCGAATCCCACCCATTCCGCCTCAAAAGGGAATAATACGCGCGACAACGTGGAACAGGTTCTCGTCATCGCGCCATTGACACAACAAGGTGTCTATCAAGTGCGCGTCACTCACAAAGGCGCCTTGGTCGGCGGGAAACAAGCGTTTTCGTTGATTCTGTCTGGTCAATCAACCACGGCCAATGTCATCGACTTCAACGCGTGGCAATGATTTCCGGGTGTCAATTTGCGACAGACGTGGCGTGCAATTTGTCTCCGTCCCCACGATGCAATTTAGCGAGGGGAACGTGCGCGTCGTGCTCGAAAACACACATTAAGTCGCGCGCAAGAATCTCCTCGACCATGCGAATTCGCTCTTCTGCTATCTGCATAGGGAACAGGTCGTATGCCATGTGATAATGGGGCTTGAGATGCGAGGTCGTGGGCATCAGGTCTGCCAGATAAACAAGCGCTGTACCGTTCGATTCGATGAAAAATATCTGATGCCCGCGTGTGTGACCACCGGTCACATGGGCTCGAATACCAGGAAGGACTTCTCCGTCCCCATCGATGAAATCCAGCAATCCAGCGCGCGCGATGGGGTCCAAATCATCGAGCGTATAATCGCCGCACGTCGCTGGATGATCGCGATGCGCGTCCTGCCATTCGAGGCGCTGCACCACATGACGCGCGTTTGGAAAAACGATGTCGAATTGACCTTCGCTCGCGCCAAATCGTGTATTGCCACCGGCATGATCGATGTGCAGGTGAGAAAATAGCACATGCGTCACTTCTTCCGGTTGAACGCCACAGCGTGCCAACTCGCCCACTAAGCCCGGTGTGCGGTCGATGCCGAATATTTCGGTCATCTTGGCATCCCATTTTTCGCCCATGCCCGTGTCGATCAAAGCGGTGAACTCGGGCGATTTAATCAGCAGGCAATTAAGTCCGATCAAAATGCGGTTACGTTCGTCCGGCGGATGACGACGCTCCCAGATGATTTTCGGAACGGAGCCGAACATCGCTCCTCCATCGAGACGGATAGTTCCGTCGGACACGACGTGGACTTCGAGATTTCCAAGTTGCAAATTGTTGGCTCCGGCGACGCTCAGAGAGCGCGAGTCAATTCCATGATCACATCTTTGCAGTGTGGGTAACTGACGAGAAGATCGCTGCGCGTCGGCATGGAGAAGTCGGCGAAATCGAATCCGGGGGCAACGGTACAACCGCACAGCACCCAGGGCACGCGCGGGGCGGGGCGGGCGGCCTGCCAGCAATGCGCCGGAATCGTCAGTTGCGGCGAAAATCCCGCGCCAATATCGAGACCCAGCAAATGACGGTTGCATTCACCGTGTTGAGAGATCAGGTGGAGCTCGATGGGGCCGCCAGCATAGAGATTCCAGACTTCGTCGGAACGCACACGATGAAAGGCGGAAAAATCGCCCTCTTCGAGCAGGAAGTAGATCGATGTGCAAGCGGAGCGAATGTTCGCGCTCTCGTCGTCGATCGAAGGATGGACGACCTGAGATTCCGAACGATAAACTTCGCGGTAGTATCCCCCCTCGGGATGCGGGCTCAGTTTGAGTTTTTCAATGATTTCTTGTGCGGTCAGCATCTTGTTCACCGCCTTTCCTCCCAACTCTTTCGCCATGAGTATAGGACCAATAGGTTCCTTCGTCAAGGCGCTCAAAATGGGACAGAAAGACGTTCCTCCACCGTTTGATGGGCTTCTAAATTCGTATTCTCCTGAAATGGCTTCGCTTATCGGGTGTTAGATTTGCCGCCCGGTGTCAAGCGCGAGTTCGATTCCGGCCCGATCTTTTCCAAATGTTTCGCTCCAACCAGAAGAAAACGGTGCGGAATGAGAGCGAAGGAGAACGAATGAATTGCCCTCGAACGCCCGCCCATGGCAGTTTTTCGATGATGGCTTGTCACGCGCAATATTGTTCTCCACGCCACCGGACAACGAATCGTCGGCATTGGAATATGTGTCGGAAGGAGCAAATAGTTCCCTTTTACCAACCGCGCGAATCGCCGCGTTTCCCAAGGCGATTTCGATCATGTTAATATTATTTGGCGACGCGGAAACGGGCTCAGCCAAACGCACCTCTTGAAAAGCGCAATCATCATGAGCGGCAACATCGCCGCCATTTTCCGTGGCGTTCGAGGACGCAGAACAAACCGCCCTGCCAAGCCGCTTCTTCCAATACCCAAAAGTATGCTTATTCAAACCGCGCTCGTGGCAAAACACCGCAATCGACAGCCCACTGACACTCTGCTCCGCCAAAATCTCCGCCCACCGCTTGCACTTTTCCCGCCGCACTTTCTCCAACTTATTCATCGAACCGCTCCTTCATGCAAAATGAAAGCAGCAGCCTAAATCATCAAACCCGCCGTGTCCAGATGGGGTTCGTAGGACGGATACGACATGAATGAATCAATGTGCGCGTGAATGAACTGCGTCCATGTGGTAGGCGGAGCTTCTCCGCCCTTCTTTGGATCGGGAAAAATCTCGGCTTCGCGAAGTATATTTCGCACCGTGATCGTGTGCAGTTTATTTGATCCGAATATGATGCAGGTGCCCCGTCGGTGTTTGCGGGA
Organism: uncultured Candidatus Sumerlaeota bacterium; assembly: GCA_964580585.1. GTDB lineage: Bacteria > Sumerlaeota > Sumerlaeia > SLMS01 > JAHLLQ01 > CAZOKZ01. The sequence goes on along the minus strand of CAZOKZ010000014.1, from coordinate 15,055 downwards.
CAAAGTTACGAAGATGGACGGGGGGAGGCGTTGCCTCGCCTACCCCCGCCGAATTTGCCTTATTCACGCTCCAAGGTCATCCAATCGTTGACAGAGGAAGTGGCGTCGCCAGCCCACCAGTCGCTGAAGGATGTGACTCCGGGGATGGTGAGGGTGGTGCCGCTGGGTGTAACAGGAAATTGATTCACTAGCACGCCGGATTCGAACTGGAACACGCTGTCGAAACTGCCGGTCAGCCCGTCATCGCTTGCGGGATCGAAGTTCCATTGGATGGATGCCTCACCACCGGTCAGATTCCCTTGGATGCTGATGTATTCATCGATCAACCTTGCCGCGTCATAGCCCGCTGCCGGTGTTGCGTCACCTACTGTCCGGTTGACCGTGATGGGTCCACCAGAAGCACCGCCGCTGAATGTCAGGACAACATCCAAGTCGTCCGTCATCGGGTAGATGTACGCGCCGTCAGAGACCGTGGCGTAGGTGAAGTCCGCATTCGAGCTCGGGTTGTAGATCACCGCCACCTGTCCCGCATCGGATCCCGTCGGAGCGGTCTCCGTGTTGCTAGCATTGTCGGTTGCAACCGTGGTGAACTCATAGCGTCCTGCGGCTGATGGGGTGAAGGTCCATGTACCGCCTGTGACAGTTCCTGCATTCGTCCACGCCTGGAGCGGCTCCTTTACGTACAACACGACAGAAGCAACACCGCTTCCCGAGACATCGGACGTCACAAAGTTGCCGTTATCTATGTCGCCGTCGGCCTGGCTCGCGTCGCCCACACCTGCCAACGACGTCGGCGCGACGGTGTCGATCATAATTCCATCGCTGTTGCCCGTCGTGGTGGAGTTGCTGGCGTTGTCTGTCACGATCAGACGTGCGTAGATCGTATCGCCGTTCGCTCCCGTCACAATCTGGGAAGTGTTCCCGGTGACATCGCCATCAAAGATATCGTTACCACCGGGCGTGGTGCCTACTTGCAATGTTGAGGATGCAACTCCGCTAATCGAATCACTGGGGGCGGCCCAATTGATCGTCACCGAAGTAGAGTTCGTATAAACGCCCGCATCGGTTGGTACACTTGCGATGGGATCAACAGTATCGATGGTGATTCCATCGCTGTTGCCCGTCGTGGTGGAGTTGCTGGCGTTGTCTGTCACGATCAGACGTGCGTAGATCGTATCGCCGTTCGCTCCCGTCACAATCTGGGAAGTGTTCCCGGTGACATCGCCATCAAAGATATCGTTACCACCCGGCGTGGTGCCTACTTGCAATGTTGAGGACGCAACTCCGCTAATCGAATCGCTGGGGGCGGCCCAATTGATCGTCACCGAAGTTGAGTTCGTATAAACGCCCGCATCGGTTGGTACACTTGCAACGGGATCGCCAGTATCGATGGTGATACCGTTCGAATTTGCAGAGGTGCGGCTGTTGCCGGCATTGTCCACAGCGATCAGCCGGGCATACAGGCTATCGCCATCGGAGCCCGTTACCAACTGCGAAATATTGCCGGTGACGTCGCCATCAAAGATATCATTGCCTCCAGGGCTTGTCCCAACCTGCAGCGTCAGACTCCCGATGCCGCTTAAGCTATCGAGCGGGTAGGTCCAATTAAACGAAACATTGGTGAGTTGTGTATAGGTACCGGAATCATTCGGAGTGAACACGGTCGGCAATCCTGTATCCACCGTAATGCCATCGCTGTTGCCACTGGTGAAAACGTTGCCGACCGCGTCCGTTGCCACCAGTCTCGCATAATACGTTTGCCCGTTGGAACCGGTAATATTTTGTGAAGTCGTGCCGGTGACATCCCCGTTAAACACATTACTGGCACCAGGAGTCGTTCCGACTTGAAGGACCACGGTCTCTACCCCGCTCAGGGAATCCGTCGGCTCCGTCCAATTGAATGTGACGGTCGTGTTGTTGGTATAAGTGCCAGCATCGGTCGGTGCGCTGCCGGTCGGGGGTGTGTTATCGACGACGAGTTCTGTAATCGTCAGATCCGTCCGGCTGGTGTTGGTTGTCGCAACGATTTCGTACAGTCCATCCGCCAATGCCGAGCCAACAGCGTAGCTCCATGTGCCGCTACTGAGACTGGCTGAACCGGAAGAGACGTTTGATGCCGATGAATCATAGACAACGATCGAGATACTCGCCACGGAGCCATCATAATTTCCGGTGATCGTGGGGGTCGTGTTCGCCGTCAGAAGTTCATCCACCGAGACGGTGCTTGTCGGGATGATGACGGTGTAATCTTCAAAATCGCGATCGCCTAAGCCAAAGAGGTCCTCGACGCCCAAAACGGTTAGACCATTGGAACCGGAGGGTTCTGCGAGAACGAAATGGTTGGGGGTCGTATCGGTACGGACGAGAACGTTGTCGGACGAGGCATCAAGATCGACTCCATACCGGTTCAGTATTACCTGCTCAGCATTCGCTGGGGATGAATCGAGCCAGGAATTGATACCCATGTATTGGAGAATTCTGCGATCCGTACGCCAATTCTCCCACAGGTCCACCCAACTCTGGTCGCCGGGGGACACCGCAACTGGACTTGTTCCATCGGTCGGAGCCGTTGCGATACCCGTCCAAGTGGTGATGCTGCCGCTCGTATAGGCTGAAGCCAATGTATCGTGATTCGAGGTGTTCCGGTACCCCGGAAACCAGTTATTCGAAACACCGCCGGTCGTCTCTCCGAAATCATCGCCTGTCGTTGCACCATTCAAGGTGGGGATGCTTGGAGCAACATCGGGATTGAAATCACCGCGAGAATAATAGGTGTTCACCCTCGATCCACCGCTGTTCCAGTAAACCGTCAAACAGAAGACGATCTCACGACTGGATGATACGACCGGTCCGATGTAACGATACTTGTAGAGTTCCTGGGAATTTCCATCGGTGGCAAATGTTCCGTCGGGATTCTTGAGCGCGAACGGAATCAGCTGGCTGGCGGGATTGGAAGTTCCGTAAATCAAATAATCCACATTCCCGTCTATGTTGCTCATCGTATCATTCGCGGTGCCCGCATAAGGTGAGTAACTATTCCAATCGGTAGTGGAACCGCTGCCACCATCGTCATCCAATATCTTGAAGATAACGTCCCCGGAATACCTCCCCGTGTTCGCGCTCAACCCCAGCAGACCGGGGAATCCGCCACCTTCGACAATATGCGTTGTCGTGAATTCGTTGGTGAGCGCAAGGGGCGGAACGACGTTGCTGCCGGTTGTGTACTCCAGGGCGTCTGGAATGCTGTTCGCATCTTCGTCGATATAGATATAGACAGAGGGATCCGTGTAGTAACCGCCCGTCGTGTCAGTGGGGATCCACTGCATGTAATCGCCAGCAAAATTTCCTGCGGCGGCGGCGGCGGTGCCGTTTTCAAACGCAGACGCGGGCATCAGCTTCCCCGTCAGCCCGGAGTTCGCTGCGTTGTCATTCACATCCAGGATTCCGTCCCCATCATCGTCCGTATCCGAGGAATTCGGAATCGTATCGCCGTCGAGGTCGTCCGCTGCACCGGTTTCCAGGAAATTGGGAATGCCGTCCCCATCTGTGTCCACGTCGAGGTAAAACCAACTGAGTGTTGCACTGCTGCCGGCACCCTCCTGAACGTAATCCACGATCAGGGACTGATCGCTGGGCAGTTTGAAAACCTGGTGTTCCACATGGATGGTAGCGGCGTGGACAGATGTGGTCAGAGTTAGTGCCATCAGCAGAAGTGAACGGCAGTGCATTGATTTCAATTTGAATGGGGGCATGATTCTCATGGGCGCTGATACCTTTTTCCGAAGTATATAAATTATATCTTAATCGTCATAAGCATTTGTCAACCCTTGAAGCCAACTTGAAGGCTTCGCAAAATAAATACGGGCAAGATCGAAATCCCAGATGCGAAGTCGGGATGCAAAAGTGTCAATTCGGGGTCGAAAAATGACCCGTAGAAAGGAGGTAAAAACGTCGATTTTTGCAAAAGTCTCGAAAAGAGAATGTGTGCTGAGCGTAGTGGATTTGTGTATGATTTGTGTAGCCTGTGTGTAGTGAACTTTTTGCGAAAGTCGTAGAACGCTGAATTTACTAGGCTTAAAAAGCGTTTTACACCTGCTTTGGGAGCAGGGGGTCGTCAGTTCGAGTCTGGGCGCCCCGACCAGAGTTGGACAGGGTGCGTATAAAACTAATCGTTTGGAATGAGGGCTTCAGAAATCGCATTTACTCGATTGGCCCACAGTTGCCATTCGCTTTCGACACGACGCACGAGATTTTCCCAATTATCTTCGGAATATTTGTTCGTCGTGGTACTTTGCTTGATGTGCTTCGTGTATAATGACAACCATTTTTCCGTGCAATTCGATAGCGAGAGTTCTTTGGCGGTTTTACGAATCTCTGTGTCTAGTTGTTGCTTGCAATTATCGCTGTGCGTATAAATCCACATCAAAGCCTTGGAAAAAGTGCTGGTGGATTCATCGATTAACAATCTCCCGTTCCGTTTGTCTTTGACGATTTCGCGCGCGCCTGGCGCATCTAAAGCAACAACGGGCAAGCCTGCTGCCATGGTTTCTGCCAAAACCATTCCTTGAGTTTCGGATTTTGAAGCAAAGGCAAAAACATCCATCGAATGGTAGGCATCTACAACGTCCTGATCTTGTAGCGCGCCGGTAAAATGTACGCGCTCCGCTACACCATAGCGTTGCATGATTTCTTTGATGGAATATTTCGATGGCCCGCTCCCAACCACTAAATAATGCGAATTTGTATTTTCCAAAAGATATTTTCCAATGGAACGTGTTAGAAATTCGAGATTCTTTTCGGGTGCTAATCGACCTAAATGTCCTATCACCCAGGCATCGTTTGGTATATTGAATCGGGAGCGCCATTTGTCTCCGTCCCCTGAGGAAAAACGGCCTAAGTCCACGCCAGTTGGAATCACCTCGATTGAAGTCTCGACATCACGTTCTTGTAAGATTTTCTGTATGCTTTCGCTGGGGGCAACAATGCCGTGGCACATGTTCGCAAAGCCAGTAGATAGTTCTATAACAAAATCTTTCATCGCGGGATGGTCCACTGGTACATAGTGCGTATATTGTTCGTACATAGTGTGATAAGTAAAAATCAGTGGACACCCGATCGTGGCGCTGTAACGCAATGCGGTATCACCAAGCAAAAACGGGTGATGGGTGTGAATCACATTGGGAACGAAATCGTCGGGAAGTAAACTTTGCACTGACAATACAGGGAAACTGAGGGAAAAATCGCTTCCGTTAAAATGTTGGATCGCTGGAACGCGAATCACCCCCACTTCATGCTCTGGCGTTCCTTCGAATTCGGGAGCGATTACCACAACACGGCAACCGCGTTTCTTAAGCTCGGATACCAATCTGTCGACTGATTGCGCCACGCCACCGACGTGTGGTGTAAAGGTATTGGTAAACATCAGAATATTCATTATTTATGCGACCTCCCATTCAACTTCTCTTACTTCGTCATTTTTCACTTCACGTTCCGGGAGTCCTGGGACCGCAATGCGAACCAGGGGAATAACATTTCGCCAATCTGGGGACCATGCGAGACGTAGTTTTCCCGAATGGAATTGGGCATGGATTTCAACACATCCCCATGGGGTTTGAGCGGGACCATACGAAAGCGGCTCGCCATTTTCCCACCATTCGCGCGGCAATCCTTCGCCGAGTATCAAACTTTGGCCTTCTTCGCGAACAAACAGGTGGCGAATCATCATAACCCATTCCGCAGCAGCCCAAACATGTTGTCCGTCCCCCATACATCCACCGCCCGTTCGGGGGTGGATGGCTTCTGGCCATTGCCCCGTTGGCGATGCTAATTCTGCAACTCGGTTGATTATATCAAAATACTTTGCATCTCTCGCGCGAAGCAAAACTTGCGCTACATGTAACGATAGGTATGGATTGATACCCGAATGAATCATCTCTTGAAAAAATGCACCCTGATAGAAAGAGTGTTCCTGCAAGTACGCCACCGTCCCCAGCAATTGTTCATCGCGAGGTTCAAGCAACTGCAAAGGATAACCGGCAACGAGCGAGCCAACAGATCCTGCATCCATCCGGCGACAGGGAGAGGCCGGTAATCCTGTAAAATTGCGGATTTGATGCGAACGTTTCAAACTTTTCATGATCGATTGTTTCATGCTCGTTGCCTCGCGTTGAAAGCGCTCGCAGGCTTTTCTATCTCCCCAATTGGCACATAGCGCTGAAGCTGAACATAATCCCGCAACACTCCAATAATCGTCCCAATAGTAATAATCGTTATTGCCCAAATGTTCAGCACTGAATCCCGCAGGCATCAACCCGGCATATAATTCTTCACTCTGTGTGGATAAACGTTTTCGCGCGATCCATCGCGCTGCACGTTTAACGATATCCCGCCACTCTTCGCCCAGCGAATCTCCCGACAGTTCGATATAACGATGAATAATCCAAAGAACCTCGCCATTGGAATCCCATTCGCCTTCCTGGGAACGGAAATATCCATTGGAATCCTGACGTTTGGGAAATTCTTCTATCGCTCGGCGCGCACGTGTAAACATGCCCACGCCAATCATTGCATTGAGAATTAACGCCGCGTCGCGAAACCAAAATCGCTTATATGTATAAGGACCGGGATAAACGTCTTTTGGCGAATGCAAAATTAATGAGCGAATTGCTGCATCGTATAAATTTTGAATTCTAGTATCAGGCGTTGAAAGTCGCGCGGTACCTTCAAGTGCAACTTGCCATGAAATGGCCCCAGGTGCGCCCGGAAATAAGGTGTCTTCATCAGGGTCGGGACGAAGGGGGACGCGTAAACGTACTTCGGATTCTTTATTATTTCCTTCCAACGGAAATACTGCCACCGCGGTTGCCATCCCAACGTCACATGCAACACGCTCTTCATCGATTCCAAGCGGATTCTGACTTAATGCATCGCCCTCACGATAGGATGAAACGGCATGTTGCACGGGCGGAGTGTCAAATGCGACCGATTGTTTGCCGTTAACCAACCAACGGCGACGATTCGGGGCCAAAGCGATCGCATCCACCGGTGCAACGCCTTCCGGGTTGAAGGGGCGCAACGAAATCGCCAACCACCCCTTCAAATTTGATGAAGCACGAATCGCTATTTGGCATATCGGCATTTTTTTTCGGATGATCACCTCGGCTTCGGAGATCAATGAGGCACCATTATCTTCAGTATGGGTTCGTACAGCCAAACGATCGGATTCCAAAAGCAACTCTTGCTTTGCGTGTTTGGCTTTTGCCGGTTGATGCATTCCATTCTCTGTAAACACACATGATATCAATGACCACCCATCCAAATGTGGGGTCACCATACCGCGAGGATCCACAATGGGCAATGCGTGACATTCGGGAACACCTATCGCCGTCCAATTTCGATGAGTCAAATTAACATGCGTGATAGAAAACGAGCGAGGAATGAACGCCACGTCGGCTGGATCGAATTGGCGAACAACCCAGTATGGCCAATGCCAATCAAGATTATTTTGAATCGCGCGAGTATTCATCAAGCCTCTCGCATGAAACGCAAATCCCGCGCGGATCAATTCGATTGGGGCTCCGACTTCGGATGGTTGGGCGAACGCGCGCAATCGGGCTGCAATTGCAAACGGGTCCAAAAACCCCTGAGACCGCGCGACACGTCGAATCGCCTGCTTCCATAACCACCAAGTTAAACGCACAACAAACTCCTATCTTTTCGTAAAAATACCATACTGTACCATGATCGTTTCTGGCAATCGACCGGCACTTTGGATTAACATATGACTATACCGTATGCTAACAACCCGACCTTATGCAAGGATTCAATATTCATAAATTCCGCCGCAGTGGTGTTTGCATGTTCCGATAGTAACAATGCGCAAAACAACTTTTAATCGGCGCAAGTGCTTCACCAAGGCTAAATAACTCGGCGCGTTCAACTCGCAGCCATCCGCCCGATCAAGCACATCTCTTAGGCCTTCATACTGAGCCATGATGAAGTCGTCGAAGAGCTGGCCCATCTCCAAATACCGTCGTTGATCCACTGTTGCCTGAAGGTCTGCCTCCAGGGTTGCTCGAAGCTTTTCAAGGTGCTCCATCTCTTCTCGAATACTACGCAGGCCCTCAAGTCCGCTTGCCTTATCAGTCTGAATGAGTGGAGCGAGTTCCTGCTCGCCTTCCTTTAGCCGTTCCTTTGCCTGTTGCTCTGCTGCCTTTATTCTCTCCAGCTTCTGGTGGCGACTATCGTGGGCTTTCGCGATGAGCGACTTGATCGATGTTCACCGGTGAATATTTTCTATTATACCTGATCTTCAACCCATTGAGCCGCGTGGCAAATCATCTCATTCCCACTCGAAAGATGAAGTTTTTCCTTAATATTTTCACGATAAGATTCGATTGTTTTGATACTCAAGTGAAGTGCGTTGGCAATTTCTCGTGTTCCAAAACCTTCGCCGTACATACGGTAAACTTCCAGTTCACGGTCGGATAATCGTTCAACGGGTGATTTTTTAGAAACGTTTTCGCCATGTGCCAGTTGCTCGAGCATCCGAGCCGTCATTTCTTCGCTGAGATAGATTTTGCCTTTCAATAAGCCTGTATTGGAAATCTTCCTCAGTTCGCATCAACGCACGAAACTGATGCCCACATGCAAGACGAGGTTGTTGGCCATGCGATGGGCGTCGAAGAACATCATCACGACAATAAGCGCAGAGTGGGCGCGATGAGCATGACGCACATGATCATGCAACAGAACATGAATCAGATGGCGAAAAGGGGTTTGGAAAATTCGTGCAATTCACCGGCAAGTTCCGTGGTCGGGACGGTCAGACTCGAACTGACGACCCCCTGCTCCCAAAGCAGGTGCAAAACGCTTTTTAAGTCTTGTAAATTCAGCGTTCTATGACTTTCGCAAAAAGTTCACTACACGCTGACTACACAAATCATACACAAATCCACCACGCTGAGCACACATTCTCTTTTCGAGACTTTTGCGAAAATCGGCGTTTTTACCCCACTTCCATGGGCCCTTTTTCGACCCCGAATTGACGTTTTTGTATCCCACTTCGCACTACGGATTTCCATCTTGCCCGCACCCGGGTCGGCACCCATTTTTCGAGGCCTTCGAGTTGGCTCCAGACGGTTGAAAAATATACGCACTCTGTCCAACTCGCACGTTTTCAACCATCTATCATTCGCAGCCTCGGGGCAAGAAATTTCCATGCTGGAACAACTTTACGATCAATTTCTTTTCATCATGTTCGCGTTCGTGCATTGTTATTACCAGCCGCGCTACAACGCGCAGGTCAAATTCATGGATGCGCAAATTCGCATGCTGCAATCGCGGCTCGAACAACTCGGCAAAGATCGCATCGTGCCCACGCCAGCCGAACGCGCCGAGTTATTAAACATTGGCGATGCGCTTGGCCACGACGTAAAAGATATTTTGCGCATCGTTACTTTCGGCACCTACAAACGGTGGATGCGGGAAAAGAAACTTGGGCGCACACCGAAGAAATCGGGGCGACCACGCATCGAAGAAACGACGCGCGCTCTCGTGCGTCGCCTGGCGTTGGAAAACAAACTTTGGGGGTTTCGACGCATTGTCGGGGAACTCAAGAAACTTGGAATTAAACTTCATCCCATTACCGTTCGTAATATACTTCGTGAAGCCGAGATTTTTCCCGATCCGAAGAAGGGCGGAAAAGCTCCGCCGACTACATGGACACAGTTCATTCACGCGCACATCGATTCGTTCATGGCGACTGACTTTTTCTCGAAGAATGTTTGGACATTTTCTGGGAGACGGATAGCGTTTTGCTTGGTTTTCCTGCACCTGGGAACGCGCAAAGTATTCGTTTCGCCACCCACGTTTGAGCCTTCGCACGATTGGGTGAAACAGCAATCGCGCAACGCCGTTCTGTGGCTTGAAAAGATCGGCGAAGAACCACTGTATATGATCCGCGACAACGATAAGAAATATCCCGCCGATTGGCTTGACGAATTCTGGAAATCCGAGGGCGTAGAAATACTGCGTACACCTATTGCTGCCCCCCGGGCGAATGCTTTCGTCGAAGCGTACATCGGTAAGATGAAGCGCGAGTGTTTGAACCACTTTATTTGTTTCGGTCTCGAACATCTCGATACGATTAACAAAATTTGGATTCGCTATTAATATGCACTTCGCCCTCATCGTGGCATCGGGCGAGACAACACCGTGCTCGACAAAACATTCCGTCCGCAGGAAATCGACGTTGTTCGATGTCGGCAAGAACTTGGCGGCCTCATCAAATCCTACTACCGAGAAGCCGCGTAAAATAAGGCGATTTGAATTCGCCTCATTTTCTCAACGCTTGAGTTGTCAAAGAACACCGCGCAGCGAAGTTTTCGTCATGCGGATGGGTAAAACTGTTTTAATGATGTCAGTGCGGCAATGGTAATTTACCTTTTCATAATATGGTTTCAGCAAATTCCTTTTCCTCTTTCCGATCATCACTTGACCTTTTTCCCGATTCGTGAAATGATACTTCGAATTCGGGGTATGCGCATAAATTTAAACCCATCACGATAGATTTCAACCATATTTCGCGACGATTTTTTCGTATTCCTCATATGGAATTAACGTACTTTCATCCACGGGTGGAATGGTAATGTTATTATCGGTGATATACTTTAATACACGGTAGTTTGTACATGTTCCTGGTTTGAAATACGATAAGTAACGATCCATGTCGAATTTGGGATTTCGTTTCAAATTGAATTCCAATTCGATTGCAACCAACCAACTATGAAATCCCTTTCGCATTTCCGCCGCGCGCGGGTGATTACTTTTTGCCAGAAACTTGTCGAAATGTGTCCAGGCGGGATCGCTGCCCCATTCCAGACGTGTTTCATTGCTAAAGTTCGTCACGTGTTTAATAAAATCTTTTCGTTTTTGTTGAATTACTGTGTCCGTATCTTTTCCTTTAATCACCTGCTTTGCATAATCATTAATTCCCTGCTTTAGAAGCTCCATCCCCTCGATCATCTTAACCATGTCGTGCGCGCCTGCTTCGGCCGCCTGTCGCTTAATTTCGTTCGCCGAAAGTCCAAGTGCACCGCCATTTTGTCCCACCGACGTTGCGTTTGTGATCGACTGGTAGTGGCTGCGCAAAAAATCGTTCGGCGTTGCCTGAGTATAGCCATACGCGCCGTCGCGCAGTCGGCCTGGTTGCGCTGGACGCGCTTCGTCCGGCGTGCCGACCCGGTCTTCTCGAGGAATCGGATCGCTCAACTCGGCCGAAGACTTCACCTCGTATCCCACGCAAATCACCTTATTGCCTTCCTTCATGAAAAACGCCCCGTCAATCCCCTTTGTTCCCCTTCGTCCTTCTTCTCCTCCGTAATAGGGAACATACACGCGGCCGATAGATTTCAACCATATTTCGCGACGATTTTTTCGTATTCCTCATATGGAATTAACGTACTTTCATCCACGGGTGGAATGGTAATGTTATTATCGGTGATATACTTTAATACACGGTAGTTTGTACATGTTCCTGGTTTGAAATACGATAAGTAACGATCCATGTCGAATTTGGGATTTCGTTTCAAATTGAATTCCAATTCGATTGCAACCAACCAGATGGGATCACAATCAACATGCCATTCTATCTTTGTGTGCATGTCATGCCAAAAATATTCAAAGATGGCTTCTTGCGCTTCAAAAGCTAAAGTAGGATCATTTTTCTCTCTCGCTTGCATCCAGCAGTCCGCCGCACGGACTACTGCCTTCACCGTTCGAACCATTCTATCTTCTTCTTCACTCAATCCCTGCTTTACTTCGTCTTGAATATCAACCCAAACGACATCATTCCAATAATCAATTACTTTCCTTGCTTTTTTGTCGTCGTCATATTCGATACATTGAGATAGTAAATATAATATATTGGCAAAATATTGGTTCCACCACGACTTGTCTTTTTCAGCCTCTTGAATTTTCTTTTCCAAATCCCCTTTGATAAATTCTTGACGCTTCTTTTCGTAGAATTCCATTCCAAATAAGCAGACACATCGACCATGGTATTTGTTCTCTTCATAACAATACATCTTACTATATGGGCTTTCCAACCACTCTGTTACCATTAGTTTGAATTCTTCATCATTTAAAGAGGGATTTCGATCACCCGGCACGGACGCGCAGTTTGTCTGTGTTTCGCGCAAGCATTCAAGATCAAAAGGCAATACAACAGACATCGCTGTATAAATGCTTTCCCTATACGGTTTCTTGCGTTTCTCTCTTCCGACTTTTCGCCAATGTATAGCAAACTTATTTACATCTCCTTTCAGATAAAGCTCATAAGTTTTCTCATAGGTCTTACCAATAATTTCATAACATTTCTCACTCCAATTCATCATCGCACCTCTCTCAAAGTTTCGGTTTTTTAGGATCAAACACGATCCGGACTGTTCGCAAGTGAGGACATAACTTCAAACGTGCATCCACATCCAATGTGGGCTTTATTCCTGTTTGCTTTGTGAACTCACTGTAAAAATCTTTCGTATTTTGCACCCGCTTGTTGTGATTGCCCGGTAATCCGTACTCAGGATTATTCTTTTTGATTTCCGCCTCTGTCATTACCCGGGGTTCGCCGTCTTTCGATTTATCCCGGTGAATGTAAAATACCACCGAGCGCCAATCTCCCATGACACCGTGAAATCCCTTTCGCATTTCCGCCGCGCGCGGGTGTTTGCTTTGCGCCAGAAACTTGTCGAAATGTGTCCAGGCGGGATCCGTTGATCCATTTGGTTTCGGTTTATTACTAAAATTTGTTACGTGTTTAATAAAATCTTTTCGTTGATCTTGAATAGTTTTATCTGTATCTTTACCTGGAATCACCTGCTTTGCATAATCATTAATTCCCTGCTTTAGAAGCTCCATTCCCTCGATCATCTTAACCATGTCGTGCGCGCCCGCCTCGACCGCCTGCCGCTTAATTTCGTTCGCCGAAAGTCCAAGTGCACCGCCATTTTGTCCCACCGACG
>CAZOKZ010000014.1:0-1933 GCA_964580585.1 uncultured Candidatus Sumerlaeota bacterium | reverse complement strand
ACTATGAAATCCCTTTCGCATTTCCGCCGCGCGCGGGTGATTACTTTTTGCCAGAAACTTGTCGAAATGTGTCCAGGCGGGATCGCTGCCCCATTCCAGACGTGTTTCATTGCTAAAGTTCGTCACGTGTTTAATAAAATCTTTTCGTTTTTGTTGAATTACTGTGTCCGTATCTTTTCCTTTAATCACCTGCTTTGCATAATCATTAATTCCCTGCTTTAGAAGCTCCATCCCCTCGATCATCTTAACCATGTCGTGCGCGCCTGCTTCGGCCGCCTGTCGCTTAATTTCGTTCGCCGAAAGTCCAAGTGCACCGCCATTTTGTCCCACCGACGTTGCGTTTGTGATCGACTGGTAGTGGCTGCGCAAAAAATCGTTCGGCGTTGCCTGAGTATAGCCATACGCGCCGTCGCGCAGTCGGCCTGGTTGCGCTGGACGCGCTTCGTCCGGCGTGCCGACCCGGTCTTCTCGAGGAATCGGATCGCTCAACTCGGCCGAAGACTTCACCTCGTATCCCACGCAAATCACCTTATTGCCTTCCTTCATGAAAAACGCCCCGTCAATCCCCTTTGTTCCCCTTCGTCCTTCTTCTCCTCCGTAATAAGGAACATACACGCGGCCGATAGATTTGATTCCGTCGATTCGGCCAAACTGGATCACCATTCTTGTGAGAAACTCGCCGCCTATTCCAAAGTTCCTATAAGCGCCACTCACCGTTTTAGCGATCGGATTTGGCGATATGCCACCCGATCCCGTTCCCGAATTCACAAGAATCCCGGGATTTTCAACTTTGTTGCTCAGGCGATACGCGGGATAGGAATATCCGGATTTTTCCCCTCCGTCTTCGCCTTCTGTATCAATAATCTGATCGAAACACGCTTTTCCAGCCCTAAAAAGTTGATAGTGCCTGTAAATCGGAATCTTCGAAAGAATTTCCGGTAACAGTACATCGTTAATAGCCCAGTCCGCTACTGATAAGAGGACTTCACCGCCGAGAGAGCGGCCACCAAGATAATAATCCTGACAAATTGGTCTTAATATTTCTGGCGCCGATTGCATCAATTCGTAGCGCACGTTCTGTGCGGTATAAAGCCAAAACTCCATGGGGCGAATGCCGAGATTGTAAAATACTTCGATGAAAATTTTCCCGGCTTCATAGCCCAATTCAATGAGAGCGCTACCCAAGGAACCTACTGCGAGTTCTATAAGCAAGTCATCGCAAGGAGGCATTTCGATTTGCAAAATCCCTTCGTCTGGTACGGGAACCATGGACATTTCCGACGAAACGTTCGCGGATTTTGCGCTTTGCAACCTGCTTAATTTATCTGTTACATGTTCCAGTTTTATACCATAAATATCTTGAATGTGATATCCTTGCTCTTCCGGTACGGCCGTGTCGTAAGAAAAAATAATTTCTTCTGTGGCTGAATCAATAAGTGTCACTTTTGTGGGGGGATTATCGATCTTTTCGCCCGTAATCTGAATGAGCGCGACACCTTCTTCATTCAAATTTGACGAGGTGACAACGCCGGGCCAAGGTATCGCGGAACCTTCTGGCTCGACGATGATTTCAATAGGATTTGTCGATGAGCCTAGCGATACATAGAACTCAGTAAACCAAATATCTTTTTCCAATAGCGAATCGTAACCGACAAAAAATATGAGTTGATATAGCCGGTCAATTGTTGGTGTCAGACTTTCTAACCGGCAAATGCCACGATTTGGATCTACTCCAGACCTGTCGGGTACAACATAAGGCAGTGCCTTATTTGCAAAGTAGTTATAGTGCTCGCCATCGAGGATAGTATCGTAGTTCGAATCACGATTTAATGGATCTGTAAGAATATATTCATTAGAAGGGATGAATGTTGATATCCCCGTAATTTTCGTAAAAAAGTAGCTGTTTTTTTCAAGATCAATCTTATTTTCGAAG
>CAZOKZ010000013.1:0-72150 GCA_964580585.1 uncultured Candidatus Sumerlaeota bacterium | reverse complement strand
CGTGTTGGCCGCCACCAATCGCAATTTAAAGGAAATGGTCGCTCGGGGTGAATTTCGCGAGGACTTGTACTATCGTCTCCAGGTCGTCCCCATTGAAATCCCCCCCCTGCGCGAACGACGCGACGACATCGAAGAATTGGCCCGCCATTTTGTCGTTCAAGCATGTCAGGAAAACGGCGTGCCCTTTCGCGAATTATCCAACGACGCCATCGTTACCCTGAAAGCCGCCGAATGGCGCGGCAACGTGCGCGAACTGCAAAATACAATCGAGCGCGCCGTTATCCTGACACGAAACAATGTCATTGAAGTGGACGATCTTTGGCTACCGCCGACCGATCAGACGGAAGTTCGTTCTGGCAAAAAAGAAAGCGGGCAATCGGACGAACTGTCAAACCTGCCGCTCAATCAATATCTCGACGAAATGACCCAGCGCCATATCCTGCATGCGCTCGAAGTCAAAGGCTGGAAAAAACAAGACGCCGCCGAAATGCTCGGAATCGACCGAGCCACTCTGTACCGTATGATTAAGAAATTCAACATCGACCAACACCCAACCCAGGCATGATTTTCGTTCGGTTTTTTTCGGCATAAATCTCATTCTCTGAAATTTCGGAATTGCCATGCACATTTCCAATAGGGTATTTAATTTTTTCTAAAGAGGAAATTGGGCTCACCCCAATTGTGCAATTTATATATCAATTGACCGAATTATTATTTATTTATACGTGATTATATTTCAGTGACTGGAAGATGGAGAAGCCGGGGCAGAGGCATTTGGATACTTGGACGGTTTCGCTGGAATGAAACATCACCTGACGTTGCTTGCTGTTGATGACAATCAGCTAGACTTGGATTTGTTGCGTGATTCACTCAATGAAATCCAGGATTTCGATTTCCAATTATTGGAAGCAACCACCTGGAAAGAAGCACTTCTCAAACTTCAAAGCACACCGATCGACATCATCCTTGTCGATTATCGTTTGAACGGAAAAAACGGGCTCGACGTCATGGCGATGATGCGTGGCGACGGCATTACACAACCTATTGTTATCATCACAGGCCAGGACGATGAACAACTCGCCCTGGAGTCCTTGAAAGCAGGTGCCGCTGACTTTTTGCTGAAAGGAACACTGACCCCCGCGGGCATCTCGCGCACCTTGCAAAACATCGTTCAACGCGAGGCGCTTTCTCAAGCAATCAAAATTCAGGAACGACGCGAGAAAGAAATCTCTGCCAGCCATCGACAGCTCTTAAACCTGGTCGAAAATCTTCCCGCAGGGGCGATCTATGTTGTTGGCGAAAACATCAAAATCAACAAGATGGTCGAACAGATTACCGGCTATCGCCAAAACGAAGTCGATACACAAGACAAGTGGTACCGAGTATTGTATGGCGACGAAGCCGAGCTTCACCGGTCTCGTTTTCTAAACGACAAAAAAAACGGTAACGCCAAAGTCTATCGCGTACCGATCAGACATAAAAACGGCAGCACGCGAATCGTTGAATTTATCGCACATCAAATCGAGGACGTTGAAATCTGGTTGATGTTGGATAAAACCGAAGAAGTCCGCGCAAACGAAGAACGCGAACGACTTGAAAAACGCGTGCACGAACTGAAAAAACTCGAAGGCATGGGCACCTTGGCGGGCGGCATTGCTCACGATTATAATAATTTACTGAACATCATCCAAGGCAACGCCGACTACGCATTGGAATGCCTCCAATCGCCGGAAGAAATCGAATCCAGCCTGGATGAAATTAAACAAGCCGCAAAACGCGCCATCGATTTAACACAACACCTGCTGCACTTTTCGGGTCAGGGAAAATTCCAGGCTACCGAAATTGAACCGGCCAAGGTCCTCACACAATTTCAACTCTCATTGGAGAATATCGTTCCGCCTACCATTACGGTTCATTTCCAAACGCCTGAAACTTTACCTCCGATCAAAGGCGACAGCGCTCAATTGCGGCACGCGCTTCATTGCATCGCAATAAACTCCATCGAATCGATTGGCAACAATCCCGGTACTATCCGGATACAGGCTAAAATTGAACAAGGTACCCCTCCAGAAAACGAAGAGAACATTCTCTTCAATCCCAACGTGGAATATCTGGTCATCGGAATTATAGACACGGGGACAGGAATCGATGTAGATCACACCAGCAGAGTGTTCGACCCCTACTTTTCAACCAAAGGTTCCGGGCGCGGGCTTGGTCTTGCCGCCGTCCAGGGAATCGTTCGCGCTCACAATGGGTTTTGCAAAATCGATACTCAGTTGGAAAAAGGAACGACGTTTCGCATTTACTTACCACTAGAAAAATCATACCAAACAGACAGTACGGGCGAATCCAATGTTCATGAATCCGAAGAACATTGGCAAATCGCCCAACGGGGGGAACCCATGACAACAGTAAAGACTATTCTCGTTATTGACGACGAACCTGGAATTCGTCGACTCGCACAAAAAATTCTTGAACGTGCAGGCCACCATGTTCTTCTGGCCGAAGACGGCGCGCAAGGCGTTGAATTATACCGCTCGCAAGTGGATCAAATCGACGGCTTGCTGATCGACATGAGCATGCCGGGTTTCAACGGTCTTGAAACTCTTCGTCGCATTCGCGAAATCAACTCCAACGCGAAAGCCGTCATGAGCAGTGGCTACAGCGAGGAAAATCTTACCGAGCAAGACGACGCGGATTTCATCCTCAAACCATACACACCTAAAGACCTCGTGGCGATTATTAATAAGATGCTGGGAACCAATTAAACAAACATGACAAAACCCTGATCAGAGCGTTGAACGCCGCTCCACTCCACCTTCGCTTTCATCCTGTTTTTCTTAAATACAATTCCGGGCCAGAGATCATATCTCTGGCCCGGAACCATTTAACCACTCTTGCAGGAGAGCTCAGATTATTGCGACAGTATAATCGCCGTGTATGGACCGATGCCAATGTTCGCATTGTAACCCATACCGTCCTTCGCGCCGCTGTTCGCCGACGTGTTGTAAGCGTTCCAGTTGCTGAAGTCCGAACTGTAACCGTTCCAGTCGCCGTTGAAGCGCACATACCACGTACCGCCGCGCGGCATACCGATGTTGTAGCTCGAATAACCCGTGTTGCCAAAGTTCAACACCACGATCACGTCGTCACCTGCACCACCTTGATCGTAACGGTGGAACGCAACGACCTTGTTGGTGTTGTTGACATGGAACACATTGCAGCCATGGCCCTTCAGACCACGCGTATTGTTATACCAGTTGCGGCGAAGTTTTGCCAAATCGCTGTACATCGAGTTGATGCCGCCGTAGGTCGTCAGCTTGCTCCAGTCGATCGGGTCGGTGTCAGACCAGAAACCGTCTTCGAGAATTTCCTGACCTTGGAAGATCATCGGGATGCCCGGAGAGGTAAATACAGCCGCTGCGCCCAACGTAGAACGTTTCTTCGAATACCAGCTACCCGCATTGCCCGGCCAGATTTCTTCCGGAACGCGCGAACGTCCGTTGTTCACTTCGTCATGCGATTCCGTATAAATCACGCGTGAGAAAGCATTGCCATTGTCGATTTTGGCAATCGCATCGCGCACCGAATACATATTGCGCGAACCGTCGTCGCCCACAATTACATTGTCGCGGATCGTGTGAACGAACAACGAATCCCATTGCGAGTCAAAGCCCGCGCCGCCCGCGCCTGTTGTCTTGGTCAGGTAGTTATTGTTCTGCAAATCTTCGGCAATCGAGATCTTCCACGGATACGCCGCATCGATTTCATTGTTGATGTACTGCATCAGCGACCAACCGTCGCCAATATCGCCGCCACCGCCATTGTTTTGCGTGCGGATGTTCACGGTCGAATCCCAACGCAAACCGTCAACCTGGTATTCGCTCAGCCACATCAACGCATTGTCGCGCAGATAGCTGCGAACTTCGCCACGGCCATAATCCGGACGTGTGTCGCCCCAAGGAGTCGAAGAACGCCAATCCTGGTAGAAATAAATGCCGCCCTTGCCATTCTGGCTCCATCCGTCGAATTGCCACAGGGCCAGATCGCTCGGGCCAAAGTGATTGTACACAACGTCCTGAATAACGGCGATGCCGCGAGCATGCGCTTCTTTGACAAAGCGTTTGTATTCGCGGAAGCCACCGTAGATCGATTCGACTGCAAACGGATGAGCCGGGTTGTAACCCCAGGAAAAATCCCCGCCAAATTCGCAAATCGGCATGACCTTGACTGCGTTGAAGCCCAAATCGCGAACGTGATCGAGACGCGCGATGGCGCTGTTGAAATTACCAGGATTGCCACCCGGCGAATCGTTCAACGTGCCAACATGCATTTCGTAAATCAGCAACTCGTTCCAGGCAGGCATCGCGAACGACACGCCCGACGAAGTACCAGTCAACGAAATGTCGTCGAGCGCGATGCCATCGGTGGAAAGCGCATAGTTATCATATTGTTGGAAGCGAATGTAGAACGTCGAACCCGGCGTAAAGCCTGCGTTCGATGCCGCTGTGCTCAAATCCAGCGAATACGGATGATACGTCGCGCCCGTGGAAGGAATCGATTCCACTTTGGTCCAGGACGAACCGTTGTTCGAAATGTAAACGCCGTCGCTGGTGTGGATTTCATCGGCAACATTGCGCATCGTATAATTCAATGTCAGGTTCGAATACCCCGCAGCATTGACCACGCGCGTCAGTTGGTTGGTTGCATAGGTACCGTTCGTCGTGCTGTCCATCGTCAAGCCGCGCGAACCCGAAGCTTTGTAGCTCGTCGAAAGCTGCGTACGATACGTACCGCTGCCCGAAACCGTCCAGGCTGGATTAATCGTCGTCGCTTCGAAATCGTCGCTGAACAATGTCGAGGTGCCACCACCCCAATCGAACGACGTATCCGGAATTACCGATTCACCCACCGAGTTGGTTACGTGCTGGGCGCGCGGATCGACTTTCCACAGCGTATTCCCGCCGTTGACGATCACGTACTTATATTTGTCGTTGATGTAAGCGCCTTCGACATCCGTTGACCAGTTACCGTTGCCTTCGGAAGCCAACGGGTTTGCCGTCGTTGACCATCCGTTGAAATCGCCGGCCACCGCCACGCTCGATGCATTCGGCGCCCAAACGCGGAACGCCGTACCCGTTTCATACGGGATCGGGCCCATGCCGCCTCGCGCCGTCGGCACCGGATTCGTTGCAGCCGGTGTACCGGTCACGGTCACATTGTCAATCACCCAGCCGTCCGATGCGATCGGGTAGTTGTCATACTGTTGCCAACGAATGACGGTTGACGAGTTGAGCGTCGTCCCCAGGCTGCTGGCGGCTGCGGAAAGATCGACCGTTTGCAACACATAAGAAGACGAGGAAGAAGGAACGCTCCAGCTTGTGACTCTCGAAAAACTCGATCCACCATTCGTGGAAAGATACAACCCATCTTCGGCATGAAGTTCATCACCGACGCTACGGAAAATAAACGTCAGTTCTGCGTTATTAATGTTCGACAAATCGATCGGAAGATCCAAACGAGAAGTCGAATATCCACCACTGGTGCTGTCGTCCATGCGGACGCCATAGCCCGAGCTACCATAACGATAACCCGTACTGGTAATGACGCGCCAATCGTAGGTTCCACCGGTCAACCAAGGGGAAGAGATCGACCCGGAATCGAAATTGTCGCTGAAAAGAGTTGCTGCCTGGACACCGCTCGTTGCTGCAACGATCAGTCCGGCTGCGATCACACTGGCTAAAGGGGATATGCGGAAACTGCGATTCATTCTATTACTGCCTCCAAATTTTATGACCGGATAACCAATATTTTTTTGAGAACGGAGAGATTTTTATATTAATTATCGGGTCGTTACGACTTAAGCGTCTCTAACTGTGGAAAGTCATCGTCCAACGAATCGAAACGCGCCACTCCCCATACCGGTAGCTGGGCAATATAAAAATGGAAGTTCAATAAATTCAATGTTATAAAAGGTTTTAATGAGTTTTTTATGAGCAAACGACTGGAAACAAACAAGTTAGCCACTCCGGGCGGTTGGATTCCGTAATCAAAAAGCCGAAATCGGTAACGCAAGGGCGGAAATCGGGCAAAAAAAAGCTTTTTTCTTCATTTTTTCGCTCTCATTTTTATTCCAAGTGCTTTTTTGCGTCGCGTTCAAAAATAAAATTCCGGACAATTTCTTTCGCGCCAGGATACTCTTTGCCCCGTCGTCACGAGAGGACAGTTCATGGGTTTGACAATTTACTTGTTCCCCCTCGCCGCTGAAAACTCCGAGGTCCTCGAAGAACAATACCTCGAAGACAGCCTGCAATCGTCTGAAGGCGACATGGGGTATCTGCGCGCCACCGCCGCCGGACCCAACGAGGCGGAATTCTACAAAGAAGTCTATGCCGCCCTGCGCGCGCGCGGCCTGCCCCCCTACCGCGAACCCTTGCGCTACCCACATCAGATCGACGGGTACTGGAGCCGCCAAATCCCCTTTGGCGAAATTTCCAAGTTTTACGACTTCGTCGCCGAGGCCGCAAAGCTTCCCCCCCTGCAAAACCACCCGGGTAATTTTGCGCCCCTTCTCAACCACTCGCTCTACGACGGACTCTTTGTTCCGGTGGATTTCACCACCGGATTCAAAATGCGGTCGGAAATTTACCAAACCGAGATCGATATCGGCTCGTCGCATCAATTGCTACGCGACATGACCGCGCTTTCCAAGTACCTTTCCTTGCCGCTCGACCGCTTGAACTACGCCATGGATTGCAACGGCGAATCGTTTATTTACTTTCGCGAACTCGAACAAGAATTCGCCGATAAAAATCCACTTTGGTTGCAAAACCGTCGCATCGCCGAACTCTGCGTGAACCTCTACCACGCCGCATTGCTTTCGGGTAAATTCATCACATCGGTTTGTTTTGGTTAGCAAAATCCCATCGGCATTCCGTTGCCGATGTTTCAAATGAACGTATAAAAGAAAGCCCCCGCAAGATTCAAAGCGCGGGACAGTGATAAATTGTATCCTTCTGAAAGGAACTAAAGTATGGAAGACGTTACATGGGAAGACATCGCCTCTAAGATTCTTACCTCCGACGAACCTCTGGAAAAGCTAATTGCACGCATTCATCAAGTGGGGTCCGCGCTCCCCTTGGAAGACGACGATGGGGGAATGGATTCGAAAGAATTATGGCAATTGGTAAAAAAGGAGACTGTATCCTCCATCATCCCCGCCATCGACATCATTGCAGGATGGTTGCTGTCCATCGTCGAGGCAATCGATCCGGATGAAATCGCAGGATATTATTTCAATACCATCCACATTTCCCTCGGTGATGCACCGGAAGGATTTTATTTCATGATGGCACACGCTCCGTGTGAAAATGGTATCCTGCATATTTCCACCTTTGAAGAAAGCGAATCATTACTGGAAGCTGCTGACGAAGACTACCACCGCGCCAATGAGTTGACCGGAGAATTATTCGAACGGCTCGCGGACGAAGCCCCTTCCGAACAGGGAATGTTTTTTTGGGAAGCAGTTGTCGCACTAGGAATTAAGAAAGCCGCGTCGCAGATTGACATTAAAAAACGGTTTCCCGGCCAGGATGCTATCTATCTTTTAACTGGGGCAAATGAATGCTATAACTATGCAGGAACCCTATCTGACAAAGGGTGGATTTGGGAAAACCTGACCGTAGAGTGGTAAGACCAGAATTCACTCAATTCTGATCCGAATCCACGAAATCAAGCCCGATGACCTCGACTCCGCCCATGTTTTCGCACCGCACCGTTGCGCGAAAAGGTCGTTCGAGCACCGGGTGTTCATGATCGATTAGGCCCAATAGCGGCACGTCCCCCGACGCTTCACCCGCATCGTTCGCCCGACAATTGCCTAAGATACGCAACGCCTTCATGAATCGAGCGCCCGCCACGCCAACCGGCGAATCGAGCGACTGGCACTTGCCTTCGCGATCCTGGAGAGTGATGTCGAGCCGATTGGACGAATCGTCGTACTCCAGAATCGCCGACTGATATTGTCCGCGCGCGCAAATCGCCAGAAACGACTGGACCGCCTCGGACGAATCCACGCAATCGGGCAACGGAGGGGGCAGATCGCTCGGCACAATGTTGCCCAGCACAATCGACGCGATTTCCTCGCGCGCCGGGTCCGTCATGTACTCGCCAAACTGCACCCAATCGTCATCGCCCCACTTGTAAAACGTCAAAATACGCTCGTAAATTTTCGGCAATGGCCACCCATGAAGCTGTACCTCGCGCCCCAGCAACGTCCGAAGCAGTTCCGTTGGGTCTTCCTCCAGATCCGCGCGCACCGCAACGCTGACCACCCCACCCGGCCCGATTCCAAGCGGCACAGCACGGTGTTTCATCGCCAGCAACCGCGGCATCATCCCCACCAATCGCTTGCGATCCTCGCCCCCGACCGGTGTCGAGCGTGCAATGTCGGTCTGACTGTCGGGCTTGATGGTTTCGCGCTTGATCGCCACCCGTTCGTGATACTTCAGCATCGGGCGCAACAGCGGAAAATCGCGCAGAATCTCCTCGATCGCAATCCGCGCTTCCTTGCGCACCTCTTCCTCGGGATCGTTGCCCTCCAGTTGGTCGAGCATTTCCAGCCCCGCCCGCGCCCGCAACCACCCGAGCCCGATAGCCGCCTGCACACGCAGTTCCTTCACGTCGATTTCCAGGAATCGCTGCAAAATCGGAGCCGTACGCACATCGCCGATCTTGCCCAGCAGCTTGAGCAGAATCGCAATGCGCGGATGGTTCGGCTGCTCGATGGTAAAGTCCACCAACGGCTCGAACACCTCGATGCTATGATGCAGCAGCTTGTGGAACAGTTCGTCGCACTCTTCCTGGCGGCCTTCTTCGGCCAGGACCATCAGCATCTCGAACTGAAAACGGTAAGACTCGAAACGGTGGCTCATAACGGTGGCGTCGCGGCTCCCGGAAACGGTGTCAACACACCGTCATTAAACGCCCGTGCAAATCATTAGGGCAAGGAAAAGAGCAGGCGAAGAAGGATGAGGGATGAAGGCGGAGGGATGAATTTAAAGCGAAAGGAGAAAGGATGAAGGCGAAAGAATCTGCACACCGGAAAAGCGACCATTTTTTTATCACGATCACGATCAACCAGCCAATACTCTCCGGCCATTTCATCCTTCATCCTTTCGAATTTCGCCTTTCTTCCCTCACCCGTCTTTGCGCGACCAGTCATACGGGATTTCGCCGCTGTGCGGGTCCACGCGGTACTCGTCCGGGTTTTTATAATCATACGTGTTCGTCGTGATGTTCACCACCGTGGCCTCGTAATCGCTCACGCATTTGAAGCCATGGTACACCAACGCCGGAATTTCGACGATCATCGGGTTGTGCTCGCCGATCACGAACACATTGATTTCGCCCTTGGTCGGCGAATCCTCGCGTGCGTCGTAGAGCACGACCTTCATCATGCCGCGCACGCAAACAAAGTGATCGGTCTGGTGTTTGTGATAGTGCCACGCTTTCGTCACACCCGGGTAAGCGGTCGTCATATAGACCTGGCCGAACGTCACGTCCATTTCAGGGTCGTCGCGGCGCAGCATTTCCATCAACCGCCCCCGCTCGTCGCAGTGCACAGAAAGTTTTCGGGTTTTAACGTCGTGAATCATAGGTCAGTCTCTCTCTCGCTATTTAAAATCCAACGGGATAATTCAAAAGAAGTTTATCAACGAACGCGCAAACCCAACCGCAGACGTCGAACACGCGTCAACCCCACTTCCATCTTCGCCAAAGGCTTCGGCGGACGAGTCATCCATCATCCTTCCGTCTTCATCCTTTTCTAACTTTTACTCCACCAATTCCTTCGCCGCTTCGGATTCGCTCACCGACACGTGGATTTTGCCCGCGTAATAAAGCCCGATCACTGTCACCAGCGCCCATTGCATGAAGTGAACCAGCAACGTGTATCCCACGGCCAACGCATAGCCCGACGCGTCGTCTGGCACGACTTGGCAAATAACCAATCCCATCAGTCCACCAATTTCATACAACCCCCAATACCCCGGAGCCGCGGGAATCGTAATCACCACACATGTGATGACCAAATATACGATCGAAATCGGCAACGACATCTCGATCCCCGGCACGCCAAGAGACATGATCCAGAACGTCGCCGCCGTTCCCACCCAAATACCAATCGTATGGAAAACAATTTGAACCAGCAATTTCGGTTCGCGCAATGCCACGAAACCCACGGCGAAGGAACGAAACAACGCATCGATTTTGTGCTTAATGGCGCTGGGAATCAACGGCATCCAATGCACAATCTTCAGGAACAAGTCCTGGACGCGTTTTGAAATCATCGCCACCGATCCGGCGATCAAAA
Source organism: uncultured Candidatus Sumerlaeota bacterium (assembly GCA_964580585.1). Classification (GTDB taxonomy): domain Bacteria; phylum Sumerlaeota; class Sumerlaeia; order SLMS01; family JAHLLQ01; genus CAZOKZ01. The sequence continues at coordinate 61,778 of CAZOKZ010000013.1, read as the reverse complement.
ACAAAACAAAGAATGATACCTTGCCCATGATTTCGTTCAACAACGAAGGCGTGATGTTGAATTCTTTGCCAAACGTGTATGTCTTTTCCACATCAACGTGAGAATAAATCAAAAAATACCCCGCCGCTGTCAGTAACGCCAACACCGTTGCAGCAATGATGGTTAATTTACGTGTGCGTTCCGCATTCAAGTACGGCGCGTCTTCCATACGTTGACGCTGGCGCAGATACCAGACCGCCCCGACGATTAAAATTCCCAGCGCCATCACGATCGTCGCCGCTTTCAAATAAACCGCCAGATCGCTGCCCTCGACGTGTTTTACCGTGCTGTAATGGCGCGAAAAACCGTCCTCGAAATCGATCAACAACGGCATCAACGCAAAGAGCCCGAGCAACGCCAGCATATCGCACACGCGTTCGAGCACCACGGTGGAAAATCCGCTCGTGTAGGGAATCTTCGTTTGCTTGGTCAGCGCCAGCGGCCGGGCGAATTCCCCCGCGCGCGCCGGGAAAATCGAATTGAACGCAAACCCCACCATCATCGGGCCAAAACATTCGCGCATCGGCACGGTACGAATCGGTTTCAGAAAAACTTCCCACCTCAACGCGCGCCAGACAAACGTTATCCACGTCACCACGCAAAACGGAATTGTCCAAAACCAATTGATGGTTTTGAACATTTCCATCAACTGCTTAAAATCGATGTTCTTGAACGCGAGCCACAAAAACACCAGGCTGATCAAAATCGCAACAAGCGTCGAAATGGTTTTTTTGGTTTTCATGCAAAACCTTCGGAGAAATGGCAGCGAGTCAGCCGCCGAACACATCCGGGTGCATCACCCGCAAATATAAACTAAAGGGGACCGTGACGAACAAAATGGAATCCAAGCGGTCGAGCGCGCCACCGTGTCCCGCCAGCCAATTGCCGCTGTCTTTAACGCCCGCATCGCGCTTGAGAAGCGACTCGGCCAAGTCGCCTGTTTGCGTCAACACACCCGTCACAAGGCAAACCGCCACCAATTCAATATCGCCGACCTCGTTGAAAATACGAGGGAAACACCCACGCGCCACAAACGCAGGCAACATCGACCCAAACACCCCGCCAATCGAGCCCTGCCATGTTTTGCCGGGGCTGATCCGCGGGAAAATTTTCACCGTTCCAAAATTCTTCCCGGCGAACAATGCCATGCTGTCCGTTGCCCAGATGATCAGCAGCATGATCAACAACCACCCGCGGCCAGCTCGCCCGGCGGTGAACAATTCGATCATCATCGCCACCGGCAAACCCACATAAACGCCCGCCGCGATGGTAGCGGCCACGTCGCGCCACGAACCCACGATTTCGCCCGCGCGCATCCTCCAGAAAAACGCCAGCCCCACGCCCACCCCAATCAGGTGCGGCACTAAATCCATGCGCCCCATCCACGCCGCCAGACCCATCACACCCACCAATACCATCGCCACGCGCCGAGCAATATGCATCCCCTCCTGGCGATACATCTTGGCCAGTTCCCCTACGCAAATCACCCCAAACACGATCAACAGCAGAAGGGGAATCCAACCGAGGGGTTGAAAAGCAAAACCCAGCCCGACCACAGCGAGCAATATGGAGGCGGTAATAATTCGCTGGCGCATAGAACGGCTTCCGTCATCCCAAATTGAGCGTTCCAGCACCATTCGGGCAGCACCTTCACCAACGCAAGCAGGAACGTGGCAGGATTGACGGTTACGCGGATTATGTCGGTGAGGCGTACGTATGCAGACCGCCCGCAAACCACGGCAGGTAGCTGACTCCCAGCCAAGTGATCAGCACCATCACAAAGCCAATCAGGCAAGCGGCGGCAGACACAGTGCCCTTCCACCCCATGACCATGCGCGAGTGCAGATAAATCGTGTACACAATCCATGTAATCAACGCCCAGGTTTCCTTCGGGTCCCATCCCCAATACCGTCCCCACGCCGTGTCGGCCCACACCGCGCCCAGGCAAATCCCCACCGTCAAAATTGGCCACCCCACCTGGATCAGGCGATAAGCCAACTCTTCGGTTTGGTCGAGCGACATGATCGGTTTCTTTCCGAACAGCGCCTCGCGACCCGTGAATTTTTGAACTCCGTGTTTCATCAGGTAACTGATCGCCACAATTGCCGCGACGGCAAATGTCCCGTAACTGATCAACATCGCCGTCACGTGAATATTCAGCCAATAGCTATTCAGCACCGCCCGCAGCGGATGAATACGCGTATCGTGCAACGGCATCAAACTGACGCCCATCAGCATCAGCATTCCGACAATCGATGAAAACAACCCCACAAGGCCTTCGCGCTTCCAGAGTTCGAAAATGGTCCCCACCAACAGCGCTGCCCATGCCGTAAACGTAATGGATTCATACATATTCGACACCGGCATGTGCCCAGTCAAAACAAGCCGCATGACCCAGCCAAACGTGTGAACCCCCAGCCCCGTGCACAATACCGCAGTCCCCGCAATGCGCATCCACGGCGAACGGAAAAACGCGTACAAGGAAAACATCAACGTCGCCAGTGCGTAAACCCAGGCGGCTTTGCCAAATGGATTGTGCCGCGTGTAGAAATTCCACCGTCCGCGCACTCCTGCCGACGGATATTCACGCGACTGCTCCATCACCCGCAGAAAATTATCAACATCTGTCCCCAGTTCCGACGCCTCGCTGCCCGTAAACAGCCCTGCTAACTGACGATCCAAATCCACGGCTGCTTGACGCAGGTTAACCACCGCCCCCGAACGATTTACTCCGGCGGCGGCCTGCCCAGGAGCCAACCATTCGCCCGTAATACTATCCGGGTCGGGGCAGATCAAAAACTGATTGCTCAACGAAAACGCCATCATACTGCGGGAAAGCAGCTTGTTGGCCGCTTCAAAAAAAGCCTTCTCGCCCTTCACCTGCGCACTCAAAGCCTTGCGTTCGGCATTGAACGCATCCAAAGCCGACTGATCCTCGCCCAGATGGCGGATTTCTTCCGCGGAAGCTTTCTCATTCGCCAACGACTCGAAAATCCCCGGTCGGTCCCGACCAACCTGATAGGCCTGTTCCACCGCGTTCATCAGCGCTGTCTTGGTTTCAAGTTCCGCCTTTCGTTGCCCGGCGGCTTCCAACTCGGCCCGCAGAGCAGGCAACCCCGGGCTGTCCATCACTTGACGCGGGCTGACCCATTTTTCCTTGAAACCAAGCATCTCCGCAATTTTCGGATGTTCCACTGGAAGAAACTTCGCCGGGAGCCAACGCTCGGTTTCATACATCATCGAGAGCACGGTAAAGGAGGGATCTTGACCGTGAATCCCCGTTCTGCCCGTCAAGCCATCAAGCTTGATCCTGGCCCAGGACTCTAATGTTTCGTTCCATCCCTCATGGCGCACGGCAATATTCGTCAAACCGCTCTCGCGAATGGCGTTTGCCAGCGCCGGATTGTGAGGAATTGTCGATAAGCGGCTCGAAGCGTCCGCACTGAGGAATCCGCTGGTTTGCGCCGCCGAAACGGGAGCAACCATGAACGCCAATACCAGCATGATCAGAGAGATCGCCATCTTACAAAACAAGCCTCGGGCGCGAGCCGTCATGGTTAAGTCCTTAGAAATCAATCGGTTCACGATCCCACCGTGGCGGGTTCGTTTTCGGGAGTGACGGAAAGGGAATCCGGCTCCGATGGCATTGGGGTACCGGATAGTTCGCTCACCAATTCGGCAAATTCCTGCGGATTCGGAGAAGTTCCAAACCGGGGTACCAAGGCGAAGAGAAATTCCTCCGATTCTGGAATCCACTCCCCATAAAGCGCTCGGTATCGGCCAGTAAACGTCAACATTGCGCCAAAGAAAATCAACGCCACACCCGCAATGTAATAGGGCACGACGGGTTCGTTCACCACCATCAGGACCGTGACATACCGAATGTCGCGGCCAACCGGATAGATGGCAAATTCCGCGCCCGATGGCGGCGGCTCATCTCCATCGTGCGCCATGAAAACCACGGGGTCGTGACTCGTGGCGCCAACCGCCAACGTCTGTCGCGAAACATTGTCGCCCGTGAACTTATCCTTCACATCGATCACAAAACGGGCAAAATCTTTGTCCGTCCAATCAACACCTTCATAATTTTCCGGCGCGCCGCCTGCGACCTGGATATCCGCCAATTCCAGCAGAAATAGCGGATCGTATTCGGGCAAAGCCTCGTTGAATTCCGAATCCAACGACAAAAATGTCTGGCTCGAAGGCACACCGTCATGCATCAGCGCGACTTGAACCACGGGGTTCACGGGTTGGCTTGATCGCGTATGCGGTCCTTCAACGGGGTCGAAATCAAAGTCCGGAAAAAACGCCACCACCTTGAGGCTCAACTCGGACTCGCGCGCTTTCGCCAGCAATTTCCCCGAAGAAATCGGCTCGTTCGGGTTCGACGAGGCGTAAAGCCTCCATGCTTGACCGACTGATTCGCCATCGACTTCGAGAAAAAGGTCTTCGTCGCCAACTTGAACGCGTGTTTCCGGGCTCGCGTCCGTCACCGCAATGCGTTCGCCGGTCTTCGCGTCCCGCACATCGAATTGCATTCGGTGCGTTTGAATCGGCGGCAGCGGCGAATAACTGGCTTGATGAAATTCGTATCCGCCAATGCTGATACTATGGTTCATATCCACTTTCGCAATGGTAACTTCGCCGGTCTCAACGTCCTTGACCTTCAAAAGTGAAGAATAATACGCGGGTGAATCCGAGTTCGGGTGCATGATTTCGTCAAAATCCAACACCGTGATCTCGTAGGGAATATGGAGCGGCACATAGTTGTGCTCACCCATCCTCATGTCGTTGAAAGCGGGATGAAAAATGAGACTCGAAGTTTCCCCTTCGGCGGCGGCAAAACGTCCTTCGCTCATGATTTTGCCCTGTCGGTCCAAAACAATCCGCACCAATCCAGCGATCAAAATCACAACAATTCCGAAGTGAATAATGGTGGGACCAATGCGCGCGCGCAACCCCGCGTGGGCAAAGAATCGGTCCCCTTCCCGATGGGTACGGGTAAATTTTCGCTGCAAAACTCGCTCGATACGAGACAGCCCCCCGGGAACAGAAACCCTCGCGCGTCCATTCCCGGTGGTCAGGAACGTGAAACCGCGCGAAAAGTCTCGTTTCCACCAAAGCTTCAGGCTCATGACCGTGACGTGCCACGTAGAAACAACAAACTGAATGAAAAAGATTCCCAGCAGGAGAAAAAACCACCAGGCATTGAAGACTTTGGACTTGGCGAGAGGAATGGCGTTGTCGCCCAGGACCTGGTTCGCGGCGAAATGCGTCGTGCCGTAAATGCACGCGACGCCAATCATGGAAAGCAGAAAAATTCCCGTCTTCAGGGACTTGAACGTCTTCCACCCCTTGAGCATCCAACTATCGAGTTTGGACACCGGGGCGGAATCTTCCGCGGGTGAAGAGGGGTTATCTGGGGGCAAATTGGACAAATCGAAAATCTACGTACCGGGAGGATCATTAAAATCGCGCGGACGAAAAGGAGGCAAAAATCACACCAGAACTTCATCCGTTCGCGGGCGAAAACGTAGTGTTGCCTTGCGACCCCGTCAATCCCAACCGGACACATCCGCATTGATTCTTCGATTGCGGTTCCTTCGATTGCCGAGCTTAGGTGGCCCCGTCGCAAGGGGAACGAGGCGGGCAATAAACCCGAAAATCGCACCGGAGGTGCCTGGTTCATGGAAAACCAAAAACGCATGGAAATTCAGCGGCAGATCACCGAGATCGACCGCAAAATGGGTGAGTTGCTCGACAAGGACAAAGGTCGCGCGCCGCGTCTGAACACCAAGGATGCATCGTTTCCCATTGGGTACTTTGTGCTGTTTTTCTGTCTGGTCGGCTGGTGGCTGGCGGGCGGTTCTCTTCACGCCGCAATCCACTCGAAAACAAGTACCTTCACGTTCTACTTCGCGATCATTGTTCTCCTCCTGTCTATTTGGCGAGTCTTTCGCTGGGTCATGAATAAGTTCTCGCACAAAAAATCGGGCTACAATTTGCAAGACACCGACGAAGTCGCCAAATTGCGTCAGCAGCGCGATGCGTTACGCAAGCAATTGGAGGCGCTGAACAAAGCCGAGAAATAACCAGGAACTTCCCCCGATGCGTCTGCGCCCCGGAAAGCCTACCAACACCGCTGCGGGGCGCTTGCCTTGGCGGGTTTTGGCAGCGATACTCCTGCTGGCGGGAATTGCCGCCGCCCAACAGGAAGTCCACCCCCACCTGATCGGGGGACGGCGCGATTTGGCCCCTGGTATCAAGGCCGCTCAGTTTTCCCGTCTGAAAAACCGTACCATGAATACCGGTCAGTCGGTCGCGATCGATTCCCAAATCGGCGACGCGCGGGTCGAAATCGCCGTTTCGCCGCATGGTGTTTGGGATTCGGCCAAGCTGGGCGACATTTTGTCCACTGCCCAGGCCAACGCGGGCATGACACTCTGGCGCGGTTCGGAACCGCTCGAGCCGTTAGCCCCCGAGGGTTTCCTCTTCACGCAAGGCGCCCTATTAGGCTGGCCTCCGAAAAGCCCTGTCCTGCGCGCCGCCACCGAAGGCACCTTCGAGCTACTCGACCTGTCGAACACGGAAAATCAACCCGCTGTCATTCGCGCCGACAACGGAACCTCCATCACGTTGGCAGCGATCAACGGTTTTTCGCCGGATGGAGCCGTGTTAATCTCGGGACAATTCAATAGCAGCTTACGTGAAGTCGAGCTATGGCCAGAGGGCACTCTCACTGTGCCCATTCATCCGGCTTCAAAAAACCGAGCGCCCAATTCATCGATTTGGGAAACACGCCCGGTGGAAACTCGCCGTTGGGAACCGGAATTTTCGCGTCCCCTCAAGCATCTGCAGCTCGACGTCGATAAATGGGCAATCGTGTTGCCGCCAACACTGGACCCCATCACTCGCGCAGGCATTGCCAGCGCCAATTCATTGGAAATCCACGTTCCGCTCGATCCCGAAACTGCCTTGTCGCTGTTTACCGTCGAAGTCGGAACGTGGTTTTTACGCAACGGCAAGCGCGTAAACAACGATGCAACCGATCCCAATCCGGACATTGTGCGTTCGTTTCTGGCAGTGGACCAAACCCGACGGTTGCTTTACCTGGGAAGCTTTGGCGGCGATCAGCCGGGTCAAACATCTCCGGCCTCGGAAGACATCGCCACTCAATTGCTCGACAAGGGCTTCGACGACGCTGTCGAATTGCCGCGCGAGTACCTGCGTTTGCATCCCGGAGAGATCGACATCAATCTCGCGCATCAGCGATCCGATATTCCAACACGGGTGGCGCTCGTCACCGCGACAACGCCCGTCAGGCTCGCCACCGGGAGCGAAAATGATCTCGTCAAATGGCCAGTAGCCGCGGCAACTGGATCGAATGCCACCATCAGCATCGACAACGCGCCGCTCAAACTCTTCGACGGAGCCATTGGGTTCCGAAACGAGTTGAATCATTTCTGGGCGGCGGAATTGCCCGACGACGCACCGCGCCAATGGGTTGAGTTTCGTCTCGGAAAGACGGGACGCGTCGGAGCGTTGGATTTTCTTCATGCGGAAACATGCGGATTTTCACGACAGTTCAACCTGAAAGCCTTCCGTTTGCTAGGTCGTGCACAATCGTCGGAATCGTGGCGAGAACTCGCCGTCGTTCGCCACACCGAATCCGCCGCCCGCGAGCGCGTGGAACTGCCCAACGCGCCGTTGCTCGACCAAATACGATTGGAAATCATTGAACCGAACTTCCTGCCCGGAAGCCAGACCGTGCGCCTGGGCGAAATCGTCGTCTGGGGAAAGGAACCATGATATGGAACAACGCGTGAGTTTAATCACCCTTGGCGTGGCGGACGTGGCCACCAGCCGTGCCTTCTACCATCGACTCGGATGGCGCGAATCGTCGGCAGGCAACGAATTCGTGGCGTTCTTCCAGGCAGGCGGGATGGCGTTAGCGCTTTACGGGCGCGAGTCGCTGGCCAAGGACGCCGGTCTGACTGACAAAGGCAGCGGATTCGGCGGCATCACGCTCGCTCACAATGTACGCAGCAAAACCGAAGTCGATGCGCTGCTCGCGGAAGCCGAACGCGCGGGCGGGCGGATTTTAGTTCCCGCCGAAGACAAATTCTGGGGCGGGTATTCCGGGTACTTTGCCGACCCCGACGGCCATCCGTGGGAAGTCGCATGGAATCCGTTTTTCCCGCTACTTGAAGACGGCAGTTTGCAATTGCCGGAGTGAGTATTTGGAACTCCCAAAGTCCCATTGCACCTCTCACCACCTCACCGTTTGCTAACGCACGATTCGTTCAAACGTCGCCCTCCGCGTTGGATTGAAGATGCTCCCGTGGTCTCCTATTGAATATTTGTTGATGCTTGCCGGGTTTTTACTCGGCATTGCAGCCGTAGCGGCAGCAATTTTCGGGCGTCATCGCTCCGAACCCACGGTCGAGGACTACGGCTTCGCCTCCTGGAAAATGTCGATTCTGATCGCCATGATAATTTTCCTGCTGTTTCGAGCCGCCTTTGCTCCCTCGGCTCCATTTTTCATCTCGGGCGACGAGTACATTCGCCTCCATTATTCCATCGACTGGTCGGTAAATCCCTATTTCGCTCCGGTGGATCATATCTGGCTCGCCGGACAGTTTTACGTCCTGGGCCTGATGACCAAACTGATCGGGGCGCCGCACTTTTCCATGACGTTGACGAGCCTGGCGGGAACATTGGCCCTTGTGTTTTTCGCGGGCGACCTGGCGCGCCGCACCTGGCGCAGCCATTTTGCAGGTACGGCGGCAGCCATTCTGACGGGAACGCATTTCATGGTCCTATGGTCGGCAGTCAACCCCGTGGCCGAGGTGTTTTTCCTGCCACTGCTGCTCGGAGCGATAGACTTCTTCGTACGCGGAATGCAACGGCCACCCGGCGATCGGAGTACCGACCGCGACTACCTGATGGCGGCGTTCCTGATCGGGCTCGGCAACGCTTTTCGATATGAAATGTGGTACGCGGGCATTGTGTTCGCCGTGTTCCTGGGCCTGCGAACGGTTTGGATGATCTTCATCCCTCCCATGCGACGATGCGCATGGCAACCTGCGCTTGGCATGGGGCTGATCGCGGCATTCCCCGCGGCGTGGTTCACATCCAGCACTCTTCGTTATGGCTCACCGTTCGGTTTCTTGAAAGACCACATCGGAATGAACGAACAAACGAACATGTTCTACGATCACGCCAACCCCGTGTCGGCGTTTTTCGACTACCCGCGTATTTTGTGGAACGATAATAAAATGTGGATTCCGCTGGCACTGATCGTCGGTGCGGGTCTGGCCCTCAAACGTTGGCGTTCGAAATCCATGCCCGTCGTCCTGGCGTGGGTCGCCGTGTTGCTGTGCGGCATGATCGTTTCGATCAAAGCCGGCATCGGCTCGAACACCCGCATGCGGTTTACCATGTTCCTGATCGTGCCGCTGATCGCCATGGGCAGCGGCACGCTTGGCATTTTGTGGGACACCATCGAGCGTCGGGGAGCGCGATGGGCAGCGCGTGCAATCGTTATTGCCTATCTGGCGCTGATGGGATGGTTTTCCCTGGTTCGAGCCGTGGCGTACTACCCCAATTGGTTCAACGAACGCCCGGAACTCCTGGCCCTCATCACCCGCATGCAACGCGAACGCGATTCCAGCCGCGCGGCGTTGCAATTCAACTACCTGCACCCGCCTGGACGGCGCGTGTGTTTTTACTTTGAATCGCCAACACTGCAATTACTGGCGCGAGCCCATACGCCCGAACCGACAGCGATCTATCAAGTGTACAATGACTGGGATTTGTTCCTGTACATCGAGGAAGCCCAAGCGGGCGACACGGTCATCGCCCGCAAAAAGGACAACGGCCCGACCATTGGCCATCCCCGTGCGCAAATGATCGAAGACCTGGGGCTTTTCGAGTTGTGGCGCATTCAGTAGTCCTTCGGAAATCGGGTGTTCGGTTCCTCCGCATTTGCCGTCTGGTACCAGCGACCACACTGAAATCTGGCATTTGAGCCGTATCTTATGCCCCGTCTCCTTTGCCTTTATCAATAAAGCGCCGTGAAATTCCTGACCCCGCCGGGTGGCATTGTCTCTTGCGCCCCCCGCTTGGGGCGCGTTGCATGTGCGCCGAAAAAGAGGACTCCCACCGGAGAAGGGGCCGCCCGACCCACGGCCGCCGCCGGGGGTGGCGGTTCTTCTGAACGATTCTCAAGCAACGAGGTGTTTTTCCATGACGACAATTGAATCCATTCTGGGCCGCGAAGTGCTCGATTCGCGCGGCAACCCGACCATCGAGGTGGAAGTTCTGCTGGAAAGCGGCGCACTGGGCCGCGCTATCGTCCCGAGCGGCGCGTCCACGGGCGAAAACGAAGCGCTCGAACTGCGCGACGGCGACAAGAGCCGCTATCTGGGCAAAGGCGTTCTTCAGGCCGTTGAAAACGTGAACACGAAAATTGCACCCGAACTGATCGGCATGGACGCCACCGAGCAGGTCGCCCTCGACAAACTGATGCTCGAAATGGACGGCACGCCGACCAAGAGCAATCTGGGCGCAAATGCGCTTCTGGGCGTTTCGCTGGCTTCGGCTCGCGCGGCGGCGGAAGCCATTGGCCTTCCCCTGTACCAGTACCTGGGCGGCGTAAACGCCAAGACCCTGCCCGTACCGATGATGAACATCGTCAACGGCGGTGCACATGCCGATAACACGGTGGATTTCCAGGAATTCATGATCATGCCCGTCGGCGCGCCGACGTTCCGCGAAGCTCTTCGCATGGGCGCCGAAACGTTCCACGCGCTGAAGAGCGTGCTGAAAGGCAAAGGCCTGAACACGTCGGTTGGCGACGAAGGCGGCTTCGCCCCGAACCTGACCTCGGTCGAAGAAACGATCGAAACGATCCTGACGGCGATCGAAAAAGCCGGTTACAAAGCGGGCCAGGACATCAGCATCGCGCTCGACGTAGCCAGCAGCGAACTTTTCGATAAGGCCAAAGGCAAATACGTCTTCAAGAAATCGACCAAAGAAGAGCTGAGCAGCGAAGCCATGGTCGATCTGTACGAGAAACTGGTGAACCAGTATCCGATCATCAGCATCGAAGACGGCTGCGACGAAAACGATTGGAACGGCTGGAAGTTGCTGACCGACCGCATCGGCAAAAAAGTCCAGCTCGTTGGCGACGACCTGTTTGTGACGAACACAAAATTCCTGGCCAAAGGCATCGAAACCGGCTGCGCAAACTCGATCCTGGTGAAAGTCAACCAGATCGGCACGCTGACCGAAACGCTCGACGCCATCGAAATGGCCAAGCGCGCGGGCTACACGGCGGTCATCAGCCATCGCTCGGGCGAATCCGAAGACAGCACCATCGCCGACATCGCCGTGGCGACGAACGCGGGTCAGATCAAGACGGGCTCGGCCAGCCGCAGCGACCGTATCGCCAAGTACAACCAGCTTCTGCGCATCGAAGACGAGCTCGACCAATCGGCGATCTACCCGGGCCGCAACGCGTTCTACAACGTGAAGTAATCGCACGACGAAATAACGTTAGCAAACCAAGCGGAAGGCATTGCGGTGCCTTCCGCTTTTTATTAACGATCTCGCGCAGAGAAAAAATCCCGAGGTTTGCAGTTGAGCTAATTTATTTCGCGCAGAGACGCAGAGGCGCAGAGAATGAGTGAAAATGAGATTGAAAGTATTGTTATTTCCGAAGCGATTTTAATTCATCGCGAATTGGGACCGGGATTGTTAGAAACCGTCTATGAGGTTGTCCTCGCACGTGCCTTGAGCGGCCATGGTTTGAAGGTAGAACGTCAACTTCCTATTCCGATTCAATATCGTGGCATTACTTTCGACGAAGGATTTCGGGCCGATATTATGATCGAAAATTAAGTGATCCTGGAACTTAAATCCGTTAAAAAAATGATACCTGCACACTCTAAACAACTACAAACGTATCTCCGCTTGACCGGGTGCAAACTGGGCTACCTTCTCAATTTCGGAGAAGCCTTGATGAAGGACGGCATTAAGCGTGCCGTCAATGGATTGGAAGATTAAACTCTCTGCGTCTCTGCGCCTCTGCGCGAGTTAACTAAAAACCCCCGAGGTCTCCGTCCCCATGCCGACGATTCACCTGAAACCCAAAGTCACCCATCGCTGTCTCGACGGTCATCCATGGGTGTTCGATTCCGAAGTCGGCACGATCGACGGCTCGCCAACGAACGGCGGAATTGTCGATGTTCGCGACACGAAAAACAAGTTCGTTGGGCGCGGGTACTACAACGCGCATTCGGCAATTCGCGTGCGCCTTCTGACGTTTGAGGACGAACCGATCGACGAGGCGTTTTTCCGGCGGCGGCTTGAAGCGGCGATTTCCTTGCGCGCGCGCTTGCTTGACGACCCGACGAATTGCCGTTTGGTGTATTCCGAAAGCGATTGGTTGCCCGGGTTGATCGTTGACCGGTTCGGCGATGTGCTCTCGGTGCAGTTTCTGACACTCGGCATGGACAAACGCCGAGACATGATCTGTGGCCTGCTGCGCGAGTTGCTCGCACCGCGCGGAATTTACGAAAAAAGCCTCGCCACGACGCGCGAAAAAGAAGGCCTGACTCTCGTCGAAGGCTGCATCGGCGAATCGTTCGATACAAGGATCGTTATTCGCGAAAACGGTCTGGAGTTCGGCATCGACTTGGCTGCAAGCCAGAAGACTGGGTACTTTTTCGACCAGCGCGCCAATCGCGCGTTCATTCGGCGGCTGGCGCCAGGTGCCGAAGTGCTCGATTGTTTTACGTACATCGGTTCGTTCGCGCTGAACGCAGGCGCTGGCGGCGCGAAATCGGTGCTCGGTGTGGATTATTCGGAGGAAGCCGTGGCGCAATGCCGCGCGAACGCCGTGCGCAACGGGCTCGCCGACCGGTGCGCGTTCGAATGCGGTAATTGCTTCGATTTGCTGCGCGAGTGGAGCGACGCGGGTCGCCAGTTCGATGTTGTGGTGCTCGATCCGCCCGCCTTCGCGAAAAGCCGCGGCAGCTTGAAGAATGCTCTGCGCGGGTACAAGGAAATCAACCTGCGCGGGATGAAGTTGGTGCGTCCTGGCGGATACCTGGCAACGTGTTCGTGCTCGTACCATGTCGGGCGCGAGGACTTGTATGCCACTGCCCTCGGTGCGGCAGCCGACGCCAAACGCCGCGTGCAACTTCTCAACGCCGCCGGAGCCGACACCGACCACCCGGTGCTGCCCGCCGCGCCGGAAACGGACTATTTGAAGTTTTTCGTGTTCCGCGTTTGGTAAAAGCAAATTGGACTGGATTCACAAGATCAACAGGATGGGGCTAAAACCTGTTCATCTCGTCAATCCTGTCTGGTTTTTTACCCGAACATCCAGCGCGTCAGCAGGAAGTCCGCGACGAGGATCATGGTCAGCGACACAACAACAGCGCGGGTGGTCGAGCGCCCGACGCCTTCGGCCCCGCCCCGCGTGTTCATGCCGTGGTAAACGCAGATGGCCGAGTATAACGCGCCGAACGCCAGCGCTTTCATCAAACCTGTGTTAATTTCTTTGAAATCCGTCGCCGACAGCACGCGGTCCCAGAAAATCGTCGGCGCCACGCCGAGGTACGTTTTCGATAGCAACATCCCGCCGACGAGGCCCGTCGCCGTCGAATAAACCGTCAGCAATGGATTCATGATCATCGACGCCACAATGCGCGGCATGGCCAGGTAGCGCATCGGGCGGATGCCCAACACGCGCAACGAGTCGATTTCGTCGGAAACGGCCATCGTGCCGAGTTCGGCGGTCATGGCGGCGCCCACGCGCGCGGCAATAATGAACGCGGTGAAGACGGGCGCGAGTTCGCGAATGATTGCCACGCCCAGAATCGAGCCGATGCGATCTTCGATGCCGAAATCCTTGAGCGGCAGCCCCATGTTGAGGGCAAAAATCATCCCGGTGAACAGGCCAATCATGGCGGCCAGCGGTAACGTATGCACGCCAATGCGCATCATTTGCGTCAGCAACCGACGCACATCATGACGCGAGAGGCGGAATTCCAACAGGCTCTGGCCAAACACCAGCACCACGCCACCGCTGATGGTGAAAAGTCGGCCAAAGGCGCTTTCGATCATCGTCCACATGGAGAGCGTGTCATCCAGGTTGAGAAATGGGCGCAGAATCTACACGCCCGGAATGTGCCGGGCAGGGCTTGGCAGCGCAAGCGGGAAGAGGCAGGACGGTCTCAAAGTCGCAATCTCAACGTTGCGCATCGGACTCGGACTCCGGTCACGTACTTGGTGTACGCTCCCATCGCCTTCGCCTCGCGCGCCTTGATCTTGCAACTTTTAGACTCGTCCTGGATAAATAAAAAACTCGATTTTTGGAATTTTATCTGTAGGTATGCAACCGCTGTTGGATTTCAGCCGGAGAGGCCGTCTCGAAGAACAATTCAAGTGCCTCGCGCAGATTGGCCAAGGCGTCGGTAGTCGAAACTCCCTGGCTGGCAATATCTATCTCGAGGCATTGGGCGACGAACAATTCGCCCTCTCGCCATGTGGAAGCTTGAAACCGACGCATTACGTGCTCCTAAATCTGTCGCTCGATTTAGGATGATCCATAGCGGCTCCCTCGTCAATCCGGTTGGACACCAGCCGGGTCGCTCAACTCCACCGTCACGCCGAACGGGTCGCGCAGCACGGCGCGGCGGCCCCATGGACTATCTTTGGGCGGCGAAAGGACTTCGGCGCCGCGCTCGATCAGCATATCCAGGGTAGCTTTGACGTTATCGACGACAAAGCCCAGACGCACGCCACGTGCTTCTTCCCCAGCGTCGCGTGCGGGATAAAGCTCGAACACGAAACCGGACCGTTCGCAGGCATAGTGCTCGGGCCCCGTGCCGTGTCGATGCTTGATGAACTCAAGTCCGAGTGTCGCGTAAAACTCCGCCGCCCGGTCGATGTCGGCGACACGCAATACGAGTAGGTTGAGAGGGGTATCGGAAGCCATGGAGTTGTCGTCGGTTTCCTTTCGTTCCCGCCTATCCACGGTGGGTGCATTCCAAATAACATGGTCGTTCTTAGGCTTACAGTCCCAGGTTTTACCGCAACCGGGACACGGGATTTTCCATGTCGGAGAAAGGCGAAAACGAACGGCGGACTTCTCCTTTATGAGTTTCTTGACATAGGCTTGCCATTTCGACCGGGCTTTTTCCACCGATTCGCGTCCAAACGGCTCGCCACACGTCGGGCAAGGTGTGTCGCCCAACCGTTCGACACTTTCCCAGTCCGAGCGCTCGACCGAGCGTTGCATTATCAATAAAACGCCAAAAAAAAGCAGGCATGGAAGCACGCAACAGAGGAAACCCGGAAGAAGACTCGTCGCCCAGTCTGGCATCGAATCATCGATGGCCCGGGGTGGTCAGTTCGAGCGTCAGCCCGAACGGATCGCGCACCACGGCGCGGCGGCCCCAATCGCTTCGTTTGGGCGGGGTGACAATGCGCGCGCCCAAGTCCGCCAACCGCTCGACAGTGTCTTCAACCGAATCCACATGGAACCCGAGGCGGATGCTGTGGGACTCCTCGTCGATGCTCATGGCAGGATACAGCACCAGCACCCAGCCACCATCCATCGTGCACACATAATGCTCGGGGCCCTTGCCTTGACGGTGACGAACGAATTTGAGCCCCAGCGCCCCGTAAAAGACCGCTGCGTGTTCGATGTCGGACACGCGCAAAACCAGGAGGCTGAGTTCGGGGTAATTGGCCATCGACTTCCGTCCCAAGAGAATACTAACACTGTACTTATACGACTTGCGATTGCATGCGGCAACCCTATAAACGATAAAAGTCGGGGATAAAAGTCAATCGCGCTTGGACTGGGGAAACAAAAAATGCACCGTTTAGGATTCCAATTTGGAGCCGAAGGCAGCGAATCCATCGCGCTCACGATCGACAACCGACTCCTCGGCGATTGGATCGAGTCGGAAGACAATACCCTGCCCCTGATGCATTTTTGGCGACAACCGGAGTTGGAGACATGTCTTTGTGAGAACGAAAAATACCGGATTATTGCAACCTGCGGGTGTGGCGAGTGGGGATGCAGTCATGTGCATTGCCGAGTGCTTTTTGAAGAAGATCAGGTGATTTTTAGAGATTTTCAGGCACAGAGAGGTAACCTTTCACCCCAGGGGGAAAAGCTCATCTTCACATTCAGCCGTGAAAACTATGAGGCTGTTCTGTCTGAAATTCACGAAATCGCCAAAACGTCGTTGGAAAATAACCGTAGAAACCAAGGTACCTGAAAGTTCGAGGGATTTCGCCCACGAAATACTCCCATTGGTCACGCAACATGTTCGAACAATTCGCCAAAAATCCACACCAGTTGCTTTACCTGATTCCCATCGGGATCGCGTTCCACTTTTTCATGGTGTGGGTACAAAAATGGTATATTGCCCGGGTTCGGCGTACGGTTCAACCGCCCAAACCCGCACCAAATCCCGCTCACAAACCTAAAATCCCCATGCGTCCCGCTCCCGATCCAGCAGTTTTCACCGAAATGATCCACGCGGCGTGCCGCGAAAACGGTTGGCCGACGGATGATATCTATTATTTGCCCGAGGATGGCATCGACCAGGAAGGGCTTGCCGAGCCGGACACGTGGAATTTAGTCGCACCGGACGATTTGTGCGGGTTGAGTCACATTTTCGACCGCATCTTGGACGAAATTCAAATAACCGAAGGCCTCATCGCCCGAATTTTCGCCCGCGACGCCGAAGGCCACGTGTTGGTGGATATCGACTGGTTTCCCACAGAGCCGGAATCGCCGGATTTCCTGCGCGTCGAAGTGCTCGACAGCGCCCGTGAAATCCGCAAATTCGTGGATTGGGAAACCAAAGAGCCTTACACCGATTGGTGGTGAGAATGATGTGTCGCACACTTTCAGCGTGCGGATGAAACGGCGCACGCCACCCAGGGCGACGCGCTTCGCGTTTTGCCCAAGGCGAAGGATTTGAAGCCTTTCAGGCTTGGTAAAAAACTATCCGACCAGATCAATGGTCTTACTGTTTTTCCCTCCTCTTTTTTTCGACAATTCATCCCCATAATCTTTATTGTAAAGCTTTGATAATTTGGTATTGAGAAACGCATTAGCTCCCTGAATCGGAGGTTCGTGATTTTCAAAAAAATTCTCTTTAACAGAGTTTCCTAACGCCATTGGCATCGAGAATAGAGGAGGGATAAGATTGGAAACTACAGAGAATAATAGCGATCCAGTTTTCCCCACTAATGATCTTTTTAATTCGAACACTTTCTGCTTTAAGTCTTCGGAAGTTATCAACCATTGTTGTTGGTCAATCCGGTCGAAACTTCTTATGCAGGCCCTAAATTCTTGGCATTCACGCGTGTTACGAATTTTGAGTATCTCTTCAAGTTTGAAGTCCGGATCATCATACAAAATTTGGAGTTTGGGAAATTCTCGAATCTCTAAAATTTGATGCAGTCGGTTAGTCAGTAATGTAGGATTTCGGCTTGTTCTTTTATCTTCTAAGCCCAGTAGACCCAAATCTTCTTGCCAAGCTGGTATGCTTTTCAATTCATCCGCAGTACATTTTACTTGAACTGATTTTCTCAGACTTAAAAGTGCGCGTTCGATTGCACGATGCTCTTCTTCGATTGTAAGATTTGGAATCAACTGTCTAATGTTTGATTCTACTCGTAAATCGGTTTCATTGTAGAAAACCGCTTCAGCTTGTATCTGTTCATACCTGGGTGCAAGAAGCCCTAGAGAATCTAATGACCTGGAGAACGCGTCCCTAAAAGTATCAGAAGTTGGCTCGACTAATTCTTTCCAATTTGCGATCGTTTTGCGCCTTGCATCATGATTTCGGAGATGCTGCTTTCCACGAAGCATATTAGCAAGCTCACGTTTTTCTGCGGCATTAAACCCAATTTGCTTTTTAATAGTTTGATGCAGAAATTTCTCATAATCAACGACGAGTAATTCCACTATTTCAAAATGCAGAATGGGCAATATAACTTTATTTGCAGGTAATCTTGCGGGTCCAGTTTGACCCACCTGACCCGCTGCCCCATCGTCCAGATGTGGAATAATAATTCCTTGATCAAGAAGCGCCAGGACTGATTTTAAACCAAATCGTCTGGCTAAGTGAAAAAACTCCAGATAATGCGCGGAGTCCAAGAACACTTGATCGTACAGAAGCAAAGCTTCTAAAAAATCTCCTCCATAAAAATCAAGAACGCTATCGCTGGTACAACGTGCGAAGGGAGCGTATAAACGAAATTGGGTCATTGGCACATCCTCCATAACTTGTTTCTACTTAGTCACGATCAAGTTATTCAACAGATATTCACTTTTAATTCGCCTATTCCACACCTTAGAAATCACCCTCGCTCGATTTTCCCTCTTGACGCGGGGGGGGCGGATGAGCGGAATTTCACCCCCTTGAAGAACACTGGAAGGTGAGACACATGAAAAGAACCTATCAACCCAGCCGCCGCCGCCGCGTGAACAAACACGGTTTCCGTACACGCATGGCATCGGCCAGCGGTCGTAAAGTCCTGGCCCGTCGCCGCGCGAAGGGCCGCCATCGCTTGACCGTCTCCGGATGAGTGAACTGACTCCGCGGGGCGAACGATTCCCCCGCTGGGTGCGGTTGACGCAACGGGCGGAATTTCAGAAAGTCTACGACGGCGGACGCAAATGTGCCCGCCGTTTTGTTGTTGTCTATGCCCTGGACCGCGGACTGGATCGCCCGACGCGGTTGGGATTGACGGTTTCGCGCCGCGTGGGCAATGCCGTCACGCGCAACCGGGTCAAACGACGTCTGCGCGAGATATTCCGCCGGACGCACGCGACTCTCCCGCCGGGGCTGGACCTGGTGGTGAACGCCCGGGTGGCTGCCGCCGGAGCGTCGTACCGGCAGCTTGAGGAGGATTTCCGCGCGTGCGTCGCCAAACTGCTGGAAAGCGCCCCTCCGCCATTGTCCTCGCCGGTTCGCGATTCGTCCGCCGAGGGTTGATCGCCCTCGTTCGCGGTTACCAGATCGTCCTCGGGCCGTTTCTGGGCGGCCAATGTCGATTTCATCCAACGTGCAGCAACTACGCGCTCGACGCCCTGCGCACCAAACCCGCGTGGAAAGCGCTGGGGCTGATTGCGTGGCGCATCATGCGCTGCCAGCCGTTGTGCAAGGGCGGATTCGACGACGTGAAGTCGGAGGCGAGCGATGAGTGGTATCGGATTGAGTGAAAGAAGTGACCAGATATCAGTTCACAGTTTACAGTGGACAGTTTTTAGTGGGGTTGTTGGTTAATAGTTTATAGTCAATAGTTGATGGTTTTTAGTGGATGGAGTTTTTCGTCATTCAGACATGAATCGTTCAGAAGACTGCTGCATCGTTCAGCGCCAAAGGCGCGCTACATAGCAGCTCTGGGCAAAGTGCGAAGCACGTCGCCCTGGGAAAACGAACGGTAAAGAGGCTGCGCGCTGAAAGTGCGCGACACATGGGAAGGGACAAAATGAGCCAGTGGAGACGGGAAGCATCCAAACAATTACCGGAATTTCAGCGGATCATCGCCTCGCGTGATGTGGATAACCCCATGATGCTGTGGATTTTGCTCGGCCTCGAATTTGATCGTTTATGCGAGCAAAACCCGCCGCTACTTGGTCTGCTGCGACGGATCTGGTGGTACGCCAAGTGGTGTTTAAAGCACCCCAACGGGGATGTGCACACAGCGGCAGCGATAGGGTTTTGCGAAGGTTTGTTGTCTTCGTCCCGCCAAGCCCAACTACTGCCCCAGATTTTGGTTCGCGACGATTTACTGGGGTTACGCGAATTTATTCTTTATCACCTTTCGCCAGAAGAATTCGATTGGTGGCTACGTGAACTTTGGCCCACGGATTGATTTCCCGGCATCGAACGGAGCGATCAAAACCATGTCGCGTTGGCGAAATCATCGCCCCGGGTAAAGTAACTTTCAATTTTCCGTAAAAAATCTTTCCCTGCCTGTCTCGGGGGTTGCGCTCGCGGGGGCGGGTCGGTTTAGTGGCGCGTTCATTTCAATACCTTTAAACCCGGAGGGAGTGTCCCCATGCTTCATCGAGATTTTGGCCGCACGGGCCTGAAAGTCACCTTGCTCGGATTCGGCGCCGGGCACGTCGGCGGACCGGACCAGGACGACTCGGAAGTCGAACGCCTGCTCAACGGCGTGCTGGACGCGGGCTGCGAGCTGATCGACACGGCGCGCGGCTACGGCCTGAGCGAGGAACGCATTGGCAAGTTCCTCAGCCATCGCCGCGACGAATTCCTGCTCTCGAGCAAGTGCGGCTACAGCGTCGAAGGCCACGAGGACTGGACGGGACCGTGCATCACGGCGGGCATCGAACGCGCCCTGAAAACCATGAACACCGACCGCATCGATATCATGCATCTGCACTCTTGCCCGAAGGAAGTGCTAGAACGCGGCGAGGTGATCGAGGCGTTGGTTACCGCCAAGGATGCGGGCAAAATCCGCGCGGCGGCGTATTCGGGCGAGAACGAACATCGGGCCTATGCCATTGAAACGGGCCAGTTCGACAGCATTCAAACATCCATCAATATTTGCGAGCAGCGCGTAATCGACGAAGCCCTGCCCACGGCGCGGACGCGCGGCCTGGGCGTGATTGCCAAGCGCCCGATTGCAAACGCGTTCTGGAGATTCACGGAACGCCCGGCGGGCCAATATTGCGAACCGTACTGGGAACGCGCGCAGGCCATGGGGCTGACGCCGGGCGACCTGGACTGGGGCGAATTCGCCCTGCGGTTCCTCGCATCGGTGCGCGCGGTGAGTTCCTGCATCGTCGGCACATCGAAGCTGAAACATTTTGAACAAGCGGCGGCGCAAATTGCCAAAGGTCCCCTGCCCGACGACGTGTTCAACACCACCCGTGAACTGTTCAAGCAGCATGACAATAATTGGGTGGGACAGGTGTAAGTGGGATTGCAAAACCAATTGTGGAACTCTACGGTTTCACGGTTTGTCCAATGTCTTCGAGTTCATCAATTTGCTCCACGAGGTTATTCATCAAGATGTCGATCTTCCCAGTGTGTAAAAAAACTTTCCAAATCGCGCTCGCGGTCACCCTGGCCGCCAGCAGCGCCACTGCCATGGAAACTCCCCCGCCGTTTGCGTCGATTCCCAACGACGTGAACTTGATCGGGCGGTTCGAGTTTCGTAAAATGAGCGCGCTGCCCAATTTGAGCGCGTTGGCCGCGACGGTCAAATCGTCGCCCGACTATTCGATATTTCGAGAAGTTGCCCAGGGCGATATCGACGCAATCGAGTTCGGCGCAAATACCGAAGTCGATGAAAACGATCCCTCCAGCGCCATGAAGTACATTGTGCTTTACGGAGCGTTTGCGAACTCGAAACTGAAACCCGGCATGGATGAAACCGGCTGGGAAGAAAAAGAGACGATCGAAGACGTGCCGATGTTTTTCAACGCCGAGCAATCGACGTATTACTCGACATTGAGCAATGGCGCGATTGCCATGTCCCCCCAGCAAGACTTGAGCGAAAAAATGATCGCCGCCGCGAAGGAATCGACTCCCAGCATCGCCAAGGAAGGCGGCAAGTTGGCTTCGCTGATGAAGGGCGCCGAAAAATGGCCGGTGTTTATCGGCTTTTCGGTTTCGAACGACCTGAAACAACAGTTGTCGGACATGGCGGAAAACCCACCGCCCCAGATGGCAATGATGTCGGGCATGCCCGCCGTGATGGCCGAAGCCAAATACCTCGACGCCATGGCAGTAGTGGCCACCGAGCAGGAAGGCGAGGAAGTCCAGGTGCACGTGGCAATGCAGTTCGAAGCCGACGATTCCGCCAACCGCGCCGTGTCCGCGTTCAACCAATTGGTTTATTCATTCACCATGATGGCGCGCATGCAAGCGGGCGAAGATCCGCAAATGCTGGAACAAATCAAGCGCATCGAAAACCTGAAATTCGTGCAATCGGGCAATACCATGCGCGTGGCCATTCCATTGCCGTCGGAAATGTTCCAGCAACTGGCGATGGGTGCCCAGGCAAGCATGATGGGCGGCATGTCTGGCTTCGGTCCGGGCCCGGTGCCTCAGCAACCTCGAATGCCTCCCGGCCCCCCGCCGGTTCCCTATCGCAATTTCAACCAGGACGAATGAGCGAAACGAAACTCCCCGAGGCCAAACCTCGGGGAGTTTTTTCATTCCGTCGAATCGGCGTCTGGCGCATCGGGTGTGCCGTAAAAATCCGCCATGAACTTGCGCAGAATGGATTGCTCGATGCGGCCTTTGCGCCGGGCGGGAGTTGGCAGACGCACGAGCAAGATGATTTTCTCGTGATCGGGAATCTGGATCGAGACACGAGGTTCCAGATTCGGCGACTCGATACTGTGCTTGGACTGCAAGTGCTCAAAATGCAGGCGCGCTTGATCCATGTACGAAGCGCATTCCGCCTGGGATGCTTTGAGCAAAATTTCTTCCGCGCGCTTCCAATCGCGGTCCGGTCCCACCGGGACGGAGAAGTGATGCAGCACATAGGCATCGGTATATGTTTCGTTGATGACCGGTGTGCTCACCATCAGGCTGTTGGGAACAACGATCGTTCTGCCGGTGTGTTGGTGGCTGGCCATTCCAGGTCCAATTTCCAGCAATGTCGTCGCCAGCAACGTATGGTCGATCACGTCGCCGCGAAGCCCGTTGATTTCGATCCGATCGCCGACGGTGTAGGAATCCGACGTGGCACGCAACACGTTGCCGCTGATGCAGAGGATCAATTCCTTCGTCGCAATAACCAATGCGGCAGCAATGGCGAAAATCGACAAGACAAGCGTTTGCAACTCGCGCGCCCAAATCAAAATCAAGCCGCCCGTGATAAAGAGCAACATGCCATTGCGCAGGTTTACCATCCATCGACGACGCACTTCGGGGGAAGAAACCTTTGCTCGATGAATGTGAGTGGCGATGACGGCCCGAATCACCACCGCGACGAGCAAAAATACGGACGACGCAATGACCTTGGGAACATTCAAATTTTCGAGAATTTGTGTGTACTTGTCCATACAACCTCTGGGGAGATTTTTATATTATCTCGGTGTTGCTAACAGCCATGAATTCGCTCAATCAATACGATCCGTCACAAAACGAGTCATTCCCGGTTTGAGCCGCAACGGCAATCCCGCACAATAAACGTTTCCGCGAGGTAATAAGCAGTTCCGGAAAAGCAAAAGAGCAGAAGGCCGCTTTCGCCGCGCCTTCTGCCCAAAAAGTAACCGATTCCGTACCTGCCGCCGTGCGTTACATCCCCATGGGCATCAGTTGCGCCAGCGAGAACGGTCCGTCGGGCAAAGCGCAGATTTTACACCGCTGACCATGTCCTTGCATTGCCACCTCGATTGCTTCCTGCAAGTCGGTCGTTGGCGTCAGACCCGCATTCCACAATTCGTGTTCGCCAATGCCATCGGTATAGATGATAACCTCGTGGTTTTTCAGAATATCGAAAAACCGTTGGGCGTACCATTGACCAGGAGTGAAGTTATCCGGGTTGCTGTAGCGTTTCTTGAATCCGCGTGGGTTGTTGGACTTCAGCAGAATATCCCGCAACGGCAGAGGGCCAAAGCCCTCGGCCATTTCCGCTGTGACCACAATCGTCCCATCGGGTTTCAAAACGGGCAACGTGGTGGACAGTGCACTGAAGAGCTGAAACAATGTCCGGTCATGGGGGTTTCCGCCACCGCAAGTCACCACAATATCCATGGGTTCCTTGACCGTGACGCTGATCTTTTCACGCAAACGACCGATCGCGGCCATCGTTGCCTGGGCCGCATCGCCAGCAAAAATTTCCGCCGACTGCTCGCGCTCCGTTTTGATGACGGAAATTCCCAAATCGCATCCGATTTTTTCCAATGCCTCGTTCGAGGCCTGGTGCAGCGGATTGTCGCGCGTCACGCCATAGGCGATGTTCGTGTTGTCGAGGTACGAATACGCGTACAAACGACGCAACGTCGTCTCGTTAGCCAATCCCGGAAGAACAGCCGTTCGTCCACCATTGAATCCAAACAGCATGTTCGGTTCGACGACACTGAGAACAATTTTCAAGTCTGCTTCGGCATACAGGGAATTGATTCGCAGTGGAATGTTGCCATCCACCATGCCGCAGTCCGTGCAGACTGCGGGCTCCCGCGGGTCGTGAAGCGTTACCGGGTACTCTTCGATCAACGAATGCGCAACGTGCTGCTTCAAAAAGCCAGACGGAAGCGAGTTCCACAGCGTATTCGTGAACAGGATCTGAATGTCTGCAGGCTTCAAAGACGAGCTGTCCAAAATGCGTTCCAGCAGCAGGGGCAGCAGCTCGCGCAGCATGCGCCAGTGCGTGGAATCGACCGCGATCACGGCGTTCGTACGTTTTTTCAATACGGAGTCGAGGGATTCCAGACCGATCAGGTTATCGATAGCCGAGTCGAACGTTCCCAACAGATCGTCAGTTGGCTCGAACCGGAATGAACGATAGCACCGTCCGTTGATCCAGTTGTCCGGTACATCGACCGGCACGGTACCTTCTCCGAAGGGTAACCGTATATTCATTTATAGCATGCTCCACGAAGCTCGATGAATCGTCGTCAGCACATTCCTACGAGGACATTCTTACAGTCGTCAATGATGGAGAAGCAAAAAGGACGCCTTATTGCAAGTCCACCGTATGGATGAATCCAAGACATCCTAGCGGGTTGGTATCAAGCTTTCAATTGATAATCTTGGATTTTTTTTCGCAAAGTGTTCCGGTGGATGCCAAGCATTTCTGCTGCTTTGATTTGATTATTTCCACAAATATCCAACACTCGGGCGATATGGGACTTCTCCACATCTGCCATTTTCAGCAAACTCGCCCCAGTGCCCGAGAGCGATTCTATCGACTTCTCTGGCGCATCAACGGGCGACTCCATCGGCGGCATATTGAGTTGAAAGTGCCGTGGCAGCAAGACTTTATGATCGCAAATGAGAACCGCACGCTCGATGCAATTCGACAATTCGCGGATATTTCCCGGCCAAGGGTACTTTTCGAGTAATTTGATCGATTCAGCGCTCAAACCCACAACGGGGCGGTTCGACTCGCGGGCATGTATCCGCAGAAAATGGTCCGCCAACGCGGCAATATCGGTCGGACGCTGGCGCAGGGGCGGCAGTCCGATAGGAAAAACCGAAATCCGATGATAAAGGTCCTCGCGGAATCGCCCGGCGCGTACTTCCTCTTCCAAATTCCGGTTCGTAGCGCAAATCAAGCGCACATCGGCCCGAATAGGACGCACCCCGCCAACGCGGGTAAAGACACGTTCCTGCAAAAATCGCAGTAACTTCGGCTGCATCGCCAGCGACAACTCGCCAATTTCGTCGAGAAACAACGTCCCACCGTTTGCCTGCTCGATGGAACCAATTTGCATGCGCGAGGCCCCGGTAAATGCGCCTTTTTCATGTCCGAAAAGGGCGGACTCGAACAATGTCTCCGGCACCGCCGAGCAGTTGATGGCCACAAACGGGCCGCGCAACCCCGCCGAAACGGCCTGCCGATGAATTTCACGCGCCAGGACTTCTTTCCCCGTGCCTGTCTCGCCCGTAATCAGCACGGACGCCTTGGTTGGCGCCACCCGGCTGGTCAGATTCAGCATCTCGTGGATGGCGGGACTGTGACCGATGATCTCGGTATCTTCCAGAGCAAATCGGGCTTTAAGCATTTGAACCTGAGCGGTCTGGCGAATTTCAATGAACACCGCCATCAACTTCGCCACGGCCCGCGCGTTGCGCAATTCCACCAGCGAGTACGCATCCAACTCGAATCGTTCGAGATAAATAATCCCCAACATCGAGTCGCCGATTTCCAGCGGCGTCGCGATCACCGAACGATTACTCGGAGATTCTGGCGCTCCGGGCACGGGATGCGAGTACGTATTCGGGCGGTCGCTGATCAACAGCGCTTTGCGCTCGTAGTACGCTTTGTGGATAATAGCCGAATCGGCCAGAATCGAATCGTTGTCCGACAACGCCACCGTCGTGCGCAGGCGCTGAGCCGCGTGGTCCCATAACATCAACAAAACCAGGTCTGCACGAAACAGTTTTCGCAATCGTTGGCAGGTAAAACTAAGCGATTCGGCAAAATCGACGTTCACGGAATCGAACAGCTCGCCCAATTGGACGATAAAACTCAGCTCGGCGTCTTGAATGGGCAAAGGCGTCTCTGCCTGATCCAACACCGCGACAGGGGGCGCCTCCATCGTATCGTCGTGGGGCGAGGTAAAATAAACCGACCGGTCGGAATAATCGGCTGTTTGCAGATCAAAGTCCGAGTCGAACAAAAACCGCGAACCGCCGATCATAATCTCGTCGTTTTTCAGCAGCGGCGTCGGAACCAATACTTTCCGACGATTGTGGTACGTCCCATGGCGACTGCCGAGATCTTCGATCAGCCAGCTTAAATTTTTTCGGTAGATTTTCGCATGAGCACGCGACACCGACGCGTCGGGCAACGTCAGATCCATGTTTTCCGCACGGCCCAAACACGTTTCATCATTCAGCTCGAGCCGCACACCCGTGATGGGACCTGTAATGGCAAGAAGCGATGCCATACCTATGACCTCGATTAGCGATGACCGAGCAACCCGAATCGGATTCGTATCAAATCGGCAAATACATGGACGGAATCCCGGATCGGGGACACGCGTGAAGCAGGGCTGTTTATCCACCGAATCGGAACTTCAATGATCCGATACCCTTGCTGGCGCGCCAACCACAGAATTTCCACATCGAAAGAAAATCCATCCAGGCGCTGATGGGGGAAAATGGCCTTTGCCGCCCGCGCCGTGAAAATCTTGAAACCGCATTGGGTATCGTGGATTCCCGGTAAGACCAATAGCTGAACCAGGACATTGAAAAAACGTCCCATCATTTCGCGGTGCAACGGCTGGCGAACCTCGAGTTGCGCCCCCCGAACCGCGCGAGAGCCAATAGCGACATCCGCCCTGGCCCGCCGCATTCGGCGCAATAATTTGGCGGTTTCCTGAATCGGAGTCGAATTATCGGCATCGGTAAAAAGCCGATAGCGTCCACGCGCCTCTAACATACCACGGCGAATAGCCGCTCCCTTGCCTTGATTGCGGGCTGCCTTGATCACCCGGCAATTCGAACGCTCGCCACACGCTTCGCGAGCAACGGTAACCGTGCGGTCGGTCGAGCCGTCGTCCATCACCACAATTTCCCACGTATAAGGCGCGCCGTCCAGGTACTCCTGGATTAGACGCAACGTGTCCGGTAACCGGACTTCTTCGTTGTAGGCTGGGATGATGACCGACAAAAACGGGGCGGCGTTATGGTTCATTACGCTTGGGAAGTATCCAACAATTCGAGAGATGGCAGACTACTCAGTCTGAACTCCTGTAATCGGCGATGGCAAGCATCAAGATGAACGAAAAGGTATCGATTATCGATACCAGCACGAGATTATTGAGCCAAATTGGTCTGGTCGATCAAATTTCGATCGAAATCGCACAGCGACTGCGCGACCGCCTCGGGTGTCCCTTCCACATTGAAAGCATGTTGCGCAGCCGTCATCCATTGATGGGCGATATTCTCCGCTTCGGTCGGAGGGCGATGGCGGCGCTTTCGTCCCGAAGCAAGTGGCTCCACCACATCCCGCGGACGAAGGACTTGCTCGATTTCACTCAGACACTTCATCGCCGACGCATCTCCCGGCTCCAGCACCGTCGCCATCAGAAGTCGTAACTCCAGTAAATTCCGACGTCTCTCCGGAAGCGCCTTGCTATTTTCAATCGACATAAAAACGGTCAACGGTTGTGAACGGGACAGCGTTTCCCAATGCTCTTCCTCGAATGCAGGCCAAGGGAAATCGGCTGGGTCGGCAACGAGAGGCTCGCCCAGAAGGGTGAAAAATCCCTCGTGGTCGATTGCCTTGGGCCAATCCGGCACGGGTTGCCATTCGGGCTGCGTCAAACGATAGGACCCCACCACCCAATAGGTGGCCTCGCGCCGTTGCAAGGTCTCCATGCAAACTTGGGTTTCGTGGACTTTACCCGTCAACAAGAGGGGAATAATTAACAACGGGGCAAATAACAGGACCAATAACACCACACGACGCCCGGAAGCACCGGGTTGCGCGGACGCAGAAGGCTCAACAGGCGATTCGAAAGTTTGTTCGGACTCTGGTTTCATTACCCGCGATTGGGCACAGCCCAGACGGACGGGGCAAGCCGGACAGGCAAGGGTGCGCAAATCGGCTTGATCCCTGCTTCCATCTGCCCAAGGCTCCCGGCGTATTGTCGGGCATCGATCAAACAAGCCCATTTTCACCACGGTAAGAAATAACGCTGGGCGATTAAGGTCACCCTGCATCGAGGAGATACAGATGAAAAAAATGCTCAAATTCGCCGCCCTCGGCGTCGGAGTATTAGTATTGTTGATTGGCATCGCCATGGTGGTGCTGTTCCAGAACCTGGACAAAATCATCAAAACAGGGACGGAAAAATCCCTCTCGTTCGCCCTTCAAGTCCCCGTCACCGTTGACGGCGTGACGGTTGAAGCCACCAAAGGCATCATCGAACTGCGCGGCCTTAACATCCCGAACCCCGAAGGTTACAAAACCGACCACGCCATGTACTTTGGCAAAGTGCGTGTCGAAGCCGACATCCAGTCTTTCAAAACCGACGAGCCGGTCATCAACCTGATCCAGGTATCGGAAGCCGACATGACGTTGGAAAAAACGCTCAAGTCCTCGAACCTCCAAGACCTGATCAAAAACGCCGAGCGCCTGTCCAGCGGAGAAGCCGCCGCCGAAGAAGAAGCCCCCGCCGAGGCCTCGCAGAAAGCCATGAAGATCAAAAAGGTCCTCGTCGATGGCACCACGGTCCAGGTGGCCATACCTCTCGCGGGTGGCGAAACGGTCAAAGTCGAAGTGCCAGAAATCGAAATGACCGACCTTGGCGGTAAGAAGGAAAAAGTCACGCCCGCCGAAGCGATCAAAGAATTCATCGCCGCTATTCTGGCGAAAATCACCAGCGTTGGCGGAGACTTCGGCGGCCAGCTTAAGGGTCTCACCTCGGGCGTCAGCGATCAGGCGGGCGAGTTGACCAAAGGTCTCGAATCCACGGCTTCCGGCGCTGCGGACTCGGTCGGCGATGCCGCCAAAGGCCTGAGCGACAGCGTCGGCGGCCTGTTCGGCAAGAAGAAGAAAGACGCCGACGCCGAGGACGATAGCAAGTAACTGAGTTTCGCTCTCGAAAAACACAATAAACCTTTCAAAACGGCAGGTCGTGCTTGCACTCAGCGGCCTGCCTGTTTTTCATTTGTGGGATTCAACTTCAACCCATACGAACAAGGGAAAACGACGCCGTGCAACTGACGATCGAGCAAAAGGACCTGACCCAAGCAGCCCTCGTGGTGGCTTCTCTTCTCAAACGATCGCAGACTACTCTGCCCGTGCTTTCAAATTTGCTGATCGATGCCGAAGACGGTCAGGCCGTATTTCTGGGCACCGATCTGGAATCTCACGTTCGCGTGCGCATTCCGGCGCAACTCGAAGGCGGCGCGGGCCAGCTCACGCTCCCTGCCGACAAACTTGCGGAACTCGTCAGCCTGTTGCCCGCCGGCAGCCAGGTGCTGCTTGCCGACGAAGGCGGCCAGGTAAAGGTCACCTGCGCGTCGAACCAGTATCGTCTCGTCACATTGCCCGCCGACGAATACCCGAAATGGACGCCCGATACGTTCGTGAGCAAGTTCAGCGTGACGCAAAAACAAATGCGCCGCTTGATCGATGCGATTTTGTATGCTCTTCCCGCTAAAGACCATCGCCGCGTTTTGATGGGCGCGTTGATGGAAGTCAAAGATTTGAACCTGCGTCTGACAGCGACCGATGGCAAGAAGCTCTCGCGCATGAGCGTTGCCCTCGGCGACATCGAAGGCGACCCAACGGTCAAGGTTGTCGTCTCGGGCAAACTGCTCGCCGACCTGCGCAAGGTGCTCGGCGACGAAGGCTCGGTTACCGTCGAAGTCGGCGAACGCCAGGTTGCGTTTTTTGTCGATAACGTCGAATACCGCACCAATGTGATCGAAGGCAAATACCCCGATTGCGATGCGGTTATCCCACGCGATTTTCCGTTCCAGGTACGTCTGAACCGCGATCAGTTCAAGGACGCCGCCCGCCGCGCAGGCGTGGTTTCCGAAGATAAAAACAAGTCGATCATTTTGAAATTTGAAGACAACACATGCGAGTTTACCTCGATGGCCGCCGACATCGGTACCTTCGCGGGTAAAGTCAGCGTTGAATACGAAGGCAACGCGCTGGAGATCGCGTATAATTATCAGTTGATGATCGAAACGCTCAACAGTTTCGCCCACGCGGACGTACGGTTGAAGATCAAATCGGAACAATCGCCGACCGTCATGGCGTGCGACGACGAACCGGATCACCTGTGCGTGCTGATGCCGATCAAGCTGGCGGATCTTCGCCAACCCGCAGGCGCCGAAGCGGGGGTATAAGAACTTTTTTGCCACAGAGGACACAGAGATCACCGAGAAGGGATTTCTAAAGTTCGCCGTTTTCAATTTCCCAAAACTCGATTACGAACTGTGTTGCAAAATTCGCAGAACCTCTCTTTGAACTCTGTGTCCTCTGTGGCTAAATTCTTTTCTTCTTGTTCCTTTGTGTTTTTCGCGCCTTCCTGCCCTTCGTGGTAGTATTTTTTACCACATATTGAGGAGTTTCCGTCGATGTGTGGAATCGTTGGCCTGACCCAGCCGAAAAACGTTTCTCCCGAAACATTCGACCGCATGGTGGATTCGATGGCCGCGCGCGGACCCGACGCACGCGGTGTGTTTCGTGATGAGCGCGTTGCACTCGGCCATCGTCGTCTCAGCATCCTCGACCTCTCCCCCACCGCCAACCAACCGATGGCAAACGAAGACGATTCGATTGTCATCGTTTATAACGGCGAGTGCTACAATCACCGCGAATTACGCGCCTCGTGTCGATTCGACCGTTGGAAAACGGACTGCGACACGGAAACGTTGCTACGGTTATACGAAGAACGCGGTCCCCGTTTTTTAGCCGATCTGAATGGCATGTTCGCGCTCGCGATTTACGACACGCAGCGCGGTACCGTATTGCTCGCACGCGACCGGCTCGGCATCAAACCACTGTATCATGCGGATTTCGGCAACGGCCACTGGATGTTCGCATCCGACACACGGGCCTTTCGGCTTCATCCGAAATTCAACAACGAAATCGATCCACTCGCGTTGCGCGACTATTTTCTTTGCAACTACATTTCTGCCCCCACCTCGATTTATCGACAGGTTCACCAACTTCGTCCCGCTCACTACGCGATATTCGACTTAAAAACCGGCGCGATGAAAACGCGCGCGTATTGGCGTGTGCCTCACGGTTCGCAGGCAACAAAACCAACCAACAGAACTTCACTCCAGCGCGTTCTTTCTGAAAAAACAGACAGACTCGAAACGCTTTTGCTCGATGCCGTTCGCGCGCAAACAATCTCCGACGTTCCACTGGGCAGCTTTCTCAGCGGTGGCCTTGATTCCACCGCCGTCACGTGGGCCTTGGCTCGATCCACATCGCGCGCCCGCACATTCACGATCGGATTTGAGGAGCCCGAATACGACGAATCTCCATTCGCTCAACGCATTGCCAAACACCTCGGCACGGAACATCATTGCGAAATCCTGAGCGCCCGCGATTGCCTGCCGTTGATCGAAAACCTGCCTTCCGTCTCTGGCGAGCCTTTCGCCGACGCTTCGATTCTGCCCACGTTATTGCTTTCACGCATGACGCGCCGATCCGTAACGGTAGCGCTATCTGGCGATGGCGGTGACGAACTTTTTCTTGGCTACGATCGCTACCGCTGGGCAGAGCAAGCCGTCGCCCGAACGCATTGGATGCCCAACATCCTAAGGCGTGCAGGCGCCCACACAGCCGCCGCGCTGCCCCATTATCGGATGCAAATGATGGGACGCGGGATGAGGTTTCGCGATGCGCGCACCGCATATCCTTGGATTTTTATCGGCTGGAACCACGAGTGGGTAAATCGGCTTCTGGCGCGTCACGATGATTTCGCCCGTCATCCGATTTGCGGGTTCGCCGAACGCCAGAACACCGAACAATCGCTCGCCGAACGTGCCGGACGATTGGATTTGGTTCATTATCTGCCGGGCGACATTCTGACCAAGGTCGATCGTGCCACGATGCACTATTCGCTCGAAGCGCGCGTGCCACTGCTCGACCATCGCCTGGTCGAGTTCGCCGCCAGCCTGCCCACTTGGATGAAAATGAATGACACACGGCAAAAAATCCTACTACGCCGTCTGCTTGGGCGACATATCCCCGGCGAACTTCTCAACCGGCCAAAACGCGGCTTTGCCGTGCCGCTTCGTGCATGGTTTCGAGGAGAATTACGCGGACTTTTGCAGGACGTGCTGTCCCCGTGGGAACTTCGCCAGCACGGATTTTTCAATGAACGTTTTATCCAAACCATGATCGAACGCCACCAGACAGGCCGGTGGAATTTCGAGCGCCAATTGTGGGCCTTGCTCGTGTTTCAACTCTGGTACCGGAGCCAGCGATGACCGTCCCGCGCACGCTCCATCTTCTGATGCACGAACACGGTGGCGGAACGGAAACAAACGTTCGTCGATTGTGCGACACAGTGCCGGAATTTGAAATGATGGCGCTCGAAACAATCATGGGGTTTCCTCCCAACAACTCTCGACTGCCCGCCGTGCTTCGCGCCGTTCGCGCTTATCGACCCGAAGTGGTGTTTTGCTACGGACTGCACGCGCATCTGGCAGCCTGCCTGGCGTGGCCGCTGGGTGGGCCAGCTCTCGTGGGCAATATCCGAGGTGTCGTTGATTTCGCTGGACGGAAAGCAATCGTTCGACGACTGATTCGCTGGCGTTTTTCAAAGTGGGTTAGTAACTCGCGTCACGCCTTGTACGGTGAGCCAGGGGTCGTCATCCCGAACGGAGTCGAATTGCCAGATTCGAACGAAACGGCCCTTTTTAACGATCTCCCCAAGCCTGTATTCGGCGTTTTGGCAAGCGGCCATGCGGTAAAAGGCCACGATTTTTTCTTGGACGTCTGGCACAAACTCGACAAACCCGGTACTTTGATATTTGCAGGACGGCTGGGAAAAAACCTTCAAGAAAAAGCAGAAGCAGAAGGTGTCATTTGCCCCGGTTTTGTCCCTGCCGGACCGCTGCTCCGCAGCCTCGACCTCCTTGTCATTCCCAGCATTTCCGAAGGCATGCCAACGGTGTTACTGGAAGCCATGATTCGTGGTATCCCGTGTCTCGCCACACCCGTGGGAGGCATCCCCGAAGTCATCGAACACGGCAAGACCGGTCTGCTGATTCCTCGCGAGCAATCCTCCTGGATTTCTGGCATTCGGGAACTCGATTGGAAGGCGCTTCCTGCATTGGGAGAAGCAGCCCGGCAGGTAGCTCGGAAAAATTATCTCTTCTCTCAAATGCGCGACGCTTTTGTGCGCGTTGCATCAGACGCTCGGCGCTGATCGGTTCCCAATTATCGTTTGAATAAAAAAACACCGGGCGGCTCTTGCGAGCCGCCCGGCGGTGTCTTATCGACACAGTCTAACTTTCAACCATTAGTTGCAAGGCGCTGATTCGAAGTCAGCAGGCAACTGGTAGGTCGAGATGACAACGCGGTTGATGTCCAACTGACCTTCATCAAACGCCGTGTTCAGGTTCGTAGCGGTGAAGTCCGTACGAGCGAACAGCGGGTAGGTTGTGATGTCGATCTGCGGGCGAACATCGATCGTGTTGAAGTTCTGGATCTGGGGTTCCATGATGACCGAGTAGCGGCGAGCGCCAGTCTCGAGCGCGATGTCGGCCGGAACCTGAACGCCAACGTGTTCGTTGATGTAGTTGCTGCCGCGGAACTGGAAGAACGAGAAACGTCCCTGCAGAATCTGCGGAGCGGTCGAGCCGGATTCGCCCCAAACGTCCGTGGTCAAGCCGATACGAACGACTGGCAACGTGTTGCTGCTAACAGCAGCGTCAGGCGAACTCAACCACGTATCCATGATGATCAGGCGATCGTTCGGAACGGCGCTAACGATTTCAGTACCGTTATCCAAACCACCGGCGATGATGAGCGGGCTGGCAGCATACTTGTAGGTATCCCACTGAGCCGTCACAGCGCTGTCGCCCTGGCTCAGATCGATACTCAGTACGTCGCCGCCATTCGTCATCGTAATCGGACGTGTTGTGCCCGATTCCTGGAAGACACGCAGCGGACCTTCCCAAGCGGTTGCGTCGTAGTTTACGGCGCCGCCTGGAGGAGTCGGCTGTCCACCAGCAAGTGTTATCGTCGCAGACGATTCACCCTGGTTGAACTCGACTTGTTCGTCGGTCAAGTCAGCGCGATCGAAGCTGAAGACTTCAACGCTGTGGAGCGACAGACCGTAGTCACGGTGGCCGTTCGGATAGATCAGGCCGATGTTAGCGCTGGCACCGTTGAAATAGTCAGCCATGTCATAGCCGAAGCCGATTTCACCGTTCGCATGCGCGTAGTAGTAGGAACGATGCGTACGTGTTCCATTATCAAGCGCGATGGAGTTGGCACCATTGTAGGAGAAGCCGTCGTAAGCAACGCCAGAGCCGTAGTCCGTGGATTCACCCAAACGGAAGCGAACCTGCGGAACCTGCGGTGCATTGGCAGCGGTTGTAACCGAGTCGTCGGACATCGTCCAGCGAGCCATGTAGATGCGGCCAGCCGTCGTGTTGATCGTTGTCTTGATGGACAAGTCACGACGCCATGACAAGAAGCCAACGAATTGCGGCGCAAGGAGGTCGCCGAAGGCGCCCGATGCTTCGATGATCGTCGGCGAAGCCTGGGTCGTACCGGTCAGCGTGGTCGTGCCAGCCGGGAAGACGCCAAACGGATTGCCAAGGAAGTCGTTGGTCGAGCCGGTGTCGGAAGCGGACGGCGAATACTGAGGAGCCGCAGCTTCATACTGAACATCGAACGTTGCCAGCGTCAAAGGCGGAACCTGAGTGAAGTCAACGTAGATGTTTTCAGTCATCGGATACCAGCCAGCGAAATCGGTGATGCAGATTTCCGGCGTCAGGATCGAAACACCCGTCGAGAACTCGATGTGGTCATCGAGCGGATCGACGTCGTTCGTCGTGATGACGCTGAACGTCTGGAAGTCGATTTCGTCCTGAACTTCGGTACTGGCGACGAACATTTCGATCGTCGTCGTGTCCGTAAACGGAGCCCGAGGTATCGAATCCGCAGTGTTACCATTGTTTACGGACTGATTAACGTTGATAAAATCAAGCGCGCCAGCGGACACAACGTCGCCGAAGCTGCTGTTAACCAGGTCGTCATACGTAGGAATGGTCGATACCGGAGAATCGCCATTGATTTCGATGGTGTGCGTGCCAACAGGCTGGAAGCTAAAGTCCAATTCGCGGAACAGATAGTTTACCGTGCCCTTCGCACTGTCAGAGTTGTCACCGTAGTTCACATAGTCTTTCAGACGAAAGGCTGCCGTGAAACGATAGCGGTTTTCCGTTACCGACGTATCCAAGTCATACGCGGAAGCGGACGTCGCAGGATTATTACGATCCGTGATAACGACGTTCGGGAGATTCGTAAGCGTCGGGCCAGCGGCAAAGGCACTACCACTGAGCAAAGCTGCGCCGACCAGGACGCCAAGGGTTTTTTTCGTCAACCCATATTGCATGCGGTTGGTTCTCCTTTCACTACATTCGGTGTAATTTCCCCAAAGGGGGTTTTGAAGAGCAGGGGGTGCACTTCACCAAAATAGTTTTCAAACCAACGCAAGCCCTCCTCGGTCATGTCAATGTGTGGGATCATGGATACCCATCCGTTCTTAATAAAGATCTGCTGCACTCCAAGAGAGTAAGGAGACATTTTTCCGCGCTCGTCAACTCAAAGACTTACGAACGGCTTTAAAAAACGACTTCTCCCTTTTTATGCTCCGCGTGTTAAACCAAGGGCGAACGACCCCTGTCAATAACGATTTCAATTCCTCATAGAATTCATAACGCAAGACCGCTAAAATCTAACAATATCAATCGTTTTCTTGGCACGATTTTACGCAACGCGCGCCAAACTCGGTCAACAACCATCCTTTTTATCCGCCAAAACCGCCCGATCATGTCTGGCCAGAGTGAAAAAACAACGGGTTGCGCCATATTTCATCGGGCTTTTTACACTGCTCCTTCTGTAGCCTTGACCCAACCACGATTGAATGCGCAGATGGCTTATTCTTATTATGTTACGAGGTTTTCGCCCCATGACCAGATACCTGTTTTCTCTCCTGCTCTGCCTGTCGGTCCTCGCCGGATGCGCTCGTTGCCCTGAAAATCTCGCAAATTCGCCCCGTGAACGGGCAACGGTCGAGCACGTTGTGGTTTGCTGGCTGAAAAATCCAGGCGATCCGAGCGCAATTGCCGCCCTTATCGAGACTTCTCAATCCTTTCAACGGTTGCCCGGCGTGGTATCCATCGATGTCGGCCCGGTACTGATTAGCGATCAATCGGATCGACCGGGAGTGGATTCATCCTTCGATCTTGCGGTGGTGATGCGATTTACCGACGAGGGAGCCTACCGAGCTTACCTGGAAAATCCGCTGCACGAGCGCGCCGTCGTTGAAAAGCTGAAGCCCTTGACACGCCGTGTTGCTGTTTACGACTTCCGTCCTCAATAAATCGGCAAAAGTGCTCGCTTGATCCCGACGACAACCGTAATCTGGATTGACAACCTTCGCCCCCCCATCCGAATTGTAGCAATCGTTGATTTTGGTCAATGAATCGGTTCCCCTATGGGCTCCGAAAGATAGCGAAACAACTCATCTCAATTCAGACCAAGGAGGTACAAACCGTTAATGGACCCAATCCTACTGGCAGCCATAGCCGCCCTGATTGTTGGGGTCGGCTTGGGCGCATGGGGTTGGGGGCTTCATTTACGGAAAAGTAGCGAAGGTAGCTACCAAAAGGCACAGGAAGAAGCCGACCGGGTGGTGGAAACCGCCAAAAAAGAGGCCGAGCTTCTTCTGAATAAGGCAGAGATCGAAGCACAGCAGAAGGTTACCGAACGGACGAAAAAACTGGAAACCGACCTTAGCCGTCGGAAATCGGACATCGACCGGGACGAAAGCCGTCTGCGCAAGCGCGAAGAACAACTGGATAAACGTGAGGACACGCTGGGCCGACGCGAGCAATCCGTTGGCGATAAGGAACGAAACCTCGACGAAAGGATCAAACGGACCGAAGCCGAAAACAAAAAGGTGGTCGAGCTTCGTCAGGAGTTGATCCGAAAAACCGAGGAAGTTTCGGGAATGACCCAGGAGGAGGGTAAAAAACTTCTTCTGGAAAACCTGGAAGCCGAAGTCCACCAGGAAGCCGCCGCTCTCGTGCGGAGGCTGGAAGCCGAAACGCAAGATATCGCCGATAAAAAGGCCCGCCAGATCCTCACGCTTGCTGTCCAGCGTTGCGCTACCGATTCCGTGACGGAAACCACCGTCTCGGTTGTGAATCTTCCCAACGAAGAAATGAAGGGAAGAATCATTGGGCGCGAAGGGCGCAACATCCGCGCACTGGAACAGGCCACGGGCGTTAACCTGATCGTTGACGATACCCCGGAAGCCGTCGTTCTTTCCTGTTTCGATCCCATGCGGCGAGAAATCGCCCGCCTTGTGCTGGAGAAACTGATCTCGGACGGACGTATCCACCCGACGCGAATCGAAGAAATTGTCGAGAAAACCGAACGACAAGTTCTCGAACAAGCGCGGGAAGCAGGAGAAAATGCCTGTATCGAACTGGGAATTCACGACCTGCACCCCGAGCTGATCAAACTGCTCGGCCGGTTGAAATTCCGCACCAGTTATGGGCAAAATATCCTGAAGCACAGCGTGGAATGCGCGCACATCGCCGAAATGCTGGCGGCCGAACTTGGCCTCGACGCCAAGTTGGCAAAACGTGCGACCCTGCTGCACGACATTGGAAAAGCCGTCACGCACGAGATCGAAGGTCCCCACGCAGCCATTGGTGCTGAACTCGCCAAGAAGTACCGTGAACGCCCCGAAGTGGTTCATGCCATTGAAGCCCACCACTACGAGGTCAAGCCCCGAACCCTGACTGCCATTATCGTTATCACCGCGGATTCGGTATCGGCAGCAAGACCAGGCGCGCGACGCGAAACGCTCGAAAGCTACATCAAGCGTCTGGAAAACCTCGAAGCGATTGCTCAATCCTTCGAGGGAGTAGAAAAGTCCTACGCGATTCAGGCCGGACGGGAAATCCGCATCATCGTGGAACCCGACAAACTCAACGACAACGAGTGCAGCCTGCTCGCGCGCAACGTGACCAAACGAATCGAGGAAGAGCTCCAGTACCCGGGCCAAATCAAAGTCGTCGTCGTCCGCGAGACACGCAACACCGAGTACGCTCGATAAAATCCTCGAAGCACTAAACTGGAAAACAACACTCGCCCCGAAGGCTTCCACCTTCGGGGCGAGTTTATTTTCAAGGGATGAGGCAGGAGGGATGAAGGATGAAAATAGCGGAGGTTCGGGGTTCGGGGGGAGTAGGGCGGCCAGAGATTCAAATCATCCCGATCCCCCATCCCTCATCCTTTCCCGATTCAGTCTTTCGTCGGTTTGAGCACCAACACCGAAAGGGGCGGAAGCGTCAGGTTTACCGAATGATAATGGCTGTGCATGGCCCAATGATCGGCCCAAACGCCGCCACCGTTCCCATTGTTGCTGCCGCCATACATGGCTGAATCCGTGTTCAGGATTTCTTTGTAGAAACACGGCCACGGCACGCCAATGCGGTAGTTATACCGCGTGGTGGGCGTAAAGTTGCAAATCACGATCACATGGTCGCCGTTGTCTCCCCAACGAATGTACGAGAGCACTGACGATTGCCAGTCGCTGCAATCGATCCAGGTAAAGCCGCGCGGCTCATGGTCGTATTTCCACAAGCACTCTTCGTTCTGATAGAGCGCGCCGAGATCCTGAATGAGTTTTTCGATCTTGAAGCGGCTTTCATGACCGCATTCGTGCCAATCCAGGCTCTGGTTGTGTTTCCATTCGCGGCCCTGGGCAAATTCGCAGCCCTGGAAGATCAGCTTCTTGCCCGGGTGCGTCCACATATAGCTCATAAACAGGCGATAATTGGCGAATTTCTGCCAGTCGTCGCCGGGCATTTTGCCCAGAAGCGAGCCTTTACCGTGCACCACTTCGTCGTGGGAAATCGGCAGGACAAAGTTCTCGCTGTACGCGTAGATCATCGAGAACGTCAGGTCGTTGTGGTGGTAGCTGCGGTAAATCGGGTCTTTCGTGAAGTACGAAAGCGTGTCGTTCATCCAACCCATGTTCCACTTGAACGTGAAACCAAGGCCACCGGCATAGGTTGGGCGGCTGACGCCCGCGAAGGAGGTCGATTCCTCCGCCACCGTAAACGCGCCAGGGAACTGGCCGTGAACTTCTTCATTCAAACGGCGCAGGAACTCGATCGCCTCGATATTTTCGCGGCCACCGTATTCGTTCGGAATCCATTCGCCTTCTTCGCGGCTGTAATCCAGATACAGCATCGAGGCCACGGCGTCCACGCGCAGACCGTCGATGTGATATTCGTCCAGCCAATACAACGCGTTGGTAATCAGGAAGTTGGACACCTCGTGGCGGCCAAAGTTAAAGATCAACGTTCCCCAGTCCTTGTGCTCGCCCTGGCGCGGATCGGCATGTTCGTAGAGCGCCGTGCCGTCGAACTGGCGAAGGCCGTGTTCGTCTTTCGGAAAGTGAGCGGGCACCCAATCGACGATCACGCCGATACCCGCTTCGTGCAGGGCATCGACCATGAATTTGAATTCGTCCGGGTTGCCAAATCGACTGGTCGGAGCAAAATATCCGGTGACCTGATACCCCCATGAACCGTCAAAAGGGTGCTCGGCCAGCGGCATGAACTCGACATAGTTGAAGTTATATTTTTTGCAGTGCGCCACCAGCATCGGCGCCATCTCGCGGTAGCTGAGGAACTCGTCCGGGTTTTCCGGACTGCGCATCCACGACCCCAGATGGACTTCGTAAACCGCCACGGGCTCGTGCAGCCAATTGCGTTTCTTGCGGCTGGCAATCCACTCGGTATCGCCCCATTC
The DNA here is from genome assembly GCA_964580585.1 of uncultured Candidatus Sumerlaeota bacterium. Lineage (GTDB taxonomy): Bacteria > Sumerlaeota > Sumerlaeia > SLMS01 > JAHLLQ01 > CAZOKZ01. Next base: position 21,485 of record CAZOKZ010000013.1, on the reverse strand, counting down.
GTACTTGCCACGATTCCAGACGACACCTGCTGTTTTGGGGCGTTTTTCCGTGTAGAAGGCAAACGGATCGAGTTTGGTGATGATATGGCCCTGGGCGGTCTTGATTTCAAATTTGTAGAGTTCGCCTTCGTCCAGACCGGGGACGAATATTTCCCAGATTCCCGCTGCTCCCATACGGCGCATCGGGCAAAGGCGTCCGTCCCAGCGGTTAAAATCGCCGATCACGCTGACGCGACGAGCGTTTGGCGCCCACACGGCGAAGCTGACACCCTTGATGCCGTCGATGGTTTGAACCTGGGCGCCGAGTTTTTCATAAAGGCGCCAGTGGCGGCCTTCGCCCACGTAATAGAGGTCCATTTCGCCCAGTGTCGGCAGGTACCGATACGGATCGCGGCGAATCCACACATTGCCATCGTGAAAATGAAATTTGTACTGGTACTTATAGTGCTTGGGCAGGTCCTTGACCGGCACCACGGCTTCGAAAATTCCGCCATCGTGGATTCGACTCATGATGTAGGATTTCGACACCCCTTCGATCAGCAGTTCGACATTGCTGGCATCGGGGTGAAATGCGCGGAAGGCCAACTCCTTGGCCTTGGCGGATTCGCCAACCGGGTGAATCCCGAGAATGCGGTGTGGGTCGCCGTGTTCGACACCGGCGAGGGCGTCTAATTCGTTCGTGGTGATCGCGTTCATGAACGATATTTCCTCTCTGCGGAGAAAAGATCCCCTGGTGTTCAACTGTATCGGTGGGTCTGCGGGTTACAAATCAAGGGTATTCGTCATGCTTTCCCACCAAGGGCCAGGATTCCAGCCAAATTTGGAACGGAGCTTCAGACGATGGGCAAGCGTTTTAGGTTTCTGAGATTCTTTTTACCGACCCCGACGGGCGAGGTCCAAGGGAATTTCGCAGGATTGAGACCGTTCACTCTCTAAACTGAATAGTTTTATAGAATTTTATCCCCACCTGAAATTTCAAGGATGGTATTTACCAATGCTTTCAACTCGGGACAGGCGTTGATGGAAATCATTAAGTCCTGGTCTTTTAGAATCTTTGGAGCATCGATGGGCTTCTTGTAATCCTTACGACATTTGCCTACGTGATAGGCTTCCTTGATGTGATAAGCGGGTGGTTTCATGTGGTTTACGGATTCCGGTTTGCCGGAAGGCGCAGTCCGTTCTGTTTTTGCCAGCTTTTTGATTCGATCCCAATATGGTAAAAGCCATGCTTCAAAATCATGAAGCGCAACATGAGGATGAAATCTGTCTTCTGGACCAACCCATTCGCGGGCTTTTTGCTTCGCTTCTTCGGCTGTGGTCCAAATGCCTTTCCCAGGGTAAACATCGGTTAGCCAGATGACGTGATCCGCTGGCTCTTTGCCAGAAAAATAATTCTCAACTGCCCTTTTTAACTTTGCTCCCGTCGGCACGGCACCATCAAAAACACTCGGCTTTAGTTTGGGCATGTTGTTCAGTCGATTTTGTAGGAATCCCCGTAAAAATGGAAGAAACACTTTTTCGGTTTCTCCCTCGACCATGATGATAATCTTCACCGTGATCGCCCCCCCATTTCGCCCATTCCCCATAACTCATCGAGCGTATAATCGGAAAGCCATCGATCCAAATCAAGATCGTCTCCCCATGTAGCGGTCGAATAGCCTTCTTCATTAATATCCATAATCACGACTTCTTCAGGCTTGAGAAATCGAACAAACCGGTCGGCGTGGGTAGCGACAATGATCTGGGTTCGCTGGCTCGCTTCGCGAAATAAATGAACTAAGAGGTTGAGAAGCTCGGGGTGTAAGCTCACCTCAGGTTCGTCGATCAGCGTTACCTCGGTCAATCCAGGTGACTGAAGCAACGTTACCAACCACAAGAATCTCAATGTTCCCTCAGAGAGCTGATGCATGTACATGGGGCGCGAAAAATTTCGGTCGCGCCAAGCGAGCGCGAGTGTACCCGCCGCAACGGGAGGAAATTCTAAGCGTTCGAATCCGGGAAATCCCGCTCGCAAGGCATCCTCCACCGCCTCAAATCGTTCGCTATCGGTCTCGCGCAGATAGAATAAACAAGAAACGAGATCCTCTCCATTCGCGCCTGGTAATTCGGCTGGATGCATTTGCTGGGGAAGACGAACGGGAGAACGCGGACCAACATCCAGTGTATGATAAAATGTGGAAGATGCCAGAGCTTTTCGAAATCGCTCTGGCTCTTTATACATGGGGGGCACTTGGGAAAGAGCTGTCTGGCCAGCTTTGGTCTCCCAATCAGCTTCAGTCAATTGTTGTGTTTTGGGGTCTGAGTAATAAACATAATGAAGGTATGACGTGAGAAGGCTAAAGGGAGTAGAATCCTGATATTCATGCAAATCTTCTCTTTCAATCACATAACCTGTTCCTTCTGGCGCCAAATTTAGATCGTAAAGGATTGGTTTTTTTTTCTCAATTAGCATAGAGATTTGAAATGATATACGTTCCGCCACACCACCCGAACGCATCGCTGTCAAACCATGCATTTCCGAAATCGTTTGAGATAACTCTCCTTTTGCAGACCGAGCCAGAAGAGTCCATGCATCCAAAAGACTGGTTTTCCCAACACCATTCGCCCCAATCAATACGGTAAATGGACGCAGATCGAGTTCCAAATCGTTTAGCCGCCGGAAACCTTTTATTTTAAGGCTACTAAATCGCGTCAAACGGTCGTTTTCCATCGTCGTTATTCCTTGATTTCCGTTCCGGAAAATCCAATACGCGTATTGGGAGCGATAACTTACTCCACATTATTTACTGCTATACAACCGGCGGCGTCCAACAGAATTCCAGGCAATTTGGCTCGATTGAGCACCCTGTTTGATACACAATAAAATATCGAGGTGAAAAAAATTACACTGCGCGCGCAATTAACCCCACCTCCCCGCGTCTTGTGTTAATGAATGGCGCAATGAGCGCCACGGCAAACTGAAAAGGGAACACGCGGATGCTTGCTCCGACTCATGCCAAAACCGACGCCGTCCTGGTTCGCGAAGCCCAATCGGGCAACGCGACGGCTTTCGACGAACTGATCGCGCGCCATTATTCGATGGTTTATGCGATTGCACTCTCGCGCCTGCGAGAGGTCGAAGCCGCCGAGGACCTGACGCAGGAAGTCTTCCTGCGCACGTACTTGAACCTGAAAGCGCTCAAGGACGGCGGACGGTACATGGCCTGGGTCTCGCGGATGACACGGAATCTGGCAACCGATTGGCAACGGCGCGGAATCACGCGTTCGAGCCTGATCCAGATGGTGCCATTCGGCGATCATACCGACACCGTGCCCGACCCATCTCAACCGGACGTGCGAGACGCGATCATGGACGAACAAGAGAAAGGCTTGATGCGCGAGGCTCTTTGGAAGCTCACCCCCCTGCAGCGCGAACTGGTGCTGATGCACTTTCAGGAAGGGATGAGCAAGAAGGAGATCGCCAATCGTGTTGGGCTGCATCCGTCCAACGTGGGACGTCAGATCGACAAGGCCATTGAAGCCATGCGCGAAGACGTGGAAGACGCCGTCAGGGTGTCGCTCCGACCCCAGCGTTCAACCCCGCGTTTGGCTCGCCAGTCGGCAGCGGTCGTGGCAGGGGTCATGCTCCTGACGCCCGAGGCCAAAGCAGCCCTGGTGACGGCGGCGGCCAAAACGGCGACCGTGAAAACAGGGGCGGATGTGGCGGCGGGGTCGTTTTCCCTGGCAGGTTTGCTGCAATCCATCAGCGGCACACTGACCGCGGGAGCCAGCATTATGGGAACAACAAAAATCGTCGCTGCCACGGTTATCGTGGCCGCCGCCGTGGGCGGAGGCGTGATGTACAATCATTCGAAAGCCAACGCTACGGCATCCATGCCGAACGTGGGCCAGCGAGTTGAAAACAAAATCTCGCGAGAACAATTCCTAGCGGATATTCCTCCAGCGAACTTCCATGAGTTCAAAATCACACCTCAAACACGCAATCAATTCACTCTGGAATTTGGATCGGCAGTCGCTTTGGATTTCAGCTCTATCAACGATGTCTTGTTCGACATGGAAGAAATCGTTATTAAGCCTGTGCCCGACGGAAAGAGCGTTCTTCTTTGTATGACCGACCGAAACGGAAACACCTTTGTCGCTCAGGACGAGCCGTTTGATAAAAGCATGGAAGTTGTTCATTACGAACCCGAGTTAAGCGATAAAATCGAGTACATCCACGCAACGCAAGTCGATACGGGCATTCACATTTACTATCAAATGATGTCTTCCCCCGAATTAAAACAAAGCGCCGAGGAAGTAATCTCGGCTTTCCGCCGCGGCGAAAAACGTTCGTCGGATGTCGCCACCGATATCGTGGCCATGGCCGATCGCTACGGAATAACTCCCCCAGACGCCGCCGAACAGGAACTGTTCAGAAAAGCGCTACACCGTAGAATCTCCGAAATGAAGTGACCTCTACTTATCTATTGAACAATTGACGAAACATCCAGGAGAGCAGCTCCATGAAAATAACTGAAAAATACGGATTTACCCTGATTGAATTGATGGTGGTGGTTGCAGTGATCGGAATTCTATCGGCCATCGCGGTGCCGAATATGCTGGAAGCGCAAGCGCGCTCGAAAGTCAGCCGGGCTCGCGCCGATATGAAAGCTCTGGCAAATGCCATCGAGTCTTATGCCACCGACAACGGACGTCCGCCATTCGATGGCGAGCCCGGATTTACGTACTGGGGATGGGTCAACTCCCTCAGCCAGGTCACCACGCCCGTGGCCTACATCACCTCGCTGCCGGTGGACCCGTTTCAATACCCCGGGCTGCAAAACCCAACACGGCCCGGACACACGCATTTTCTGAGCAATGGAAAGCACACGTTCGATTATTCGACTTCCTACTGGAACGATATCCCGAACGATGTGGCGATGACGGAAATCTGGCGGGCGCATTTTGGATACAGCACATGGAAAATCACCAGCGCCGGCCCGGACAACACACACACGTTTGGTCTGACCGTATTATACGATCCGACTAACGGCACGTTGTCCTTCGGCGACCTGATTCTTTCGCAATCGGGAAGCGACGCGTTTCAGGAAGATGAAGAGGAGTAAATTCAAAGGATGAGGGATGAAAAAGCTGAGGGATAAACTCGGTCAAGATTACCTATTATTTATCTCTCTTCCTGGGCGCATCTCAACTTTGTTGCCAATTATTAAAAGATTCACCACGAAGGCACGAAGGTCACAAAGGAACACGAAGAAAAAATTGTATTCATTGATTTTCCATCAAGGCCTTTTCAAAAATTGAAATCGCCATTTTTTGACGGATTTTTTCGCTCGCTCGCCATCGAAGAGCGAGAAAATTGCAAGCAGGCAAACAGCCCCTTCGTGTTTTCTTTGTGTCTTCGTGCCTTCGTGGTTTGCTTTTTTTATCGTTTTGGTAACAAACTCAAGATACGCCCCTTCATCCTTGCTTACTCAAACTGCGTATCGCACTTGCGCAAAGGCAAGTCGCGAACGCGGACGATTTTCCATCCCTTGTTGGTTTTCTTGAGCGTAAAGGTGCACTTTTTCATCCAAACTCGTCCGTTCGCCATGTTGTCTTTGCGCTCGAGAACCACCTTGGCGATGACGCCCGAGATTTTTTCCTCGATGTAGCCCGCCACCGACTGACTGCGGCCTTGCTCTTCCTGTTCATAGGCATATTGGCGACGGCCCACGTAATCGTCGATCGGGTAATTGCCAACTAATTCCTCGCCCATCAGGTTGTATTCCGTCACCCAGTCGCGACTGTTCCACGTTTCGACATACATGGCGCAAATATCCGAGGGCCCGGCTGTCTCCAGACGAGATGCCGGAGGCGGCTCGGGCGTATCGCGACGGGGCATCGGTGTCGCCCCGGCGCGGTTGGCCGAAACATAATGTTTGCGACGGAGCAAATACTCCACACGACCGATTAAGTCCAATGGATCGAATGGTTTACAAATATACTCGTCCACGCCAAGGCCACGCGCCCAATACTCTTCGGGCTTGTCGCTTTCGGCCGCCACGGCGGAGAGAATAATAATGGGCACTTCGTCAAATGCGGGGTTTTTCTTCAGCCGTTTGACCACTTCCATGCCGGAAATTTTCGGCATCATCAGGTCGCAGATAATCATATCGGGCGTTTCCGCCTCGGCCTGGCGCAGACCGTCCTCGCCCCCAACGGCACACCGAACGGTGTAACCTTTGGTTTTCAACACCGAACGGACGATCTCCAAAACGTCCTGCTCGTCATCGATGACCAAAATGTTCTTCATCGCTTCCCAGTTTCATACGGAATGGCCAAATATGGCGAAATACCTTGTTACAACTTTTCCGAGAATTGACTCGCGGGGTCAAGTCGTCAATCTGGAATCACACTCTGTCAAGTTGCCAACGCTGGTCCCTCGGGGGAGGGGCTTATCTCAACTTTGTTGCCAATGATTAAAAGATTCACCACAAAGGCACCCGCCTGCGCCAAGGCTATGGCGGGTGCCTTTGCGGTTTGGTTTTTCCTTCGTTTTGGGTACAAACTCAAGATGCGCCCTCGGGGGGCTTTGAATAAATCTAGCCTTGTCTTGTAGATTCAATGAACGGTAATCTGCTTTTCCATTTTCAAAATCGAGGGGGTACAGCGATGGGTTATCGCTTTGGGGTGTGTCGCCAAATAGGATTGATGGCAGGTGTGCTCGCCGCCACGTTGTTTCAACCGCTTCAAGCAGCGGAGTTTTGCAGCTCCGAGCCTGCATCGGGCACGGATGGAGATCAGGCATGTCACGCGGCGTTGGCCGATGGATTCGGTGGGCTCGTGACTTGGGAGCGCCAACGCCATCCAGGCGAACCGCTGGTGATTATGGCGCAGTGGGTGAATGCCGATTTTGCACCTGAAGGCCCGGAAATCGTCGTCTCGGAACACGAAGAATTCCCCATGTGGCGTCCTCATGTCGTGTTGCTGAACCCAGATGAGGCCTTTGTCGTTTGGGCCGACGGACGGAATCTGCCGCCGGGCTCCAGCCAAACCGATTGGTGGAAAGGATTTCACATTCGAGGCGCGGTGCTGGAACGCAATGCGCAGGAATCGCCTTTCAGTTTTCCGCTCGTGGAAGTCACGCCTGAAACCTCGGCCATCGAACCGGTGATTGCATTCAATCCGACAGCTCAACTGGCCGTTGTTGGTTGGCCAGATATCCGGGAATCCGAATTTGAAATCTACACATACAAGCCGGAAACTTTGCGAGCTTCCGCCTATTCGGGCGATATTCCCACTCCCCAACTCCTCATCAATAAACCCAATATCTACTTGGGAGAGATTGCGCTCGATGCCGAAACCGTGGCGCGAGTAAACACCAATGGCCCTCACATTGATTTTTTTAATCTCCAAAACGGCGATCATATTGCCGACAACTCGATGGCCTTCTTAGATATACTCAAAGACCCGTTGTCCGAATTGAGCGAAGAGGAAACCGATTATTTCCTCGATTACGGCGCAACGGCCTATGATATTGAAGGTAATCTTGCTGTCGTCACTGCTATTGGACACCGTGATGCAGATAACCCGACCGGTTTCCGGGTCATTGGTTACGCCGCCCGGTATCGTTCCAGCAACGGTCCGCTCGGTCCGGTAAACTACTGGATCGGCAACACGTCCGACAAAACCAACATTTGCCGTCCGGAAGTTGCCTTCTCGGGCAGCGATCCGGTCGTGTTCCTCCCGATTGTGGACGCGGAAACCAACAAGGCGACGCTCTTTGTGGGCAACATTGCCACTGAACCGTCCGCCGAACCGGTGCAGATCACCCGTGAAGACGGCGATTTGTACCCGTTGCCCGATGAGCTGGAGCAATTTTCCGTCATTCTGGTCGATGAAGGCGCCACCGGTAAAGCCGCCTTGGTCGCCACCAGCGGGCGCACTCCCTCGCATCTGTGCATGTGGCCCAGCGAATTGATCGGATTCTGACAAGCGCATGACCTGTTTCTGGAAATCGACCCTTCGAGCCGCGCTTCATGTCGCCTGCCTGTTGGCATTGGGATGGGGCGCGGCTTCGTGCGCACGGACGAAAACGCCAGAGGTCGAACCGGAAATCCGCACGTTTGAATACGATTCCGGATTTCAAAACAATATGTTTACGGCGCTGGACACGGCGCTGAACAAAGCGGTTGCCGAGGGCCGCGTCCCCGGCGCCGTGCTGTCGGTGGCACGCGATGGTAAAATTGTCTATGAACGCGCGGCAGGTTGGCGCGACCTGACGACCGACCCGCCGTTACCGATGATGCGAGACACCTTGTTTGATGTTGCCTCGTTGACCAAACCTCTCGCCACCGCCCCCGCTGCCGGAATTTTGTCCTGCCGAGGCGAACTGGCCGACACCACAACGCTGGATACCGTAACGCTGAACGAGGCGCTGCATCACGACACGTTTTTGCCGGTTTATATCGATTGGCACGATCTGGAAGCCGTTCGGCAGTACAGTTCCCTGACACAATCGGTGCAAAATTACTTCGACCGCAATCCTCACCCCCGCCGACGGACGCGCTACAGTAATGTGGCATACGTTTTAATCGGCGCGTTGGTCGAAGAGACTTCGGGCAGCAATCTCGAAGCGTTCGACCGAGCAAATCTGTGGGGACCGCTCGGAATGACAAACACGACGTATGAACCGAATAAAATGAAAGATGTCACCATCGCCCGCACCAGCAAAACCGTGCTGCCCGGACGGCCATTCGATCCGTTGGCCGATTATATTTTGCTGACTTTTGGTCATTGTCCCGGCCACAGCGGGTTGTTTTCCACGGCAGGCGATATCAATCGCTTCTCCCAGGCAATTCTGCATCCCGAGCTGTTCCCCGATATGCCTGAAATGACGTGCCTGTCGAAATTCATGATGGACGATCCAAGTATCCGCTTTCCTCAATCGGACGATCCCGAAAGCGGCGCGATTTTTCTCTATGCCCATCGCACCCGTGGATTCGCCATCGACGACGCAGGACGCAATCATCTCTCGCACACGGGATACACGGGAACGTATTTGGGGTTAAATCGAGAGACCGGTGTCTCGGTGGTGTTGCTGACGAACGCGGTGCACTCCTCGCAATCCGATTGGGATTCGTTGCGTGTCGAGTTGCTGCATATTCTCGAACGCATGACCGAAGAAGAATCGATCGAACAGCCTGAAACTCCGGCGCCGCCCCTTGGAGATGGCACGTCCGCAAGCGAAGAAGGCATCGAGTTTGTGGAAGAGGAACAAACACCAGACGATACGCAGGAAAAGAAAAAACCGATGCGAAAGTTACGGATGATCCGACCTGGGGATTGAACAGCATCGCGAAATCGCACTTTTCCATTCTATCTTAAATTATCAATATCGAGCCCCCCTTATATGTCAGAAAACAATCCGAACAAACTGACTCATCTGAACGAACGCGGCGAAGCTCGCATGGTGGATGTGGGAGCAAAAAACATCACGGCGCGCGAAGCCATCGCCGAAGGTGAATTACACGCGCGAGCCGAGGTGCTCGAAGCGTTGTTTGGCGGTCAACTGGCGAAAGGCGATGCCTTGGCCGTGGCACGCGTGGCAGGTATTCAAGCCGCCAAACGCACGGCGGATTTGATTCCACTCTGTCATCCGATTGCGACAACGCACGTGGGGATCGAGATCGTACACGACACCGAACGCTGTTGCGCGGTGGTGCGTTCGACGATTCGCGTCAGTGAACGCACGGGGGCGGAAATGGAAGCGTTGACGGCGGCAAGCGTCGCCCTGCTGACGCTGTACGACATGGCGAAGGCGTTGCAAAAAGACATGCGCATCGAAGCGGTACGGTTGCGGAAAAAAACGGGGGGGAAAAGCGGCGACGTGGAGTTTCCCTAACGCCCTTTTGCAAGCAGGTCTTGCACAACCGAAAACGACCCGGAATTGATCGAAGCTCTCGCGGACATCGCTGGGCGGATCAAAGTTCACCGTCAGATTCGAGGCCAATCCGAATCTTGAGGTGACTGCCCACAGGATCAAGATTCGTTTTCCGTTTCGGCGATCTCGTTCGCTTCGGTTTTCAGCTCACCGAGCAAACGTTCCACAACCGGGACGATATCGACGACGTTCGGATTGCCCGTGGCGGCGATTTTTCCTTCGGCGTCGATCACAAAAACGATGAAAATGCCACGAATCGAATACGCCTGGGGTTGGGCCGCGCTCATTCCGTCGGGAGCGCCTGTCCAAACGTTGGTTACCTGGTGCCAGCCATTTTTATCCAGGTGCCGAGTGATCTTTTCCGCGTCGAAATCCACGCTCATGGCAATCAGTTCGACTCTGTCCTTCCACTCGGGATATGTTTCATAGAGTGAATTCAGTTTTGCCATTGGACGTTGACAGGGTCCGCACCAGGTTGCCCAAAAATCCAGAACGACGATTTTCCCACGCCGTTCGCTGAGCATCGATTCCTCGCCGCCTTCGAGTGAAACCAGTTTAATATCGGGCGCCATTTCTCCAGCCATCGGTTCCAGACGAATTGTAATGGCTCGATCCTCCATCACGCGGAATCGTTGGGCCAAAATATTATCGTCCATTCTCAGAACATAAAGATAATCGGGATTGATGTCCTTGAGCGAGAAATCGCCGTTTTTATTCGAGGTCCCCTGTGCCACGGTCAAAAAACCCGCTGACGGAATATAGAGCATCAGTCGGATAATCGAACCCGGATGTGGATCGCCGCTGCTTTTGAGCACCTGACCGTTCATCACCGCTGAACCGTGCACATTGGGAATCTCAAGTGGCTCCCATTTCAGGTCGAAAGTTTTACTATCCTCTCCGGCCAAATTGAACTCGTCATAAAAGTTGAAAGCCCCCGGTCGATTGGCATCCATGGCATCGCCGGCTTTGCCCGTGTGCACGAACAAAGAATACCGACCGCGTGGGAGTTCCTCCATGGTTTTGGAGAAATTGATCCCCTCATGCGCGTATTCCATCAGCTCGACCGCCGGGGAATAAGGACTGCTTTGATAGTTCAACACGAACCGAACCTCGCTGAATTTCGGCTCCACCCCTGTGGGGGTGCTGAAATTCACCGTTAAGTTCGAGGCGGGAGCCCAGGAGCCCGCAGCCATCACCAACAGTACAAAAAAGGCACGAATCGAATCCATACAATATCAAGGTCCTGAACAATCGTTGAGTTCCCAACCCCCTATCCCTGCGACCAGACGTGTCCGCGGAGGTTTCCATACCCACCAAATTCTGGAGAGCCATATCGATGCCAATTGGAAAGGATAGGGAAACAGGTTACTTTTTGTCGTGCCGAGCGAGCGCCGCTTCATACGCCTCGCACACGGTCTCGATCGTTTGCACCCGCGCCCACAGCTTGCAGTTGCCGGGAATTACGGTCCAGGGCGCTTTTTGGGTCGATGTTTTTCGGATCATTTCGTCAACGGCAACCACGTAGCGATTCCACTTTTCGCGATTTCGCCAGTCTTCGTCTGTCAATTTCCATTTCTTGTCGGGGGATTCTGCCCGCGCGGTAAAACGGCGCAGTTGTTCCTCGGGCGAAATATGAAGCCAGAATTTGACGACAACGACTCCGGAATTCAACCAATGTCGTTCAAATTCGCGAATTTCCTGAAACGCGCGACGCCACTCTCGCTCGGTGCAAAACCCTTCGATGCGTTCGACCAATACTCGCCCGTACCACGAGCGGTCGAATATCATAATGTTCCCCGCATGGGGGGCGTGTTTCCAGAACCGCCAGAGATAGTGGTGCGCCAGTTCTTCGGCGGTGGGTTTGCCAATGGGAATCACGCGATAGCCGCGCGGATCGAGGGTTGCCAGCATTCGACGAATATTGCCGCCTTTGCCCGCCGCGTCCCAGCCTTCGTAAACAATCGCCATGGGAACGCCTTTGTGGTGGGCGCGTTGTTGAAGCTGGGACAAGCGCACCTGGCCGTCCTTCATTCGCTGGCGGTACGTTTCACGGTCGAGCGAAAGTGTTAAGTCCACGCTGCCGAGTGGCGATTGGGCGTTGGCCCCGTTTCCGTTGTCAGACGAGCCATTTTTCCGAGGTTCGCGTGGCTCCAGACGTTGTTGCTCCTCGTAGATTTCCAGCCGTTCGGTCACCGTACGGCTGATTTCCTGCAAAACTTTCAATCGGCGGAACCGTTTGCTTCCCGCTTCGATCACAATCCACGGCGCCTGTGGTGTTGAAGTGCGCCGGATCATTTCGTCGGCGGCATGGAAGTAGTCCTTGTAATGGGCGTGACGACGCCACTCCTCGCTTGTGACGGTAAATCGGCGGAAAGGGTTTCGCTCTGCGGCTTTCAAACGTTTACGCTGTTCTTTTTCCGAGATATGCAGCCAGAATTTGATGATCAACGCCCCGTCGTCGGTCAGTTGACGCTCGGTTTCGTTGATTTCACGGTAAGCTCGTTTCCAATCGCGCGTGGATACCTGACCCTCGACACGCCGTTGGAGAACGCGTGTGTACCAGGATCGCTCGAAAATTCCGAACTGACCTCTGTGCGGCAAACGAACCCAGAAACGCCGCAACCATGGAAAAGCGAGTTCCTCCTCCGTGGGAAGTGCGATATAATGCACTTCAAACCCACGAGGATCGAGAACTTCTGTCACATGTTGGATGGCGTCGCCTTTGCCCGAGGTATCCCAACCTTCCAGCAGAATGATAATTGGAATTCCTGCTTCGCGGGCGCGCTGCTGCAATTCACGCAACCCGGTTTTCAGACTGGGCAATGCCTGAAGGTAATGCTCTTTTTCGATTTTCAGCTTGGGATCGATCTGTTCGAGCATCGGACCAACTCAATAGATGGAAATGGTGTGGAAAACCTGATTCATTGCGTCACGAATGATCCGTTCCCGCAAGGTGAAATCGGGAATTTCCACCTTGCGCACACAGACTGGCAGGGCGAACTCAACACATTGGGTACGGATAGAGTGAGTGAGGATTTTCCAGATGAAACCGTTTCCTCCGGAAGTTGCTTCTAGCGTCGGCGCGACGCTATTCCTGTTTCTTGCCGCCTGGTTTGGTTCCAGCCTGCTTGTTCGACGATGGCTGCCTGACTCGCGATGGAGCCTTTGTTTCGCGGTAGCCTTTTTGGCCTGGAACACGGCGATCATCCTGGGCGCCGAGGTGCTTTCGCTGACGGGTTGGTACTCTCGGGGATTATTTTTCGCCTTGCCGTTGCTCGCGGTTCTGGTTTCGAGCCTTTTTGTCGCGATTCGTCCCAATTTCTGGGAACGTTTACGACAAACCTGGCCCGGATGGCCGGAAGATCCGTTGTTTTGGAGCGCGGTTTTCGTTTTGGCAAGTGGCCTGATTTACCTGGGATTTTATACGTTTCTTTACCCCGCCAGCGCCTGGGACACATTTCAATATCATCGCCCCATCAGCCTGATGTTCCTCCAGGAAGGACGATTATTGGATTTGCCTTCGGTATCCTGGGCGGTGGTTCACTATCCGAAAAACGGAGAAATCATTGCCGCGTGGATGTTGGCGGTTTCTGGCTGGGACACACCCGCACGCATGCTGCCATGGATGCACTCGATCGTGATCGTCGCATCGGTTTACAGCATGCTTCGCGCGTGGAAGGCGTCCTCCGGTTCGGCAGCGGCATTGGCGGCCAGTGCGCTGATGGCGCCCGTTTTCGTTATCACCCTCATTCGCGACACCGGCGATATCGACATCAATGTGGCCTCGGTTTTTTTGACCGGATTGGCGGCGTTGGTACAATCCCGCGAGTCGGAAACACCTGGGCGACTCGGAGCTGTTGCAGGATTGGCAGCGGCCATGCTCCTGGGCCTGAAAGGCAACGGCATGCTCTACGCATTCGTCCTGTTTGCCTTGTGGAGCGGGACGTTGATCCACCGCTGGCCTGGATGGAAACGCGTTGCTGGGATGGTTAGCCTTTGGGCGGCGATGGGGCTGGCGCTTTCGTCGTACTGGTGGATCTGGAACTGGGCAGCGAAAGGCAATCCTCTCTACCCGATAGAAATTCACGTGGGTGGGCTGGAATTTCCCGGTGTTTACAAGCCAACGGAAATCATGTCGGTGGGCATTCCCGAATCGATCGCCGGAAAGTCGAAGTTGGGGCAACTATGGGGAAGTGTTCGCGTGCTGGACAACGGCGGGTATCTGTTTACTTCCCGCCTGGGAGGGTTCGGTTACCTGTTTTTTTGGCTGGGATTGGCGGGATGGGGTCTGGGGCTGGTGGCTTCCTTGCTCAAACGTCAATGGCAGCGTGCGTTCCTTCTGAGTGCTTGTCTGGGATTATTTTTCCTGATGCCCAGCAATTGGTGGGCACGTTATGTGTTGTTCGCCATTGCGTTGTCTCCCTTGGCATATTGGGCCTTTCTCGAAGCGCTCCCCAGTTGTAAGCTCCGCAATCTGCTTGTCAGTTTTTGGTTCATCTTTGGCACGGTGATGCTGCCGTTTTTCATCCTGGATGCCCAACGCGATATTTTCCATTTTTCCGCCCGGCAGGAAGCCGAACGCCGGGGACGCAATTACCTGATCGCTCAGGATGTCTTCCAATCGCACTTTCCCCAATCGACCATGCGGGATTTCTATCGCGGGTTGGCGCTGGCCGAGGTTCCGGAAAACGTCCGCATAGGAAATATTCATCCGGATTTGATGGAGACTCTGCTATACCGTCCGGCGTTGAAAAACAAGGTGTCCTCGTTCCAACTCGACGATCCAACGTTGGAGGAGAAATTCGACATGCTCATCCTGAATGCCGACAACTCGCATATCGTGGACTTGCTCGGTCGAGACTGGAAATTCCAATACAACAACAATGGCATCGCTATCCTGTACAATCCACGATTTTGATGCTTAATTGGAAACCCGAGCCGGTCCGGGCACGTATTCTGGTGGTTGATTTCAATAATCATTTGCAAAATCCAGGGGGTTTGCACTTGAATCGGCGCATTCGATCGCGTAAATATGTTAGATAGGGAGCGCAGCATTTCCACGTATTAGTTTCGGAAAGCAGGAATATCTTATGTCGTCGAGCGGAACGAGCCGAAAAGAGGAACTGATTGCAGAGCTGAATCGTGCTATTTTCATGCGCGAAAGCCTGCAGGCGGCGCGCGCCTATGAGGATGCGCTTCGGGTGGACCCCGATCTGATGCTCGATGGTCATTTCCAGTTCGATCTGGCCCGTTTGCTCGAATTAGGAAATGAACCGCGACTGGCGCTGCAAGCGTACGAGAGCATTATCGATGTGGGCGACGAGCACGAATCGTATAAGGTCAGTTTGCGCGGCGCGGGACATATTTCTTACCGGGTGAAAGATTATAAAAAATGCCGTTCGTATCTGGAGGACTTCCTGGCCTCCAACCCCTCGGCCAACGATGCCCAGGACGCCCGTGGAATTTTGCAACGATTGCCGGACGGCAAGGGTGTGCCGGATGCCAAGACTCTTGAGCGGCGAAAATCTCCACCCCCCGCAACGGAACCCGAAGGTTCCTCCGTCAATTTGTTCGCCGATGCGGCAGAACAACATCGAGATATTAATTCGCTGCCGACGGAATCGGATTACGGCGCACTGATTTCGACGGACCACAATTTCAAAGACGGCTCGGGTGGTTCCGCTGTTGATTTAGGCTCTGGTTTGTATCTTTCAGATGATGAAGAAAAACCTGCCAAAGCGGAAGAAGACGAGGCGTTAGCAATCGATTTCGGCCATGCCGACAACGATGCAACGATGGCGGCTCCGAAATTAAACGAAGCGCCGTCACGCGCCAGCAATGCGTTTGAGGCGCCAAAAGTTGATGATGACTTTTTCAACCCGCCTCTCGCATTCGATTCGCATCTGCCGGGCGTGACGGAGCCCATCAAAACCGAGCGTAAAGCACCCGAACCGGTAAAGTCTTCGCTTCCGCGCAAGGACGAGCCGCTGTCGGCCGATCAAATTTCGGATGATTTTTTCGGCCCGCCTCTGGGACTCGAACATCCCGGTGGGCTGCCGGAAGAATATGCCGAGGACTCTGAGAATTTGAAGGGTCACTTCGACATGTACGAAGACACCCCGCCGCTTTCCATCGGCTCGCGCGATGTGATCAAAAAATTCCCGATGCCGGGTCAGCGCGACGATCTGCCCGGTGGCACCACGGGATGGGCACGCGACAAACATCGCCAACCGATTGAAAAATATCAACAAGACCCAACCCCCGCCACCATCGGACGCACGGACCGACCGAACGAACGATTCCGCTCGTTGGAATTCGCCATGTTGCTGGCCCAGGGCGGCGTGAAAATCAGCATGGATCAAGTGGTCGAAGTGGTAAAGGCGACCGAAAAACTCTCTGAAGGCGAAGCCCGCAAGGCCATCATTGAACGAAAAGGCATTTTGCGCGAGGGATTGAGTTACGATGACCTGATCGAGATGTACCCGCATCTGCGCAAGGTTCGCCAGAATTTTCTCTTCGTCGCCATGGACCCCTCACTCTGCCCCGATCCATGCCACGACGTGCATAAATTCGACGTGCTCGATCCGGGATTACGCATGCACACCAATCGCGGTGTGAAAAAAGCCAAGTGGGAACATATCCGTTTGATCAGTTGTGGACGGATCGACCGCGAGCCAACGGTGGATTTATTTTGCAAGGAACCCACAATGTTGTTCCGCCTGCGCGAAGGGACCATCGACTGGGTTGCAGCAATGGGAGACAAACATGCGGATGCCAACGAAGCCGCACGGGCGTTTTTAGAAAAGCTGACGAAAAAGTGCCCCGGCGCCGTCGTCACCCGCACGGTGACAAATTTCCTGAAGGACAAAGATCCGCGCCCGCAGAAGTTTCCTTCGGACGACGAGTTTCATCGGTATAATCTGTGCCTGCTGTGGGCGAACTTCGGCGAAGCGGTCAATGTCAAGGACCTGTACGAAGCGGACGAAAACGCGTCGGCCTCTGCCTCGGCGTGGTGAGTATTATTTAACCACAGAGGCACGGAGACACAGAGGGACCGCAAAGATTCACAAAGTTTTTTTCTCGCGCAGAGGCGCAGCGACGCAGAGTTTAAAAAAAGGGACGGAGCAAACAATGACTCCGTCCCGCTTATTGTTTAAAAATATTCTCCGCGTCTTTGCGTCTCTGCGTTAAATATTTTCCCTCCGTGATTCCTCTGTGTCTCCGTGCCTCTGTGGTTTGCTCTTCCTTTTACCAGTGATCGATTTCCCCGTCTGCGGGCGTGAAGAACCAGGACTCGGAACGCATCAGCGCACCGGAAATGGCGCGTTGCCGGGGATCGCGCATCTGAAATTGCAGCGCCCATCGCGCGCGCAAGAGTTGAAAACCTGCGCTCATAAAGACATCGTTCCAGGCACGGCCGAAAAAACTGACGTAGAGCGTTTGCTGGCGTTCGTGAGCTAGTTCTCGCAACGCGAGCGACAGGCGTTTGGCGGCATGAATCGGACACGCAAAATCGACGACATGGAGTTCCGGACCAAACCGCCCCGTCACGGTGCGCAACACCACGTAAGCATCGATCGGACTGTCTTCCGCGGCGATCAGGATTTCAAACTCCGGCGCAGGTCCCGCAAAGAGCCAGGTGCGTTGAGAAAAATCGCGCATCCGAAAGATGCGTTTT
Organism: uncultured Candidatus Sumerlaeota bacterium; assembly: GCA_964580585.1. GTDB lineage: Bacteria > Sumerlaeota > Sumerlaeia > SLMS01 > JAHLLQ01 > CAZOKZ01. Next base: position 3,885 of record CAZOKZ010000013.1, on the reverse strand, counting down.
TCAGTCAGATGCGCCTGGTTGAGTTTTTCGAGCGCTGGAGGAAAATCGTCGGCGCGTGAAAATACAAACGGCAACGTCATGTCGGGTCGCGCAGAATCGCCATCGACGGGATCGAATCGCATGCGCGAAAAAAAACCGGCGAGCAAAAACCCTTCGGCCTCGAGCACAGGTGTCAGTGCCGTCCCCGCCCCCGCAACGATTGTCATTTCCGCCCGAGTGAGCGCTTCGCGAATCATCGCATGTCCCGCCGACCCCAAATCGGCAGGACCCGAACGCAGAACAAAATCGTGCAGCACCTGCGCATCGACAAACTCGCCCTCGAAATGAAGTTTGATCGGTCGCGCGCACAAAAAACCTTCGACCGCGCCGGTTTCTTCGTCCACGGCAACGAGCGGTTGGCTGGCCGTGCCGCCGGGGTTATCGGGCGAAAACGCCCGCGCCCAAAACGCGCCATCAATCGGCACATGCGCAGCGCGAAAGAGCGCGCGCACGCCGTCGTCGTAGCGGGAAGTAGCTTCATGAACCGTAATGGGCGACATGGCGGGTTTCTCGAGCAAGTAAAGGGACATCGTGCGGCCTCGGCCAGAAAAGAGTCTTCATTTGTAAACGCCGAGGCGGCAAGAGTTGTTGCTTCGAGAGAGAAATAAATACTTCACCGCAAAGACGCAAAGATTCGCAAAGAACTTTGTCTTCGCCTTCCTTCGCGCCTTGGTGGCTTCGCGGTTATTGTTTTTCCACCGTCCCCACCATCGAGTACAGCACCGGCACGGCCATGCGGCTGATGAGCAGCGAGGCGACTTCGCCCGCCATAAGCGAGAGCGCGAGGCCTTGGAAAATCGGGTCGAATAAAATCACGGCGGCGCCTACGACGACGGCCAGCGCGGTCAGCAGCATGGGCCGGAAACGCACGGCGCCCGCGTCGATGACGGCTTCGGCAAGCGGCATGCCTTCGCGGCGGCGCAACTCGATGAAATCGACGAGGATGATCGAATTGCGCACGACAATGCCCGCTCCCGCCATGAAACCGATCATCGACGTGGCGCTGAAAAACGCACCCATCGCCGCGTGCGCAGGCAAAATTCCGACGAGCGAAAACGGGATCGCGGCCATAACGACAAGCGGCACGACGAACGAACGAAACCACCCGACCATGAGCACGTAAATCAGGATCAACGCGGCGACAAACGCGATGCCAAGATCACGGAATACTTCGAGCGTGATCTGCCACTCGCCATCCCACTTGATGGCGGGTTGCTGATCGGTGAACGGCATGAAGAGGTTGTAAAGCCCAACGTTGCCCTCCGTCCCTCCGAAATCGGCGGCGCGCAATTTTGCAAACTCGTGGTTGATTTGTTGAATCGCGTAAACGGGACTTTCAATAGTGCCCGCCACATCAGCAGTAACATACGTTACCGGCATCAGGTTTTTGTGGTAGATGCTTTTGTCCGCAATGCCGCGTTCGAGATGCACGAGTTCGCGCATCGGCACGAGCGGAGGGACGGAGACGGGTCCTGGTTCCGGCAATGCGTTCGCATCGCCAGACCGCACGCGCAGGGCGAGCAGTTCTTCGGGCGAGTTGCGCAATTCGCGCGGCATTTCCAGCACAAGGTTCACGTCCTCGCGTTGTTGCGGCATATGCACAAGGTCGATGGATTGCCCCGCGACGGCGATTTGCAACGTTTGCGAAATGGTCGAGGCGCTGATGCCGTGCAGCGCGGCTTTTTCTTTGTCGATCACGAAACGCGTTTTGGGCTGGTCGGCTTCGACGTACCAATCGATGTCAACGACGCCTTCGGTATTGCGGAAGATATCGCGCACTTTTTCGGCGAGCGCCATGCGGGCTTCGGGCGTGGGTCCGTAAATTTCCGCGACGAGCGTTTGCAGTACAGGCGGGCCAGGAGGGACTTCGGCAACGGCAACACGCGCGCCGTATTTTTCGGCAATTTTCGCCACGCGGGGACGGACTCGCAACGCGATAGCGTGGCTCTGTGCAACGCGTTCGTGCTTGCCAAGCAAGTTGATTTGCAAATCGGCGACATGCGCACCTTGCCGCATATAATAGTGGCGCACGAGGCCATTGAAATTAAACGGCGCTGCGGTTCCCGCGTAAACCTGGTAGTCCGTGACTTCGGGTTCAACACGCACGGCGGCGGCGATTTCGCGCGCGGCTTGCGTGGTGCGTTCGAGCGAACTGCCCTCGGGCATATTGAGGATAATCTGGAATTCGTTCTTGTTGTCGAAGGGCAGCATTTTAACTTTCACTGCGCCGTTGACGACCAAATAACATGCCGCGCCAAACAACGCGGTGATGGAAATCAGAAACAACCAACGCACGAGGGGATGATGAATAATCGGACCCATGATTCGACGATAAAGGCGTGTGAAAAAATCTTCGTCGTGTTCGATGTTCGCGTGGGGGGACGGAGTCGATTCGTCGATCTCGCCGGGCACATTGCCGTTGTTATCTTTGAGCAACCGGATCGCGGCCCATGGCGTAACAATGAACGCAATGACGAGCGAGAAGAACATCGCGGCGCTGGCGCCGACGGGGATCGGACGCATGTAAGGCCCCATCAACCCGCCAACAAAGGCCATCGGCGCGATGGCTGCGATGACAGCCCACGTCGCGAGCACTGTCGGGTTGCCCACTTCGGCAACGGCCTCGATCGCCATACTCGCCATGGAACGCCCACGATGATGCGGCAGATGATAGTGCCGCACAATGTTCTCCACAACCACGATCGCATCATCGACAAGAATACCGATCGAGAAAATCAACGCGAACAACGTGATACGGTTCAACGTGTAGCCCGTCAGGTAAAACGTGAGCAACGTCAGCGCAAGCGTCGAGGGAATCGCCAGCGCAACGATGCCTGCCTCACGCCAACCGAGCATCAGCATGATCAGGATCGCGACGCTGAGCACCGCAATGCCCATGTGCAGCAACAGTTCGTCGGATTTTTCCGCTGCGGTGCGTCCATAATGACGTGTGATGGTCATTTCGACATCGGAGGGAATGCTCCGTCCCCGTAACGTCTCGCTTTTTTCCAGCACACGGTCGGCCACCACCACGGCGTTGGTGCCGGGGCGCTTGGCAACGGTGATTGTCACGGCAGGTTGTTCGTGCGCAAGGGACGCGGTCGCCGCGCCTTGGCCAAACAGGACGTATTGCGTGGGTTCTTCCGGCCCGTCGGTTACGGTAGCCACATCGCGCAGGTACACGGGTCGTCCGTTGAACACGCCAACCACAACGTTCGCCACGTCTTGTTCGTCGCGCAAAAAGGCGCCCGTTTCGACGAGCACTTCCTGGTCGTCCGTCGTCACGCCACCGGAAACCAGTTGGCGATTAGCCTGCTGGAGCATCGGCACGATGCCCGCAACGCTCAGGTTGCGCGCGGCGAGTTTCGAGGGATCGAGCAGCACGCGCACCTGGCGATGCGCACCGCCAATGATTTGCGTTTCGGCCACGTCTTTGACTTGCGCGATGCTTTCGTGCACCTGCACGGCGAGTTGCCGCAACGTGTAGTGATCGTACGCGTCGCTGTGAAACGTGACGGCCAGAATCGGCACATCGTCGATGGAACGCGGCTTAACGAGCGGCGCCGAAACACCGTGCGGAATGCGGTCGAAGTTGGTTTGCAACTTCTGGTTCAGCTTGACGATGGAATCCTCGATGTCCTCGCCAACGTAAAAACGCACGATGGCCAGACTTTGGCCTTCCTGCGACGTGGAATACACATATTCGACACCGGGAATTTCATAGAGCAATTTTTCCATTGGTCGCGTGACGCGGTTTTCGATTTCGAGCGCGTTCGATCCCGGCATTGCCACCATCACGTCGATCATGGGAACTTTGATCTGAGGTTCTTCTTCGCGCGGCAGCAG
>CAZOKZ010000012.1:0-79485 GCA_964580585.1 uncultured Candidatus Sumerlaeota bacterium | reverse complement strand
TAAATTCTGAGTAGGATTATTTTCGAGCGAGGATCATGATGAAACGAGTTTTAGCTACTGCCGCGACAATACTGTGCTTGTTTACTTCTGCTTGGGCCGAAGACTGTCCAGATGTAACCCCTGTATATGTAGAACAATTAAGATCAGCAGACTATAATGGTAGCAACTATACGATTAGTCTTCACACATTGAAATTAATTCGAGTTTCGGACATTTGCATTGGAACAATAAATCCAAAATACCCAACATGTGGAGGAGGTTATAGAGCGGATTTATCCACTGATGAGTGCGACACAAAAAATTATATTACCGTTAGCCGAAATGGAAACTATGAATATTTGTGTGTTTTAGGTAATTTTTCCGAGCAATTACGAGGTCTAACTATGCTTGGATCCCTAAATGGATATAGGGTTCCTGACTGGGTTGCGATCAAATTGGTCGATCCTAACCAAGATTTATGTACTTCTGATCCCTCTTCTGCTTTTCCGTCTAAAACCGAAGGTTTAGCACCACCCGATTACACTTGCCCAACTCAATGTACGGGCAATCCTGTAAACTTTGTCACGGGTGAAAAATACGAGCGAATCATCGATTTTATCCCGCCTTTCGGAAAGATGTCTCCCATTTTTGGAAGACGATATGGGAGTCAACGACGCGAGGCGGATTTCTCAACCAATTTTAATACGGGCACAGGCCGGTACAAACCATTGCCGATGCCTTATCCCATGTCACCCGGGGGGAGCACTAATTTTCTTATACCGCCTAATGTATTGTGCTCAAGTAATGATACTGGTGTGTGGACACGTCAGCCGGAGAGCACAAGTCATCCAGAGTGGAATTGTTGGATTCCCGTGGCTCCAGGTTATGTGCCGCTATTAGGTTTTGGTTTATCATCTCCGCCACCAACATCCAGCATCAACGATACGCCGAACTTTTTACCCGGATGGGATTTTTCAACCGACGTGCGATTAGAACGCACTTTTGTCGGTATAGAGGATGATCCAAGCGGTCAACCTTTGTGGTATGCATGGACAGCCGTTTTACCTCCAGGACCATGGCCCACAACTAGAAGCCGTGCAATTTTTTACATGAAAGATGATGGATATTTTACCAATGCCACCATCTACAACAGTTTTCCTGAAATGGAATTGAAGCGTGGGTTCGATCCCCCCAAGGACGATCAAGAAAATCCCGCTTCCGGGCTTCCAGCGCTCAATACAACCAACAATAAGATCAATTCGACAACAGTCAAATACACCCTGCTTTTCAAAAACGGCGTCCGGTTGTATTTCGATATCAATGGCGCATTTCTTGGGACGGAAGATGCGCAAGGCAATGGCTACATTCAAGGATTTGGACTGAATTCGTTTGATCATACCGATGGCGATCACTTGAGAATCGTCCATACCAGCAGGCCAAACGATCCGATTAATGTTTACGATGCGGGAGAAACCATTAGTATCGGCGGAGTGACGCATAAACTTCGCACGATTACTTATGGCGATTTTGGCATCGAATACGCCTATCCATCCGGACAACCAATCAATCAGTCTTTGGCCCGTGTGACGAAGTTTTTCCCCAATCCGATGGACTCGGAAGAAACGCTGCTTTATCATACCGAATATGAATACGATACTTTTCCGGGAAGTTCCATTCCGCTTCTGAAAACCAAAAAAGAAGTCGCCGATAACGACGCTGGTTCATACGTTGAATCCATGAGCCAGTGGGATTATCGCTGGATCAATCGCGTTCCTTATGCGACAGCATCGGAAAAAATCGACTACACAAACGGAACGGCGGTTTCGCAAATCGTCAAAATTGAATACCACGATTACGACAACCCCACGACAACGCCCGCGCCGGACGAGCGACTTGTGAAAACCAAGTTATCCGATGATGAGGGCTACGCTGTTACCGAATACGTGGTGGACAATGAAAGTTATCAAATTCTCGAAAGCCATTTCTTAGGAAAAGAAGGCGCCGAAGCCGATCCTCCCGTGGTTAGCACGAACTACGGCTATCAAGGCCATAATCTTACCTCGACAATAACGACGGGAACTTCCGAAGCTCCTGGAACCAGCGACACATTCTATTATCATTCCGCAACGGAATATGACGGCGACAAGCCGGTGTTAACCCACTCGCTTCGCACAGCGAGTTCCACGATTGACTGGGAAACCGTCGAGCATCCCACGGTTAGCTTCACGTACGACGGGGAATATCTTGCCTTGATTGAATTACCTGACGGCACGACCATTAATTTTGACGTCACGACAACGGGTGAAAACACCGGCCAGGTCAACTCCGTTTGGCTCGAAGACGCGGTAACGTCTCCGACCGATATTACCTATATTACTTACGATGAATCGCCTTACAACGCCTCAAACGTCAAAGGCCTTGTCACCACCATTCAAGGCCCCGCGCCTGCCAACGCCAAAGCGCACTTTACTTACAACACGAACGGATATGTCGAAACCATTTCGTTTGAAGTTCCCGGCGGCGGCATGACCGATCTTTCGGACATCGAATACACATACGACAACTATGGCAACGTCACGTCGGTGACGTATGCTGACCCGAGCGATGTGGACGATTCGGACGGGATTACGACGCTAACGCTTAACATGACTTCCGACCCGCTGGGCCGCGTGTGGGAAGTGCTCTATCCCGAAATGAACAGCCATCGTTTGAAAACCGCGACGGAGTATCTTTCGCTTTATTTAGTGGACAACATCACAGGGATCGATGGCCGCGTGTCGCAATTTGAATACACCGAAGCCATGCAACTTTCCAATGCGGAATTCCTGGGTCGCGACGGCTCGACCGTGGAATCGTCTTCGCAACGCGAATACGACGAAAGCGGCGTTTTGAAAACGCTCACCGGACCCGATAGCAATGTTTATCGCCGCAACTTCGCTCAGTCCAGTTGCGGTTGCATGCGTGCGAATCAAGACCTGGACGAACACGGCAATCATTATTATTACGATCCAAACGGAGCCGTTCGACGCATTACGCGCCGCGTGGCGTGGGACTGGTCCGCGACGGTTGGCGCAGGTATTAGCGCCGATGGCACGCTCACCAACTCGACCGTGGATTCCATCGTGATGTACGATTACGACGATTGGGGGCATATCGAATCGCTCGACGTGCGCAATACGCCAAGCGACACGACGCACGCCGGAGGCGACGTGGAAATCGCGTATTCGTACGATTCCTACACTTCGCCTAATTCGCTCGCGCCGTATTTTCCGGGCGACGCGAATTATTTGATCGGCACGTTCGCGCGGGGAATCGCGCAAACCGATTACACCGACGACGGTCAAACCGTCACGGGGACGGAGACGAGCCGCCTGACGATGGCGTACGATAATTTCTCGCGTCCGACGACCGCGCGGACCGAGTACGGTTTCCTTTCCGGCGATCCGACCGCCGATATTACCATCGCGTACCACGCGAACAGTTCCACGGTCACCGATGTCAACACACCCGTGGGCGATTACTCGTTCACGTACGATTCGCAGGGCCTTGGCCGCGTCACGAGCGTCGATGTCGATTTGTCCGACCTGGGCGGTTCCGCTCCCGACGACATTGCGGTGGACTACAATTATCTGGCCGGTTCGGGCCGCGTCGATCAGATGGACATCACGCAAGGCGCCGGTTCCTCGGGCATTTCCACGTTCTCGGAAGTCGATGCGCTGGGCCGCGCGACGGCGGTCACGTACCTAAACAGGGACGGAGACCCGCTGCTGCGGCTGGAATACGAATACGGCGGCATGGACTGGAGCAGCGCGATTCATCTCGACGGCGAATATCCGTACTTTATCAGCGAAATGCGCGAATATCGCGCCACGACCGATCCGCTGGTCGAGCCCGGTTCTTCGACCATCACGCCGACGGTCAGTGGTGTTCAAAAGACGTTCGCACTCTTCCGCCAGCGGCTGTTCACGTACGATTCGCTCGGGCGGCTCGCGAACGAAATCCGCAAAGACGGCACGGGGACGGAGTTGCGCGAGTGGGATTTCCAGCTTGATATCGTCAATAATTTGGAGTCAGTATCGCTCGACGACCATTCGACGACGATCACCATGGGCACCGCAACCGGCACGCACAACCAGCTTACCACCGCGACGCTCGCGGGCGCGTTGCCGACGCTGTCGCTGCCTGTTGAAGGCACGTTTGACGTGGACGAGGACGTGAACATTGTTTCCGCGCGCGTGACGGTCAAAGACGGCGCGAACGTGCTCTGGCAAGATGATGCGACCGTCGATTGCTGCGCCGCAACGGGGACGGACTACCGCGAAACGGGAAGTTACGCTGTTGTGGCGCAGTTCACGCCGCCAACTTCGAACACCACGTTCGAGATTGTTGTTACCACGGAAGCCAAGCGTGATTCTCAGGACCCCTCGGGTTATGAGACAGTTGAAACGACTTATGTCGATTACATGGCCGACTCGGATACATTGTACTTTTACGACGACCGGTTGAACTTAATTAAGAAAGTCGTCGGAGACTATCCCAGCGGCACATATTTAGAATGGGACTATGAATACGACGCGCTGAACAGAATGACGGCAGCGGAATTGCCAAGCAACGAACGAAAAGAATGGACTTACGACGCGCAAACGCGGCGTCTGGGCGGCTCCGACGGCAACCATATTTACGGCCCCGGATGGGAAACAATTGCAGATACCGATGACAGCCTTTCGCCTAATATAGTTTACATTCTCGGCGGCGGCATGGACGGGCAATTAGGCTTCGTGAAGAAAGAAGGGACGGAGTGGAGCACGTATTATTATTTGCGTGATCACCTTGGTAGTGTCCTGGCTCTCGTCGATGAAACCGGTGCGATTGTCGAATCTTATGAATACGAACCCTACGGTTTGCCAACGTTCTACGACAGCACCGGAACATTAATAGCCGATTCGTTTGTCGGCAACCGCATGCTTTACACGGGACGTGAGTGGGACGCCGATCTTGAGATGTATCACTATCGGTACAGAACGTATGACCCCAGATCGAAACGCTTCATGCAGGGCGATCCGATTGGATTAAACGGCGGATGGAATTATTACGCGTATGTGGGTGGCAATCCGGTAAACTATATTGATCCAATGGGGTTATCGAAATTAGGTGATTTTTTCCATGATTATTTACCACCAATAATTGGTGTACCAATTAAGGGAATAATTGACGGTGATCCAGGGTTTATTATCGGAATACCAAAAGATATTAATGACCAATGGGTAAAAGCTCCGACTGGTGATTTTTTGGTTCCTCAAAGCATTCACGACGAAATTGACATGGCGAATCCTAGGTACAAAGGAGACCCTAATAATGGAATGCATAGTTGGCATTGTGCTACCAATGCCGCGCTAGCAAGTAACCATGGTCCTTTTTCCGCACCGTTTATTTGGATAGGTGGTGTTGCGCATGAGACTATTGATTTAGGCTCGATGGAAGGGGAATGCAGGATGCAAGGAATATTACCCTGGATAGTCGATTCTACAGGTGATGTTGTTGCAAATACTGCAGGTCTTGGAATAGGATTGCTTGTACCTCCAGCTTTAGGGCCAGCAAAAGTAGGTGCGGGTGTTGGGATTATTATTCTTGGACCACATGACCCTGATGCAAACGGAGACCGCATACCGGATATACTTCAAAAACCATGGGATATTAATGGTGATGGAATACCCGATGCAATCGAGCGGCATGATCTTATCTATCAGCGTCCGAAAAAACTACCTATCAGACTCTATTAAAGGATATTAACATGAAAAGAATGTTCTGCATTTTTGCTTGGATATCGTCTATTCTTCTAAGTGGATGTACAACTATTCAAGGAAATCCTCCCGTTCCACTTCAGATTAGGATCAATATAGTAGATGAAGAGGGAGAACCAATTGATAATCTTGAAATAGTGGGTCATGATAGTTGTGATTCTACATACAGTGAAGTAAAAATTACAGATGAATATGGAACAGCAGAGTTTTTGATATATAGCGGTTGGACTGAATGCGATTTACGCATATCGGTATATGATCCAAAAAAACGTAAAAACGGTTCCATTATTATCTCATCTATTGGTTTACCGACTACGAGTAGTAGTTATTCATTCAATTTGGTGAAAGGACACTATATGGAGTTCTCCAAGGAAGGAGTTTTAGTCACAGATCGGATACTAGGAGTACCATAATTTATTTGCGAGTTTATACGTCGGACGAATTGACGATCACCATGGGCACCGTAACCAGCAGCCACAATCAACTCTCCAGCGCGACGCTCGCGGGCGCGTTGCCGATGTTGTCGCTGCCCGTCGAAGGCACGTTCGACGTGGACGAGAATGTGAACATCGTTTCCGCCCGCGTGACGGTCAAAAACGGCGCGAACGTGCTCTGGCAAGGCGACGCGACCGTCGATTGCTGCGCCGCGACGGGGACGGACTATCGCGAAACGGGAAGTTACGCCGTCGTGGCGCAATTTACGCCGCCCGCATCGAACGCAACGCTGACCGTTCAAGTCGAATTCGAAGCTCTACGCGACGCTCAAGAGCCGTCCGGTTACGAAACCGTTTCGACGATTCCAGTGGATTACTTGGCTGATTCCGACACGCTTTATTTCTACGACGACCGGTTGAATTTGATTCGCAAAGTCGTTGGCGATTATCCCATCGGCACGTATTTGGAATGGAACTATGAATACGATGCGCTGAACCGCATGATTGCAGCAGAACTGCCGGATTCTTCGACTAAAGAGTGGAAGTATGACGTTGGTAATCGCAGACTTTCAGATCAGAGTGAATGTCATATATATACCAAAGGCTGGGAAACCATTGCGGATACGGATAACAGCCTTTCGCCAAAAATAGTTTACATCCTTGGTGGTATTGGAATAGACGGCCAACTGGGATTCGTGAAGAAAGAAGGTACCGCTTGGAAAACCTACTACTACCTACGTGATCATTTAAGCAGTGTATTGGCGTTGGTGGACGAAACTGGTGTCATCGTTGAAAGTTATGAATACGAACCATATGGTTTACCCACGTTCTACGACAGCGTCGGTTCTTTAATCGCCAGTTCGTTGTATGAGAACCGGATGCTGTACACCGGCCGCGAGTGGGACGCGAATTTAGAAATTTATCAATACAGAAATAGAACTTATGATCCACGATCCAAACGCTTTATGCAGGGTGACCCTATAGGATTGAGAGGAGGCTGGAACTATTATGCCTATGTTGGAGGAAACCCAATAAACTATCGTGACAAATATGGTTTACTGGCGGGAGAACAATGTGCCCAAGATGCTCAAAATTATTATCTTGCCATAATCAACAATCCAAATACAGGTCCCTATTCTCGTGCAGGTGCATATGTTGGGGGATGCTTTGCCACATTGTGGACAAAAGAAAATTCAAAAAAGACAGCCATCACTTTGGCAACTGCTGGAATCGCAGCTCCATATGCAGCAACATGTGGAACTGTGGGGGCGATTTCGGGCGGAACTGCTGCTGGTGTTGCTGCGTCAGGTGCACGTGCCATTGGAGCTATTTCGGCAGGTTCAGAAGGAGCATTTGATCGTTCAAAAACGCCAGGTAGTAATAAAGATATTATAGATGCCTTTGTTGGCGATTTTTGCGGTAGTGCACTTGGTATGGTATTAGCAGATGAGGGCGGTGATCTTGGGTCAAGATCAGGACTTTACTCCAATGTGGCGCAAGCTTTAATTAATGGTGATCATGTGGGGAAAGCAGCAACAAATGGTGTGTTGGGAGGATTATTTGGCGCCATAGGAGACAACAGTGCAAGTTCAGGGAGTGGGTTTGGTGAAGGTTCTGTGATAGCTGATGACCTATGGGATTCCATAGGCTGGTCAGCTGGTACACAGGTCATTGCTCCAAACTTTACAAGTATTATTTGGGATTTTATAGATGAAAATAAACGTCCAAAAGTTGATGATTAGTGAGGATTTTATGAAAATAAAATACCATGTTCTTTTGCGTGAAATGATCTGTCTTGCTATGATAGTTACCATTGTTTTTTTTTGCGCTTCGGGTGCATCCGGCAACAATGCACTTTATGAACGTTTCTTGCTGATTTTTCTGACTTCATTATGTGTTTATGTCGTTCTCTTTATACTGAGGTTGTTTACACAAATTTTTCCGCCTCATGCTTTAGAAAAAAAGGAGACAATAGCGAGGAAAGAGACTTTGTTCTTTTCTTTCGATACAAGAGAATTGAGAATAACATCTTTGTTGTACCTAGTAATATCGTTCAATTCTTGGAAAGAACTAATTACAAATCTTCCCGAGTGGGATGGATTTGCTTTCATCTTTTCTACAGGGATATCTTTTGCAATAGCTATTATTGTATACACAGCGTTGATAGGAATAAGAATGAAGTTTAATATTTTTCCACCAAAATTACGTAGACCGACTTCTGAAGAAGTAAAAAAATAGTTTGGCAAAATCTTCCCTGCGCTCCACCCGCAACGCGCAACTGGGCTTTCACCACAAACCCTACAGCCGTGGCAGGTGTTTGTGGTGGAGTGAGGATGTGTTTTTATAGCGATTGCCAAAATAGTTGGCCGAAATAATTTTCTCAAAGGTGAAGATTTCCCTTTTTTAATGGAACAGTCTGTGTTTTACCTACCGGCGTGAGCCGCCAACGAACACAACCGAACCCCGAAAACGCGACGTCCGCCGACTTGGATACGGCGGCGGCTTGCTCGGTTACGCTAAAAGCCAGGGCCCGGTTGCAAGCGATCAAGGCGCTGTTGATCGGAATCACGTTCGAGCAAACAATGGCGCTGTTCAATCTGGGTGAGCGCACGTTGCGCCGGTACGTGGCGGCGTTCAACGCGCAAGGCATCGATGGCCTTGTCGACCGCCTCCATCCGGGCCGCCCAGCCATCATCGCCGAGGAGCAAAAGGAGTACTTCGAGACGATCATCGCGGACCCTTCGCAGGCCGACGAAACGCATTGGACAGCGAAAAAGTTCCACGGCTGGCTGGCGGAAAATACGGAGACAGAAGTGAGTTATCGCACGGTTGTGCGCTTGTTTCACGAACGCGGTTTTACCCTCAAGGTGCCCCGTCCCTGGCCCGACCGCCAGGACGAAAAACAACGAATCGCCTTCTGCGAGAAGGTCGATCGCCTCATGGGGGACGGAGACGTCGAACTATGGTTCCAAGACGAAACCGGCATCGAAGGCGACCCGCGACCGCGTCGGCGGTGGGCGAAAAAAGGCAGCAAACCGCGCGTCACGAAAAACGGCGACCACCTGCGCATCAACGTGTGCGGCATGGTTTGCCCGCGCACAGGCGAAGCGTTTTTGCTGGAATTTTCGCACTCGGATGCCGAAGTTTTTCAGATGTTCCTCGACGAAGCAAACAAGGATTTGAAACCCGAACGCGCGCGCCAGATTTTAATATTGGACAACGCTTCGTGGCACAAATCCAAGCAGCTGCGGTGGGGGCGATTCGAGCCGATGTTTTTGCCGCCGTATTCGCCCGATCTCAACCCCATCGAGCGCCTGTGGCTGGTCATCAAAGCCAAGTGGTTTGCCGACTTCGTCGCCAAAGACCGCGACGCTCTCACCGAGCGCGTGGACAAAGCACTCAACTGGGCGCTCGAACGCAAACCCCTCAACCAACAAACATGCGCCATTCGGACATGAATTCTGGCAAACGCTATAGATTATTTCCCGATGCCGCTACAATCATCGTATGGGTGCACTAAACCTTTGCACTGAAAGTCCCCTAACCACATCATCAGGGAAATCGTTCCCAAGGCGTTACTGAAACACCATTCAGGAAGCGCGACCTGACTTGCCCTAGGATTTCCGGCGCAAGCGCGGCCCGGTTGCCAAGATCAGCCAACTCGTCGATCTCTCTGGGTCCATCCAGACAATAGCTACCGGGAGCAGTGACAGCGTTGACGCGTAGAAATCTCGCGTCGCCCACAAGATGCCGCGCGAGGCGAAGAGAGGACTCTTGCTGCACATTCATAAGAAGCTCAAGAATTCTCCTCTTCCATAACCAGCCAAGAATTCCTGCGCGCGTTTGTTGCCGAGCTGAGAATGGTTCTTCAGTTGTTCCAACGCTCAGAACATCAATTCGCTCCAGCGGCCTTCGGAGGAAACATACTGCTTCGATGATTGCTGCCATGGCTGGTGAATTCGCCCAGACTCCTCCGTCAAAATAACTGCTCTCTGATACCATGTTCGAAATTCTTGCCGCGCTGAAAAAAGTCGGGGCTGCCGCAGTAGCGAGAGCAGCGTGAGCGGCCTCGGTGTCGGCGTCCGCCGTCAGGTCCGGATGGTGGGGCGTCCGAAACTGATGGGAGGCGCCTGCTACCGCGTGGTAGGTCGGAATAACTAATCGACAACGGGAATTTCTTAGAGAAATCGGGTTAGCATCATTGTAGAAGGCCGCCTCCAACTCTCGAAGCAATATCTGCTGGGAGTACTTCGGTAATAGAATGTGTCGGGTGGTGTGCCAAAATCTGCCACGAATTCGCGTCACTGGGAAAATCACTGGACCGCGCTTGCGGTAGAAGTTAAGTATCTGTTGACCTGAAAGCCCTAAACCCAAACCAAGAGCGAGAATGCCCCCTGTTGAAGTCCCTGCTATGAGATCGAAATGATCAACTACCTTAAGGCCAGTTTGTTTCTCCCAGGTCGCAATCGCTGATGCGGTGAATGCTCCCTTGAGCCCTCCACCATCCAGTGCCAGTATTCGGAAAGAAATGCCGTCCGACCCCTCGCCTCGGACAAGTGGCAGCCGTTCCAAGTAAGTGCAAACCAATTCTGCAAGGCTACCGACATCCGTATTTGTGGAAAGGTCTCGGTTTGTAGCCTCATCAAGGCCGTTCTTAAGTTGGTTGAGAACTTCGGGATGCCGCTGAATGAAGTCCTGCGCAGCGCCGCCCAAACCGCCAAGAAGAAAGCACGGGATTCCGCGTTCAATCGCAAGCCCGAGTTCCAGTGGAACGCCTGCCCGACCTCCGACCGATTGCCACCATTTGCCGCCGACGACCACAATCACATCGCAACGAGAGACCATCCACTTTCGGAGCAGGGCTAAGCTTTCATCACGAGCTTTTTCCCCCCCTACTTCCGGAGTTTCATAAACTATAGCGACTTTTCGCCAATCAGCCGTAGGAACTTTCGACGTGTCCTTTGACCAAAGGCGAGACACAGCAAGCATCAAGCGATCCTTCATTCCGCCTCGCTTTTGATAACGTTCCGCCTCTTCCAGAAGGACTGGCGTGAAGCTTGGATGGCTCCCATGAACGATGTGCCCGCCTCGTTCAAAAACAGACCGAGCAAACCGGCGAACGAAGTCAAGAATCGTAGCACGCTGTGCCTCCGTTGTTCCTTCGGTCTCTGGAACAGCACCCGACAACCAGATGCGTGCACCCGCGAGCGAAGCATAGGTGATGGAAGTAATTGTGGATTGTTCGTCATCTTCGGACATCAGGGAAGTCTCGTTGAGTAGTCAGAAGTTGCAAAACCCCTATCGCTGAATGAAGTCTTCAAGCAGTATTCCACCCGTAGATTGATTCGGCTGAAAGACGCCCCAACCACCTTTTGATGTTGATTCTACAGTTGGATAGAGCTGAAGATACTCGCTACCCTTGTAAACACCCGTCGAATCGACGACAGGTATTATAAAAACTCCACGTGCACTCTTGATCTGATCCGCCACTCCGACCTCCCAAGGAACCCACCTTGAGGCAAGTGCGTTCGAAGTCGCAAGCACGGCGAAGTTCTTGCACTGTGATATCTTCTGCTTTATCCTGTCGGCAGTTTGTCGATCCGTTATTCTAGGCATGCCACTATCGTTCCAGTCGACATAAATGTTTATACCAAGAGTCCCCAGAAAAATTATCAGGCCCTCGACGATAGATTTGTCTTTGTGACTGTGCGACAGGAATAGGGTGTGTTCCGCAGCGCCTGCGGACTCGTTGATGTTAACAGATGCTTTCCGCTTCATTGAAGCGTCCGCTGCGAAACTTCGCAATTGAGATTCCGTGAAATATGCCATGTGTTTTACCCCTTGTATGCGTCTCGGATTCTTACCGCTTCATCCAGCCAGTCAGCCAAGTTACTGCTGATCGTTTCATACACATCCTTGCTCGTAGCACCTGCCGGGTTATATGCCCTGACGATTGCGGACAACTTCTTACCGCTGAAATTGAATTCATCAAACGGATTCGAGCCTATCACCCCTGTATTTTCATACCGGTCTTTTAGGCGATGAATATAAATCCCGAGAAGTCCTTTGCCATCGTTCCAAGCCTTCTCGATTTCGTAGTTGATCCATTTGCGACCAGCAGTTTCCGAACCAATGAGTACAATCACGCAGGACTTACCGAACATCTGATCGTTTATCCAGCGTTTGATTGCTGAATCTCCACCTTTCTTGATGGATTCCCAATCGTTATCAGTTGCGGGTTTGTTCCCTTCAACCGAACCTATGTTGCGGACCTGTGATGCACGCCAGTTGTCCGGCTTGTAGTGGAAACTGTAAAAAGCGCGACGAGCCATTTAAAAACCCTCCCTTACAAGGCTGCAGATTTGAAAGCAATTTTCTAACGGACCCTTAGTTTTTTCTCGTAACTTTATTAATTTATTCATCTCGTAGTTGCTTATTAAATGAGATGCAATCGAAATAGACATGCAGATTGAGTTGTATTCTGTTTTTGCTGATTGCTGGCTCACATTCACCTGATTAGGGCCTAGACAAAGCGTTAGTGGGACTTCTCAAACATGGATGGCCTTTGGGTCCATCAATTGGTTGCCATGGTATTGAATGCCAAAGATGCCGATGAAATGCGTGCCGGATTTATCAATGAATTATAGCTCTTCTTTTAACAGGCCATTTAAAATAATCATCGATTTTCATCTTCCGGGTAACCGTCCTACGGAGCACACGTCGGAATGGCCTTACATGTGCAAAGCTGGAGGATGCTGGAAGGTTCGAAGGTTGGGTGGGAGGAGGCGCTTTGCTGGCATCAGTTGCGCGCAGCCAGCCATTTGTCGGGCAGGAATTCGTCAAATTTTTAGATGCTCGCCTCGGACAGGCGCGCGAATGATTTTCCCCACTTGAGCGAATCCAGCGGGAAAGTTAGGATTTCAGATGGTTGATGCTGCTATCCTACCCCTTCTTGCTCGGAAATTCTTCCCGCACCCGTTCCACCAGCCACCCCAGCAGCCCTTGCTCCATTGCCGCCTTGCCCGTCTCGATTTGACAGAGGCGGATATTAGCCACCCGAAGCTCCCTTGCCAGCCGTTCGATAGAGTACCCCAGCGCTTTGCTGTAGAACCATAATGAAAATCCGCTCCGAAGCCAGGAATCGGAGCGGATTTTCTGGTGTTAGAGAGACGGGAAAGAGCGAATATTGATTATAGGCCATCGGGGGCATAGACGGCATAACCGCGCGGCGCTGCCCAGGGTTCAACCCAGCCGTTGCTTTGGCAGAATTTCGAACCGGGTTGAACGTTCTGACCGGACTTGGAGGAATACCACGCATAGCATTTCAGCGTCTTGTTCTTCAGACCGCCGTTACCTGTCTGGACCCAAGCACCGCGCCAACTCGAACTGCTGTCGTTGAGCACGACAATGTAACCGGGCGCGGAACTGCTGAATCCGTACGCGCCATAGATCAGGCAATCGCCGTCGTTGCTTTTTAGAACCTCAATACCGTTTGTGCCACCGGCGAGGCTTTCGCGGCACCAGACGAGTTGCTTGATACCGTTACCCCATTGACCGCCAACCGTGGCGAGTCCGTAGTTGAAATAGTCTTTCCACCAGATGCACGGATAACCTTTATAGGTCAGCGCATATGCGTAACCAAGCATCTTGTCGGTGTAAATATCGTCGGTGTCGTGGTTGCCAAGGAACGTGACAGCGCGCCATTGGTTCTTTGCAGCATAGGATTTGCCGTAGTCGAGCACGTTCGGCAGGTATCCGCCGCCACCGGTGTTGAGACAGATGTCTTTCAGCGTGTAATAAGACGCAAAGTCAAACACGCTGCAATCGGCTGTATTCGCCCACCAATCCAAGGTGTCGGTCTGGGAATCCCAATACTCGCCAATGCCAAAACCGCCTGCGGCATTCTTGAAGTCCTTTGACATCCAGGCGTGATAGCCTTTCACGTAGTCGAATCGCCAACCGCCGTTGAATCCAGCGTTGCTGCCATTCGTCAGCCACCCCGACCAACTCAAAAAATCGCCGTAGGGTTGGCCAGCGGCTGGCCCTGTCACATGACACACGTCGGGATAGCCACCAAAGGCACCTTCATCCCACCATTCCGATGTGGATGGGTGGAATTGGTTGTAGTGCCATTTGGCAAAACCCGAAGCCTGCCCGCTGAAATCCGTCCAAGTGCTGCCGCCGGTGTTGGGATTCGATTCACTGCCGCCACCCGAGCGATGGTTCAGAATAATATCGACCATTGTCGAAACACCCAGGTTTCGATATTCGGCGGTCGAGGCCGTCAATTCAACCTGTGTACCGAAACGTGTGGCCGTGTTTCCATGTTGGTTGTACGAGCCGACATCTTTGTAGTCAGCAGGATCGTATCCCATCGAATAACCACCGCCCTGGCCTTTGCTCGGAGGCGGAAAATACATGCGATTGATACCTTTGCCTCCAGTCATGTAACGCAATCCGTTGGCATTGCTTTTCATTGTGTTATACCAGCCGCTCGGCGTGTCCCAATAGAACCCCTGCATCATCACGGATGCCTCTGAAGGTTTGGGGGATAACATACCCAGTGTAAGTCCAACCGCGATCCAACCAATCTTCTTGAAAAACATACTTCACCTGACTTTCCGTTCCGACAGCACAAGAGGTTGCTGCACAACGCTCCATCGGAACATTGTTAATTTTTTGGGCAGAGCTTTCAGCGAGATGCGGAGTTGCGAGGAAAATCGCTCTACCTGCGAGGGTGACTGCATCCTACGAAAATCGATTCAGATCATCAACTCTGAATATCAGCAAATAAATTGAGATTTTAGGAAAATCCAGATTTAGCTTTATTTTCTGCCAAAATCGCCTAAAGTCGTTGGTTAAAAGATCGTTGATTCCGTACACCTATTTGCAACCGGGACTCACTCATGACCGACCCAATTCGTAATATCGCTCTGGATATCAGAGGCGCTAATTTCATCGAAAGCTACCGCATCCAGGCCTACCACGGTGTTATCCATTACGCACAGGAACACCCGAACTGGCGCTTAATGTTTAACCACCATTGTTTTTCGTTGAAAAATAAATTCTCTGATTACCGCGATCTACCTGGTTTAGGAGTAGATGGGCTAATTTTTTTGACGTGGAACAACACACAAACCGGGTGGCTGCGTAAAATGGGTTTACCTGCGGTCAGCCTCTCTCTCAGCGAAAAAGACAGCGATATTCCCTGTGTTGTGTCCGACGATGAAGAAATCGGGCGCGAAGCCGCCGAACATTTCATCGAGCGCGGGTTCCGCGCGCTCGCGTGCTGCACATCGTCGAACGTATCCTGGGAAAAAATTCGCGCGACGGGTTTTCTCCAAGCAGCCCAAGTCGCCAATTGTCATCATTGTAAGTTTAAATATGTTCCCTCATCCGTAAATAATCCGCGCCAAAAATTACTCGACGAAAAAAACGCCACACGTTTGAACAAATGGCTTCAAACGCTGAAGAAACCCGTCGGCATTTTTACAACCAACGATACACTGGCATTCCAAGTACTCGAAGCTTGTAAAGAAACCGGGATCGAGGTACCCAAAGAAATTGCCATCGTTGGCGTCGATAATAACGTCCTGATTTGCAACGCCATCCGACCCTCGCTCTCCAGCGTCGAGCCAAACGCTGTACGGGTGGGATACGAGGCAGCCGCCTTGCTCGACCACCTTATTTCCGGAGAAAAATCCGAGCAGCCAACCATTCGCATTCCTCCTAAGGGCATCGCCATGCGTATGTCGTCCGACGTGCTAGCGGTCGAAGACCCCGCCGTGGTCGTCGCACTTCGCTTCATTCGAGAAAACCTTGCCGACCCCATAGGCGTAGATGACGTGGCACGCGCCGCCAACATCTCGCGCCGAACATTACAGGACCGGTTCCGGCACCTCCTGGGCGAAACCATCGCGGGTGAAATTTCGCGCCAGCGACTGCGTCGCACTATGACGCTACTGCTCGACACCAACTTGCCTGTCGAGGAGATTGCCACTGCATCCGGTTTTCGACGATCTTCGTACTTCTGGAACTTTTTCCATGCCCAAACCGGCCTCTCCCCCGGCGCGTGGCGAGAGAAGTTCAAAGGAACCACCGCCATTAAAATCGAACAACATTACGGCACGATTCCAAACCATCAGGAGCCAAAATAAGACAACGAGTACTTATTGTTCCAGCTGCTATACCGGCCCCTTTATCCGGGCCATCATTGATTTGAGCTGTGCGACGTTTTCCGGGCTGGGTGCATAGCGGCCACGTTCCCAGGTTTCGATGGTGTTGACGGCAAGGCCAAGTTCTTTGGCTAGATGTGCACGGCTGAGGCCATGCTGAATGCGCCACTGACGAACTCGTTTTGGGTCGAATAGTTCGTCCAGGTCGTCTGGGTTGTATCCCATCCAGCGCAGAAGCATTTCACGGAACTTCTTACTTGGTTTCAAGACTCCGTGTTCCCAGGCGAAGACTCGATTGATGCTGGTTCCGAGCATGTTGGCCACTTGGTGCAATGTGTACCCACGTTCGACGCGAACTTTCCTCAAATGGTCCCCAAGCGAATTGAGTTCGCGAGGAATCATTGGATTTGTTGGTTTTGCGCATTTCAAGACGACGGGACAAAAAGGCAACAAAACTAAGCCGTTTTTCACGCATTTGGTCGAATTCCGATGTGGAGCGAATTGAAAAATGAACCGCGACGGGATGCTTTGCCCCTTGATGTTGTTCGTGTCGGGTGGGTTTTCTCGCTTCTATTCTTGATTTCATGCGAGTTACCCGTTCATGTCCGCTGATCCGACTCCCGCTGCTTCCTCCTCCACTGCCAACCACAGCATCCATCGTGGCGAGCCCGATATCACCGGGCGCCGCATCACGCCGTGGGCCTGGGTACCGACGGTCAATTTCCTCCAGGGCTTGCAATACGCGATCGCAATCCAGCTCTTT
Organism: uncultured Candidatus Sumerlaeota bacterium; assembly: GCA_964580585.1. GTDB lineage: Bacteria > Sumerlaeota > Sumerlaeia > SLMS01 > JAHLLQ01 > CAZOKZ01. The sequence continues at coordinate 62,333 of CAZOKZ010000012.1, read as the reverse complement.
GCGGTGATTTTCAAAACAATGGGAATTCCAAATGGCCCGACGCTCCTTTGGGCCAGTTTGCTCAGCCTGCCGTGGACGATCAAGCCGCTGTGGGGGCCGTTGGTGGATCGCTACGGGACACGGCGCAACTGGACGATCTGGATGCAGTTCGCCGTGGGGGTATGTTTGCTCGGGGCGGCGTTGTCGTTCTGGCTGCCCGTGTCGTCCTTGACGGGTACGGGCGATATTTCCGATTCGCCATTTTTCTTCGTGTGCATTGGGTGTTTGCTGGCGATGGGGATGGCTGCCGCGACGCACGATATTGCCTGCGACGGACATTATATGCTGGCGTTGAACGAAAAGCAGCAGGCGTTTTTCGTTGGCGTGCGCAGCACGGTGTTTCGCCTGGCCTTGATGACGGCAAACGGGCTGTTGATCGCGGCTGCCGGATGGATTCAAGGCCACACGGGACCGTCGCCCATCGACGTTGAGGTGAGCGCGTGGCGCCCCGACGCTCGGCCAGTGTTCGTTATCGAGGACCCTGTCGGGTTTCCCGTGGAAGAACAACACATCGTCGTCTGGCCAACCACGCTTGAGGGCGACGCGGGCACGACGGCAACGCTGTCGGTACGTCTGGGCAACGCGCCGCCTCCCGGGCACCCGGAAGTAGTGACGGTGCGCCTTGTTCCTCGCGGAAATTTCTTCGAGCGCGTTTTTATGGCGGGCAACGACCAGGGGATTAAACTGGACACGCAACGTATCGAGTTCACCGCCGACAATTGGCGCGAACCCGCGACAATCACGGCAACGTTGCCGACAAAAATCCGCGATTCCGCTCACGCGACCTATCGATTCGAGGCAGGCAACATCCCGTTCAGTTGGTCGATGGTGTTGTTGCTCTGCGCGGGCGTTTATTTCGTGTGTTTCATCTATCACCGATTCACCATGCCCAAGCCGGGGACGGATTTGCCGATCGCGGGCGATCGTCCACCGTTCTACCAACCGGTGCTGGCGCTGACGGCAACGGTGGCCGTGCCGTGGGCGCTTGGCTGGGCGGTGCTGTACGGCGTGGGGAAACTCGAAGGCCCCCTGCAAACCATCACCATTGGGGACGGAGCAACGGCGCTCGCGCAAAAAGGCTTCACGTTCTTTTTCACCGCGGGCAAATTCCTGGTGCTGATTATCCTGGCCGTGGGCGTTTGGTTCGCGACGCCTGCGCGACGTTTGGCGCGCATGTTTTTCTTCAAAATGTCCGACGTCAGCCGCATTGGTTTCGCCGAGGTTTTCGTGACGTTTTTCCAGAAGGAAAAAATAATCCTCACGCTCGCGTTCTTGCTCACATTCCGGCTGGGCGAAGCGCAACTGGCCCAGGTTAAGAATCTTTTCCTGATCGATTTGCCGGAAAACATGGGACTTGGAATGTCGCTGGGCGAATTGGCGTTCACCAACACGTTTGTGTATTTGCTCGCACTGACAGTTGGCGGGTTATTGGGCGGTTTTTTGGTCGCGCGGTATGGTTTACGGCGCATGATCTGGTGGATGGTGGCAGGCATGCACCTTCCGAATTTTCTCTACGTTTATTTGGGCACCGTGTTGCCGGAAAACCTTGTCCCCGTCAACGTGTGCGTCGGTATCGAAGCGTTTGGCTACGGTTTCGGGTTCGTCAGTTACTTGCTGGTGATGATCGTCACCGCCAAGGGGTCGTTCAAGACCGCGCATTACGCGCTCTGCACCGGCTTCATGACGTTAGGATACATGATTCCCGGCATGTGGAGCGGCTATTTGCAGGAATTGGTGGGATACAGAGTATTTTTCTGGCTGGTGATTTTGTTCAGCCTGCCGGGTTTGGCGTTCATTCCGTTCCTGCCGATTGACGAGGATTTTGGGAAGAAGGAAGAGGTGGAATAATCGATTTCCAGCATCGTTGGGCGATACTACGCTTGACTTTCGCCTCGAAATATTCACACCTTACGCATCTTTAATCACATTCACCATGAGGTTGGTCACATGAAATCGGGTGGCGGGAATTTTGGCTTAGCCTTGGGGCTGGGCATCGTTGCAGCAATTGTTGGAGCCTTGGTGTGGGGCGGCATTGCCTATGCCGCGAATTTGGAAATCGGCTGGATTGCATGGATTATCGGCGCCGTGGTGGGAGGCGTCGTTGCCGCGAGCGCAGGCGACAGCGCCAGTGCTGGTTTTTTGGCCGTTGTATTAACCGTTCTGTCGATTTGCGGCGGGAAGATTCTATCCGTCCAATGGTCGGTGGATCATTATATCGAAAGTGAACTGGCGGCGGAAATTTCCCAGTCCATGTATCAGGAATACGTTACCGATGCCGAAGACTTTATGAAAATCGCCGGACAACGCCATTTATACGGCATCTACATGGTCGAGCACGGATACACCGAGGCAGAAACAAACACAAAAATCACCCAGGAAGAAGCGCAGTGGTTTGAAACGGAACAAATCCCCTTTCTGATCGACTTTCATAACAACCACCCAACTTACGAAGATTGGAAACAGGAACAGGTCAACGAGGCCAAAGCATATTTCTCCGAGAACGTTTCGTTTGGAGAAATGCTGTTGGAAACATTGGGATTTATGGATTTGATTTTTTTCTGCCTGGCCATCGGCACAGCGTTCAAAGTTGGAGCCGGTTCAACAGCGGATTGATTTAATGTATAAACGATTGCTCAAAGGCCTGGTTTACCACCGGGCCTTTTGCAATTATCGAACATCGATGGGTTGCAAACCCACGCGCGCGAATAGAAATTTCCCTGCAGCGTTTTTGCATAAAATAGGAACACCGCTTTCGCGCATGCTACGAATTTCAAACATAATATTCCGCTCATGAACGTCTTTGTATCTTGCCGCATAACTTTTAAACTTTGCCAACAACCAGAACCTGAGCCAAAATGTTAATAATAGATCAAGCCAACTTTGTTGGCGTGGATTGAATTGAAACCTCGCCCATTCGTAACCATGAACAAATTCTCGCGCTTTAATTTTGCCTGTAAAGGTCGTGCATGTCAGCGCATCTTCGTGCAAGGGAACACGCGTCAATCCCGGCGCACGAGTTTCACAAAAATATTTTCCTCCTACGAAGCGACCGTTGCGATAACTGGTTTCGTCAATAACCTCTAACGCGAAAACACGGTTCTCCTGATCGCAAATCAAGAAAACAGCTTTCTCCTCCCCCGCGCCCAGAAACTGTGTTTTCCATCGCTCATCGGTTAATATTAATTGTTTTTTTGCTGAATCGTATCGTGCGTTTTCGATCAGAGAACGATGTTGTTCATCGAACTCCCCGTGTTCTAATTTTCTTACTTGAGCAATCTGATTTTCGACAAGGAGTGAAATCATCGAATATGCCTTAATGAATTTACCACCCCAAATACATTGGAGTGGTAAATAATGGGCAAGCGATGTTTGAAAACTTCTTACGACCCCAGCCCTGTCTTTTCCTTCAGTTTCGATTTCAGATACCCTTCGATCAACTCGTCCAAATCGCCGTCGAGCACCGCTTCCGGGTCGCTGATTTTAATGCCGGTCCGTTCGTCGCGCACCAATTGGTACGGCTGGAGCGTGTAGCTGCGGATTTGCGATCCAAAGTTAACGTCGCTCTTGGCCGCTTCGACGGCTTCGAGCTCTTTGCGACGTTTTTCCAATTCAAACGCGTAAATACGCGAGCGTAACACCTGCATGGCGACTTCACGGTTCTGGTGCCACGAGCGCTCATTTTGACATTGCACGATGATGTTCGTCGGAAAGTGCACCAGACGCACGGCGGAGGTCGTTTTGTTAACTTTCTGACCGCCCTTGCCGCCTGAGCGGAAACTGTCGATGCGCCAATCTTTGTCTTTCACGCCGATATCGATTTCGATGGTGTCGTCAATTTCCGGCGAGGCGTAAACGGAAGCAAACGATGTATGACGACGCGCGTTTGAATCGAACGGCGAAATTCGCACGAGACGGTGCACACCGCTTTCGGCTTTCAGGTAACCGTAGGCCATGAAGCCCTCGATACGTAACTGAGCGCTGGAAATACCGGCTTCGGTGCCTTCCTGCATGTCGAGCACTTCGACCTTGTAGCCTTTACGTTCGGCCCAACGTACGTACATGCGCATCAGGATCGAGGCCCAGTCCTGGGATTCCGTGCCACCCGCGCCAGAGTTGATGTAAAGAAAGCACGGCAACGGATCGGCTTCGTCGGTCAGCAGTGCTTGGATTTCAAGTTTATCGTATCGCTTGTTCAGCTCTTCGGTGAGTTCGGCCAGCGATTGGGCGTCCGGCGTATTATCCTGGTGTTCTTCCCGCAGGAGTTCACCGATTTCGATATTTTCGTTCACTTCGGCTTCGAGCTTGATCCACGGTTCGATCATCGCGCGAATTTCGTTCAGTTTGCGCATCGTTTTTTGCGCGCGTTCCTGATCGCTCCAGAAATCCGGGTGCTGGGATTCCATCTCCAGCGCGTCGATTTGCAATTGCTTGCCTTCGACGTCAAAGATACCTCCGGTTTTGTTCGCACTCTTTGCGCAATTGCTTCAGCTGGGAAATCGTTTCCGTCAGCGCCATAGGGGAAATCCTCAAATCGTCAGTTTCTCGCACCCTGACCTCGATAACCGGCCCCGTGCGAGGCACAGGGTACTAGGCCAACGCGCCGGGTAAAGGCAAGCATGGAATGGAGCTTGTAACCCAAGGGGTTACTCTACCCGGTAAAGTTTCCCACTCATTCGAGCGCTCGAAGCCGTCAAAGCCCAGAGCGAACCGTCGCACAGTTTGAAAACCCGGCAGATGTCGTAAGGGACTGGACTTCCGTCGGAATCCACCAATTGCCGTTTTTCATGTAACTCGCCGGTTGCCGCGTCGAAAACCAACACCAACCCGCGTGTAATTCCGCACGCAACCTGCTGACCTCCGTTTAGAAAACAGGGCTCCGTGATAAAACCCATGCAGGCATCGGCTGCATGCAACGAACGCGTGTCGCCCGTCAATTCCGCGTCAATCGACAGCTGCCAGAGAGGAGATTCGCGCTCGACGTCGAACAGAACGAGATTTCCGCGCCAACCGGGTGGCTTGCAATCGTGGTAAATGGCCGATGTTTCGAAGAGGGCGAGGTGCCTGGAATCCGTTGAGAAAGCCACACCCGCCAACGTATCGACAAAGTCAGAACCCGAGGATTCCACATCGGCTCGCCACCATTCCTGGCAAAGTTGAGGAACGTCGTTGCTCTGCAGATCGTACAAATTAACAGACCCTCCCCCCTGGAACGAGGCCGCCACGGCGATGAATCGCTCGTCGGGCGAAAAGGCGAACGAGTGGTTTCGCTCGCCTGCCTCTAACTCTTGAAACTCTTCTTTGTCTTGCCGGAACAGGCGGATTTCTTCCATCCCCAGATCGATGGCAAACCATTTTCCCCGGCGCGAAAAATTTGCATAACAGGGAATCCAATATCGCTCGGCAACTTCACTCGTATCGATCGGCTCAACGTTGGTGATTTCGATCCCCCCGTCGTTTAGGGCTACAATGTTTCGAGCAATTTTTCGAGTGACGACACCGACTTTTGAATGCTCGGCGTTCAACCAACCCAATCCCGTTGCGGGCGGAAAACGGTATTCGCAACTGGACCGGACGACCGGCGTCGAGGCGGACAAGTCGCCGTGTACCAGGATACCCTCCCAGGAAGCGGCGATGATTTCGGGCTGGTTCTCGAACGGAAGCACGCACGCCAAGCGCAATTCGTCGAACGTCAGGCTGTTGTCGGCCGCTGGCTGGGACGTGGCCCCGGCAAGCAGTTCGCTCATCGCCCAATCTTGCATCTGGTTGGCGTAATCGATGGGTTTGCGCCCATTTTTATCGAGGATGTTGGGGTCCGCCCCCCGAGCCAAAAGTAGACGCGCAACGTCTGGGGCCTTGGCGAAATGAGTGTTCTGCGAGCCATGTCGGGCTGCAATGTGCAGCGCGGTCAGTCCTTCGTCATTGACGGAGTTGATGTCCATTCCGCTATCCAGCAACAACGCCACGATGCCCGGATGCGGCTGGCTGGCCGCTTCCTGCAAAGCGTTGTTGCCTTCAATGCTATTGCGAGCGCTCAGGTCCGCGCCGCGCTCGATCAGAAAACGCACGATTTCCTCGCGTTGATCGTACACGGCACGCAACAAAGGCGTCGCACTAAAATCGCCGACGGCTTCCAAACGCGCACCTTTACGAAGAAGCGCCTCGGCAACTTCCACGTCGCGGACAAAATGCAGCGGCGTCCATCCCCGGTTGGTCGTGGCGTTCACGTCGGCGCCTTTTTTGATCAAAAACAACGCGACCTCGCGATTGGAAATCGCTTTGTACAGCGGCGTGCCCCACATCCATCCCTGGGCATTGATATCGGCGCCCATGGAAAACAGCAGCTCCGCCATTTTGCGCGATTTCACGCGATGCAAAGGCGTTGAATTATACGAATCGCGTTCATAAAGATATTTCCGATTGTGCCATAGCAACCGCTGCATGTTCTCCACGTCGTCGTTCTCCACATACACAAAGGGAGACTCCAACGGTTCCGGCGGATCCAACCCTAGTATTCTTTTCAACCACTTCATCGTCCCACCCCATCGGTCGTTTTTTCAATTATGCAGTCTTGGCCTCCTCGATGTCGCGGCGTCAACAACCCACTGCCTGCCCGCCCGTCACGATCCGGCGCGCGCGAGGGGCGCAGCCGCTGGCGGGACGCTTGCCTCCGACAGGAGCAAGCGTCATGACAGCGGAGGGCGTGGCATCGGGCCTCGCGCGCGCCTCCTGGGTTTTTCCCCTTGGCTTCCCTGCCCCGACCGAGGATTTTCTCCCCGTGCAAAAAACCTGACACTTCTGGTGAAAATCCCGACGATCCTACCTGCTATGTCGCCGTCCAAACCCGAAAAAAAGAACACCGCCAAGTCCACGGATTCCGCTCCGATTGTGTCCAAGACGGTCGCCAAGCCAGATAAGTTGCGTTCGTCGGCAACAGCCGTTCGACGACGCAAAACACGACGCGTTGCCAAACCCGCTCGTCTATCGATTCCACTTTTCCTCCGCAAATTCACGGAGATTTCACTGATTGCCTGCTTTATCGGGCCGGTTATTGCCTACAACCTCGCTATCCCGCCCCACTGGCAGGCCAAGCTCTGGGGCTTTCTCAACAACCTCGATCCCAAACCCGTCATTTGGGGCAAAGCTTTCGACCACAATCCGCTGAATCTGCTGATCCAGGACCTATTTCCGTTTCTCGGCGGCTTCATGCCGATTCTGGAGCTGAAAACCACGATCTGGTTAATGCTCGGTTTGATCCTCGTCGCCGCGCATCTGTCCGGTCGGATTTTTGAAAAGGTTTCCGGGCATCGCGTCTATGCGCCCAGCCTGGCGCCACCGGAAACCAGCCGCCCCTGGATTCGTCGCATCCCACTCATTTGTATCGTAGGCTTCGCCGTCTGGTCGCTGCTCAGCTTTGCTCCCTGGGTCGGGTGGTCGCCTCCACCGCCAAGCGACGCTTTACTCGCTGCGAATCAAGCCATCGATGCGACCTATAACGGCAGCCTGCATTCGCTGGTCAGTTGGCTCCAGGTTGTGGCAGCGATTGCTTTTTTCATTGTGGTCGAAGACGCCATTCGCACCCGGCGACAGGTTTACAAGATCATTGGTCTGATCATCGGCATGGGTACATTTGCCGCTACGATCTCGATCCTGATCCAATGGAAGCTTCCCGGATTGTACGACATCTGGAGTAAATTCCCCCCCACGGAAAGTCGGAACGACGTGGGTGGAATTATCGGACACAACACAGCCGTTTCCTCGTTCATGATGGCACCCATGTTGATCGCATGGGGAATCCTGATGTGCCACACACGCAAATCCTCCAAATGGAAACTCGGTCTTCTGATCGGTTCGATTGTGCTCATGGCCATTACGTTGATCATGGCCCAAAGCCGTGCGGTGATTCCGATTCTGTTTCTTGGATTTTGCGCTTTGATGTACCTGCTGGCGCGAAAAGCTTCCCTGCGCCCAGGCCTCACCTTCTGGGTCGCGGTGCCGCTGGTGGTACTCCTGATCCTTCTGAGCCAATTTATTTCCCATCCCAACAATCCGTTCTATCGACGCAACGTGCCGTTGGTTCAACGCATTCAACACCTGACGTTCGAGCACTTGCACACAGAAACGCGGTTGCGCATTCTGGTTTGTTCCATGCCCGTTGTGCGCGATCACTTTTTACGCGGAACGGGCTGGGGCAGTTTTCATTTCGTCTATCCGAAAGCTCAGGGACTGTATTACGAAACCCATCCCGAATCGACAATCATGCCGACGCCCAAGCGCACGTTTCGCGCTCATAACGATTATTTACAAACGTTGCTCGAAGTCGGTGTTATTGGTCTGGGTTTCGCCCTAACGGCGGTGATCGCCATTCTGGTCGCGGGTTGGCGCACCATGACCCAATCCTTCCGGCAACGACATATCGCTCTGCAATTGTCGATTCTGGTGTCGATTATCTGCTTGCTGGCGCATGGACTGGTGGATTTCCCCTACCGTGTTGCTCCGCTGGCGGTGACCCTCTTGATCTTGCTCGCCATCTGGAGCGCCGGTCGTCACCTTTGGCTGATCCCCGTGCCTGCGGTTTCCGAACGCGAGTCAGGCGATGAGGCATCGGAAGAAGACAAGGCTTCTGCCCCCGCCGCCAAGCGACTCGCCGCGCCATCGGGACGCCCATTGCCCAAGATCGTTCAGAACACCTGGTTCGTTGGAATTTTCGGCGCCTCGATGATGGTCGTCACGTTGGTGGGTATCTATACGGCACAGTGGTATTCCGCGGTTCTGGTCACGAATAAAGCAACGCTGAGCATTAACCAATACATCAATGGCTTCATAGAAAAACGAACCCCCAACGCGATCAATTTCCTCGCTTCCGCTCAAAGCCAAATGGACGACGGGTTGCGGCTCGCGTTGCTGAACGGCGAGTTGAATTACTCGAACGCTCAACTTCACCAGTTATTAGCCAGTGAGTATTTTTCCAGACTCAACGACGCCAAACAAACGGGTTCGGAAAGAGATTTGGCCATCGCCAAGGATCAAATCAACAACCACATCAAGGAAGGGCAATTTCAACTCAACGAAAGCCTTCTGCATTATTACCGGTTCCATGGCAGCTATCGCCTGCGCGCAATGTTCCACATGCTTCAATATTTCAACACGCATGATGGTCCCGAATTAAAACTCGCCATGGAAAACCTCGACACATCGGTACGCATGAATCCCGGCGACCCGGAAGCGATTAAGATTTTCCTGGAATGGAAACTGCGCTTCGACCCGGAAGACACACAACGCCGTTCAGAGTTGTATCGGACGTTAAAACATTTCCATCCCGAATTTTTCCACGATGAGTATGTGAACGATATTTTGATTCGGATGGCGTACTTCGATCCACAAAAAGCTTACGAGAACGCCACCGAACTTTATCGTGCGATGCCTGCCGATCCGGAGCTAATCCGATTGATGGCCAATACCGCCAACGTGGTAGGCGACACCGAGATGGCCAACAAGGCGATCGCTAAAATTCCCGCCAGCGATAATCCCGACATTCAAATCCAACGTGCCTTGATCGCTGCTCGCCAAGGCGACTTAGATCGCGCCGTGCAAGAGTTGTCTTCGCGCAATATCAACGAACCGAAAGAATTTCGCAATTATCGCCTGATGGTGAGGCGTATCATCGATCGAGAAGTCGCCCGCCAAAACAACAACACAGAAGATGCGGACAAAATCCTGCAGACCATTGTCCAAACGGCCGAGCACGACCCCCAGGTCTATGTCGATTCAGCCGTCCAGATGTTACAAATTTTCGGCGATCTCGAAACCGCCATCGCACTGATGGAAAAACGGTTAGCCGTTTCTTCGCCCGCTCCCCCGGCAGCCGATTATGCGCGTTACGCACTGATGTTGGTTGGACGTCACCGCCAAAGTATGAACGAACTCCTGGAGCTTCAACAAAAGTCCCATCAAAAAGGCCTGCCCATTCCAACCGTCAAAGATCCGGCTGTTCGTCAGGATCTGGAAAAAGCACTCGATGCCAATCGGCAGGCGCTTTTCAACTCCTTCACACCCATCGAAGAATCACTGCTTCAGCTACGTATTCAGGAATTGATCCAGATCCTTGGAAATAAACCGACGAACGGTTCCGTGGGAGGTAACACTCCCTGATGCGTGTGTTGTTGCTGGAATACGAATCCGTTGAGAAGGAGCTTCACCGGGAACTGCGTCGTTTTGCCGAAACGTTGATCGTCGGTCGGCTCGAAGCCAATCTGGGGGGGATTTGGACGGAATTCCACGATGGGATCGAAGTCATTCGTCTGGGTTTTCCACTCGAAACGCGCCATGATTTTCTCCGTCCCCTGTCGCCCAAGAGAGGCAAGGAAACCGGGTTGAGCGTTGCCCTGGGACGCATCGTTTTCGGGCGTCATATCACCGACATCGTCATGCCCGAACCCACGTTAGTCCCCATGGTCGTTCACGCTTTAAGTGGACACGATGTGCGGTGCTGGCATTTCGCCGAACCCTGTCCGCCAAGCGAACTGATCGCCGTTCGGGAAACGGTTCCGTGGAAAGAGCTCATCACCCACATGGAACAACTCAATATGGGGACATCGATGCCATGAAAGGCCAGGATTGGATCGATTGGCTGAGGCGCGACAGCATCGAGCGCCGACTGGGAGGTCTGTACCTGGTCATTGTAGCAATGATCGTCATGATCTTTGCCTATCTGGGTTTTTGCGCGTACTACTTGCCCGAGCGCGGAATGAAAATCCTGTTCGGACTGGCAGGATTCATCGCGTTGATCCTCACAGGACCACGCTTTACGTTTCCGCTCTACTTCGCCAGTTGGTTCGGCACGGGAATCACCCTGCCGGGCCTGCCGCTTTCGCTGAACCGTGTGCTGGCAATTGCGTTTGTCATTTCGTGGCTGATCTCACTTTACCGAAAACGTGTCAGACTGCCCAACATCGCTCCCGTTTACCTGCTGGCTCTCATCACCATCTATGCTGTCGTCGGCGGGCTACTGATGAAAGCCCACTACGCCGAACCCAGCATTAATCAGCTCATGTACCTGCTGGTAGGGTACGCCGCAGCCAGCACATACCGCGAGCGTCCGCATTTTTCGCGCTTGTTATGGATCATGCTGGCCATCACCTGTTTGATCAACTCTGTCGGTTTGTTCGAGTTCATCTTTCGGCGCGATTTTTTCGCCGGGTTCAGTGACAACACGCTCTACGAAGACAACCTGCGAATTAATGGCGTGGCAAAAAACGCCATTCAATTTGCGTTTACTTCGACATGGGTGCTTCCGTGGGCGTTGCTTCTGCACATCGAGTCAAAAACCAAAGCAGGCAAAGCATGGTCGTTGGCAGGCATGCTGTTTTTAATCACCCTGTGCCTGATGACATTCAACCGGCAAACACCGATTATTCTGGCGGCCATGTTTTCGATGGGATTATTCCTGGTTCGCTACAAACACCGGGCGGTTTTGCTCGGGGTAATGTGCGCGATTGCGTTGGCAATTTCACCGCTTGTGATTACGAAAATCGCCACGCGTGTCATGAATATCGGTGGCGAAGGCCGCCCCGATATTTCACTCTCGGTTCGCGTGGATAAAGTCGTCGTCGCCAAAGACATGATCAGCGACTATCCGTGGTTTGGAATCGGGTTGAACAACTTCAAAGATCGCTGGAAATCCTACACACCGCCCGGTGAATTGTATCGCATTCATTACGACACCGACGTGACGCACTATGTCGATTTAGGCTACCTGGAACTGCTGGTTGAAACCGGCATCGTCGGGTGCATTTTGTTTATCATGCTCGCAATCAGCACGTTTTTCGTTTGGCAACGCGGGTTTCATCATGCGTCGCGGCTCGACGACACATTTTACCGTAACGCCTTTGCCGCGTTATTCATGGGTTATGTGCAATTGGGTCTATCGATGTTCCTGCAAGACACATTCTTCATCCCCAGAACATATTTGCTGTTCGGATTCCTGTTCGCCGTCATCATGATGGCGCGTGTTGCAGCACGGACAAACGTTCAAACAGGTTGCGAAAGGAACCAGGCGAAAGAATAAGGATTCTCTTTCATCCTTCTTCATTTTCCAACGGCATTACCACCGCGCCACGCGTATCGACTTCCAGATTTTCAACGCGACCAATCATGCCGAGTTCCTTGAGACGTTTTTTCCAGACCTTGATAACGGCAGAAGATTTATTGCGATCGCATATCGCCAGCATTGTCGGACCCGCTCCGCTGACCGTCACACAATGAGCCCCTGCTTTCATCGCCACCTGACGCATTTTTCCGAAATGCGCGTAGAGCTTCATTCGATGCGGCAAAACAAGATGATCCTCGGTCAAGGCATCGAGCCATTCGCCTTTGCCCATGATCAATGCCTCGATCAGCAAGGGCATTCGCGACGTATTCGCCACTGCATCCGTGAGGAGCACTTCTTTGGGCATCAAATGACGCGCACGTTTGGTGGAAACCGTGTATGTCGGGAGGAAAAACACGAACGCATAAGAATTGTGCGGGACCCAACGGTTCGTTATAATCCGAAAAGGATTTTGGGCAATCAACCCGGCAGTCAACCCACCTAAAATCGCAGGTGTGGCGTTGTCGGGATGGCCCTCGGTTTCAATGGCAAGACGCAGCAACTGCTCACGCGGATAATTCATCCGTGAAAAATGATTCGCCGCCATCAACCCTGCCACAACAGCCGTCGAGGAACTGCCCAGTCCACGCGCGTTCGGAACATTCACGATAGAATGCACGCTGAATCGGGGCATGGGCTTGTTGATGCGGCGATAAAACTGACCTGCCGCACGGAAAAACAGGTTATTTGGATTCGGGCGCAAACCTTCGCCTTCGGGACCGGAAAACGTGATTTCGTTTTCCCCTTCCCCATCGAGAACACGGACAATAAACTCGTTGTAAAGGCGAAAGGCGCACCCCAGACAATCGAAACCGGGCCCCAGGTTCGACGTAGAACAAGGCACCACGATACGCACTGGTTTAAGCGGGCGTTGCATACTTCACATTCCCTACCGGCTCCGGTTCAACGACACATCCATGCGATAACAAACGCTATTCGCAGCACATGACAGGCGAAGTTCAAGGGAATACCATCCGGGAACAAATAATTGTCTAACTGCTCGTTCAGAATTACTTGGTCTTATCTTCCCCTGGTCCGTGCGGTGAACCAATTCCACTTATAATTGATATATCCCGCCCCCGCACAGAGGCGGCAGCGGGTTTAGAACGCTTACGAGTTACTTGATAATAAAGTTAACCAGCCGTCCCGGCACAACAATAACTCGTCGCACCTGAACACCATCGGTCAAATTACGCTGCACGCCTTCGGTTTGCAACGCGGCTTCTTCCAACTCGGTTTTCGACGCCGTGCGCGCCACCACGACCTTGTCGCGCAACTTGCCGTTCACCTGAACCGGAATTTCGATCTCGTCCAGCACCGTCAGCGCTTCCTCATACTCGGGCCAACGCGCCTTGAACACGCTGCCCGACTTGCCCAGCGCCCCCTGCCAGATTTCCTCGGTCAGGTGCGGCGCAAACGGCGCGAGCAGAATACAGAACGCCTCGCGGGCGAAGTCGCTCGAAACGTCCTCGGCGCGCAGCATATTCATCAACTCCATCAAGGCTGAAATCGCCGTGTTGTAGCTCATCGATTCGATATCGCGGCCCACCTTCTTGATCGTCTGGTGCGCCTTGACCAGCAACGATTTAGGCAACTGATCGTTCTCGACGATCTGCTTTTCGTCCTCGAAATAATACGCGTGAACACGGTTGAAGAACCGGCGAATGCCCTGAATGTCCTTGTCGCGGAAATCGCCGCCCTGCTGGTACGGGCCAAGGAACATCAGGTAAGTGCGCAACGTATCGGCGCCGTGCTCGTGCACGAAATCGTCGGGATTCACCACGTTGCCCTTCGACTTGCTCATCTTCTTGCCTTCCTTGATAAGCAACCCGTGAGCGCGGAATTTCTTGAACGGCTCGGCGGCGTCCTTCAAATTCGACGCGCCCATTTTCAGCGCCCCGGCTTCGCTGAGCGCCATGCAAATGAACCGCGTGTAAAGCAAGTGCAGCACCGCGTGTTCGTTACCACCGATGTACATATCGACGGGTAGCCACTTGACGGTTTGCTCGGGGTCCCAGGCGCGGCCCGATTCACCCGTGGATGGGTAACGCAGGAAATACCACGCGCTGTCCAGGAAGTTATCCATCACGTCCGTCTCGCGGCGACCCGGACGGCCATCCGGCAACGTCGTGTTGACCCATTCGGGCACATTAGCCAGCGGCCCGCGGCCATCGCCTTTCGGGCGGAAGTCCGTGATGTCGGGCAGCGTGACGGGAAGCTGATCCTCGGGAACGGGGTGCGCATTGCCGTCTTCGTCGTAAATAATCGGAATCGGCGGCCCCCAGTAGCGCTGGCGGCTGATGCCCCAATCACGCAGACGGAATTGTTTCTTGGGTTTGCCAGCGTCCTTCGATTCCAGCCACGCGTTCATTTTCGCGACGGCTTCGGCTTTTGGCAAACCGTTCAGGGAAATTTCGTCGTTCGCCGAGTTGATCATCTTGCCCGGACCCGACCACGCGGCGTTGCCCGCCAACACGGCCTCGCGAATCGAATGCGCGTCCACCGCCGAATCGATCCCCGACACCATCGACACGTCCATGCCCTCAATTTCCGGATCGATGATGCATGGCACCGACAGACCGAATTTCTTCGCGAACGCAAAGTCGCGGTGGTCGCCGCTCGGAACGGCCATGATCGCGCCCGTGCCATAACCCATCAGCACATAATCGGCGATGAAGATTGGAATTTCCTGACCATTGACCGGATTGATCGCGCGCGCGCCAGTATCGACGCCGGTTTTTTCTTTATCACCCGCCGTGCGTTCTTCCTCGGTTTTTGCGGCACAGGCAGCGCGGTAAGCGGCGATTTCATCTTTCTTCGATTCGTCCGCGATCACATCGACAAGCGGATGTTCAGGCGAAAGCACCATGAACGTGGCGCCAAACAGCGTGTCCGGGCGCGTGGTGAAAACCGTGATGCGGGCTTTGCATACTTCAGAAACACCAGTGTGGGGTTTGCCCTCATGATTAGCAGAGTAAGCGATCTGTAGAATATCTCTTTCCTGCAGCTCAATTCCAGCAGCCCTCATTTCATCCAAACCAAATGTCCCGGCGACTTCAAAATCCACCTCGGCGCCTTCGCTGCGGCCGATCCAGTTAAGCTGCGCCGTCTTGGTCGTGTCAGACCAATCGAGCCAATCGTGGTTCGACGCCAAGCGGTCGGCAAATTCCGTGATCTTGAAAAACCAGCACGGCATGTGGCGTCGCTGGACCATTGTCTCGCCGTGGCGTTCGCAGGTGCCGTCGGTGTTGACCTGCTCGTCGGAAATCACCGTGCCGCAATCGGGGCAGTAATTGACTTCCTTGGTGTCGCGGTATGCAAAACCGGCCTTGTAAAGCTGGAGGAAAATCCATTGGGTCCAGTGATAATACTCGGGGCTGGTCGTATCGACCGTCCGCCGCCAATCGAACATGAAACCCATCATTGTAAGTTGCCGCGTGAAGTTCGCCACGTTGGCCGGAATCAGCTCGGCCGGGTGGCGATTGACCTTCATCGCGTAGTTTTCGCTGTGAATGCCGAACGCATCGAATCCGATCGGCTCGAACACGTCGTAACCCTGGAGGCGCTTGAACCGTCCGTGGATATCCGCGCCCGTGAAAGCGTACACGTTGCCCACGTGCAGGCCCTCGGCGCTGGGATACGGAAACATCATCAGGACATAATAGGGGTTCGTCGCCGCCGCGAGGTCGATCTGGTTCGTTCCGTTTTCGTTCCACCAAGCCTGCCATTTGGCTTCGACCTGCTGGGGATCGTAAATCTGTTCGGCCATGGTTATCGTCGTTCCTTGGGGAAATCCTGCCCGAGCCCTCCGCCCAGGGGAAGGAAATGGGTAGGCAATGAGGGGGGATGCTGGCAAGCGCTTTGTCGGGGAGAAGAGTAAACCGCCAAATCCCGAAGGCGCGAAGATTTAGTGATCGGCTGGATTATTTTGTTGGGAATAATTTGGCACTTCAAATTCAATGTGATCTTTTTTCCACACAGGGAGAGGACGGTTTTCCCGCCGAGCTTTCTCCGAAACTCTGTCCGCCGCCCGCCTGGCAGCTCTTAACGCAATTTCTATATATTGTTTCTTATCATTCATTGTCCAAGGAACTCCTTAGTTCGATAGGTTCTACCCCTGATGTGTCGAAAACAACCCAAAAATCGACTACATGCCTGTAAACATTCTCGAAATTCTCAAGACTTCTTTGAAATCTCCGGCGAATATCCTTTTCGGGTATGTTATGCCCCCCTTCGGCAACTCGCACTTTTACGCGCGCAATTGCCATTTCAACAACGGGCAATGAAAAATAGAATAACACGATTTCGTAACCGGATTTCCTCTAAGATTCGATCTTTTTCCGATAACCGAAACCACTTAATGTCGTTTCAAAAGCAAACGACTCTCCTAATTTAACGAATTTTTCGATTTCCGCTAACATCAACTTCCCCGCCAGAACAGCAGCCGACTCTGGAGCAAAAGGAGATAGCCCCTTGGCTATCAAATCGGCATTGATATAGTTCTTGCAATGAATCTCCTCCGGAAGCAAATCCATCGCAAATGTTGTCTTTCCAGCGCCGTTTGGACCAGCGATGATATAGCAAGTTTTATTCAATCGCTTGTCTCCCATTCAGGACGTTCAGGATGTTCTCAAAGTTCGCAAGATCGAGACGCGCGAGGCAAGGGCGATAGGAGCGTATGGGTAATAGTGACCCGAGCCTGAGTCCGACGCGCAACGTGGAGATTCGGAAAACGGAAACGTCCCCTGGGTGCCAAATGGGTAGGTAATGACGGGCGATGCTGGCAAGGGCTTTGTCGGGGAAACAGAAAACCGCCAAGGCGCGAAGCCGCGAAGTTTCGCGAAGGAAAGCGGGATTGCCTGCTGGGATCGCCAATCTGCTAATGGGCGAAAGGGATTCTCGCGCAGAGGCGCGTGGGGGGAGACAATGGTGGACAATGGGGGACATTTCCTTATCATTGATGTCCCCCTTAATCTCAAGATTTTGCGAAATACGATTGCACAACCTCTAGCTCATCCAGTCATACTCAAAAAAAACAATCGTTGTGAGTCTATATGAAAAATCTCCATGATATTGAAATGTCTCGAAAAGAGGATCAATTTGTAAACGCGACTTTAGCTATAGGTGATATTCAAGTAGTTGATGTCCCATGCAAAATTTATTTACCTGAAAGAAATAACCAAAAGCCCTGTATCATCATTAAGCCAATCGGCGAAGAAATGATCAGCAATTTACGATTCAAGACGAACGAAACTATCTCATTCTACGCCGAAACAGTCGGATGGGACGATCAAATCGAACTACAGTTCGAGGCTTCAGAACTATATTTTTCAAATTTTACTATAAAATCTTGGGGGAAAAATTTATCGGACTGCACAATAATTTGCGAACCTCAAAATCTATATGAAACGCGATTCAGAAAATGTAACGATGGTGCATCTGAAACGAATATCACATTTTGGATTAGCTCGAATCCATTGCTCCAACCGGATATTTCTCCCACCGAATCTTGTACTGGTGAAATCGAACTTCATCGTTTGAATTTGCAGGTATTCAAAATTGACGACAACATTACTTTGACTTTTGACAAGCATTTTTCATCAAAGAAACTTCAAGATGGTGACGTACTACGATGGGAATACCTCGTGGCAACAACCCAAACAGTGATTCCTGATTGCCAAGCTAAAGAAATTAACAATTTACTGCTTCCTTCTATCGATGATTTCCTGAGAATCTCATCTTTTGCAGCAAGACGTCGCACCGTTTGTTTGGGTTGGAGCGCATACAACAAGATTGGTTATACAAAATTTTATCGTGGCAATTATGTTTTTCCCTCTGATGACTCACCTACGAATAAATTAGACTCCTTAATACCAAAAAATGATTTTAACCGCTTTCAAACTGAATGTTTCAAAACATTCATCAATTACAAAAATAAATTCGCTCTTCGCCATGCTTTGAATTCAGCCATCCCATATACTGATACCACTTTAGAATCTTCATATCTCAGAAAGTTTGCTGGCCTTGAAACTCTTATATTGGATTTTCGGAGAAGCGAAAATCTTGAATTCATACTCCCTCGCGAGAACTTTACAGATTTTCGCGTTCATATAGAGAACAGTATCAAATCATTCAATCAACCAAAACTGGACAAGCAGCAAAAAGCATCTTTGTATAGTAAAATACCTGAACTGAATAGAATCTCGCTGAGAGAAGCTTATGAAGCATTTCGCAAGCATTACTCAGTTGACCTTTCGGATTTGTGGCCTCTTTTTGGCTCAAAAAAATTAGTAGGACTTACCGACATACGAAACAAACTTATTCACGGCGACCCGTTCCCTCAGAATTTACACGATTCGCTTGCAATAGCAAATTTGCATTTAGCTTTCACATTGGAGCGTGTACTTATCAAAGTTCTTGGTTGGGATATTAAGGGTACACGAGTAAGTCCTTATCATCTACAGAGTCAAACTATGATTATTGCCAACTTGGAGTTGTACCGTAAGAAATTATCAGAATATGTTTTCTCCGACGGTTGACCTCACAATTTTTTTGCGCCCAGCTTCAACACACCCAAATCTAAAAAATGGCTACCAATACTTCTCCACCGAACTCAAATCACCCCATGCCCGCTATTGACTTCCTCTATTTCGACGCCGCCTTTACGCTGATGGTCCCCCACCCCAGCGTTGGCGAGGTGTACGCCGCCGAAGCCGGGCTGCTCGGGTGCGAGGCGAGCGGCGAGCGCCTCAACACAGGCTTCCGCCTCGCGTGGAAAGCCGCCCGCGCCGGGTGCCAGGGCCCGCCCTACGGCCAGACGGACGCCGAAGCCCGCGCGTTCTGGCGCCGCGTGGTCGAAGGCGCCTTTCGCGAAGCCCAATACACCATGCCCGACGGTGCGTTTTTCGATGGGCTGTACGAAAAATTCGCCACCGCCGATTGCTGGCGCGTGCCCGACGACGTCTCCCCCGCCATTGCTCGCGCCAAGGCAATGGGCGTCGGCATTGGCGTGCTGAGCAATTTCGACGTACGTCTGCCGGGGTTGCTCGAGGCGCTTGAGCTGGCAGACGTATTCGATCATGTAGTGATTTCCTGCCAAGTGGGCGCGGAAAAACCCGACCCGGCGATTTTTGCCGCCGCGCAAGCCGCCTGCGGAGCTGCGCCCGCCCGCATTGGCATGGTGGGCGACGGGCTGAGCGAAGATTTCCACGGTCCCGACCGCGCCGGGTGGCGCGCGTGTCTGGTTGACCGCGACGGGTTGAACCGCGAGGCTTCGGCACCGGCCTTTGCCGATCTTGTTTCCGCCGTGGAGTATTTGCTCGCGTGACAATCGCCCCGCCCGATCCGAAAACCATCCATACGGTGGTCGTGCGCCTGACCAATTGGGTCGGCGACGCGGTGATGAACACGCCGTTTCTGGCCCGCGCACGCGAAACGTTCCCCAACGCGCGCATCGTGGCGCTCGGGCGCGGGTCGGTTACACCGTTGCTCCGTCCCCACCCCGATGTGGACGACGTGTGGACAATCGACGATCGCACGGTGAGAGGTCGCCTCGACGCCATCCGCCGGTTGCGCGCGCTGAAAGCCGATCTGGGCTTTGCGCTGCCCAACTCGATGAACGCGGCGCTGCTGCTCAAGGCCGGCGGCGTGCGTTATCGCGTGGGTTACGACCGCGACGCGCGCGGCGTGTTGCTCAACGGGGCGGTTGGGTTGCGCCCGCAAGACCTCGCCGTGCACGAGGTCAAATACTACCTGCGCCTGCTATCGCCGTGGGGCGTGACGGCGACCGAACCGCCACCGCTCAAGCTGATGGTTTCGGACGAAGAGCACGCGGCGATGGCCGAATACCTCGCCAAGCACGGCGTCGCCGACGGTCAATCGGTGATCGGCGTGAATCCGGCAGCGTTTTACGGCACGGCCAAACGCTGGTTGCCCGAACGCTACGCCGAAGCCGCCCGGCGCATTGCCGACGAACGAGGCGCGCGCGTGTTTGTCACGGGTCTGCCGAACGAACGCCCCGTGGCCCAGCAGGTTTGCGACGCGGGCGGCCAGCGCTTTCACAACGCGGCGGGTGAAATGAAGCTGCGCGAACTGATCGCGTTCCTGGCCCGGTGCGAGTTGTACCTGACGAACGATTCCGGGGCGATGCACATCGCCGCCGCGCTCGGCACGCCGCTCGTCGCCGTTTTCGGCAGCACCGACTGGGTAACGACCGCGCCGCTGACCGATAAATTTCGCATCGTGCGCGTCGATACCGAATGCGCGCCATGCCTGCTGCGCGATTGCCCCATCGACCACCGCTGCATGACCGCCGTTACACCGGACATGGTGGTGAAGGCGGCACAGGAGTTGTTGGAAAACTCTGAATTGCAAAATACGGAGTACACAAAAAGATAAAGAGGGACGGAGCATCCATTCTCCGTCCCTCAGTTGATGATTCTGGGATAACCTTCTTTACGGTTCAGCGACTTCAACGGTTTTACCCGATATCCACGATTGTTCGATCGCTTCGTTCACCAGACATTGCAGCAGCCCGTTTTCCGCCGGTTTCAACGGACGTTTCGAGTCGCGGATGCACAACGCAAAGTGTTCCATCTGATGCAGGAAGTGGTTCGCGCCGGGAACCTCGATGCGGTCGCGGCTCATGCCGTGTTCGATCACGACTGCGGCGCGTTCCCAACCGGGAATGAACGGTCGCTCGACCGTAATGCGGCCCAGGGTGCCTTCGATTTCGACGTATTGGTGATTGAATGTCGAAAGGCTGCCGCTGGCAATCGCCATGCGCCCATAGCCGAAGTCCATGATCGCCACGGACAGGCAATCGACTTTTTCGCGGGTGCCGCGATCGGCCACGGCGCACACACTGAGCGGTTCGCGATCGTACAACATGCGTGCAACGTTCACCGAGTAACACGTCAGGTCGTACAACGCGCCGCCACCGAGTTGCGCCGACCATCGATGGTTGTGTGTATCTTGAAGAACACCGGAAAGCCCCGCGCGCACCAGGCGCACGTCGCCAATTTTTCCTTCGCGAATCACCGCCTTGATCATTTCCCACTGCGGGTGATGGCGATACATGAACGATTCCATCAGCAACACGTTCGCCTCGTTGCATGCGTTGGTCATAATGCGGGCGGAAGCGCTGTTGAGCGTCAGGCTTTTCTCGCATAGAATATGTTTACCGGCCTCGGCTGCTTTCAGCACCCACTCTTCGTGCAAGCCATTGGGAACGCCGATGTAAATCGCTTCGATTTCCGGATCGTCGAGCATCTCCTGGTACGTGCCGAAAGCTTTTCGCGCTTGAGTTTCGCTCGCACGGATTTGCGCCGTCGAAACGGAACGGCTGGCCACGCCCACCAGATCGCACAACGACGACCAGCGCAAGGCAGGCGCGATGGCATGAGTCGCTAACGCACCGCACCCCAAAATACCAAAACGAACAGGGCTGGAATTCGGACTATCGGTCATATACAAAACTCTCACTTCTCGCGGCGACGTCACCGGGAACTCGTTAACCCGAATTCCCCTCATTCAAATCAACGTGCGCAATCGGGAAATCGATTATTTCTCAGATGTTTTTCTTATACACAGTCGAGACCGCCCTGCACAAGTCAAATCGTCTCAGACTTTTACGACTCTCATTGCATCCACCCTCCTCTTCCGGCATCGTTTCCGCCACTTGACCCGAGAAGGACTTCCCCATGTCGAACAACAACTCGCCCGCTCCCTCGGCGGATACACCCCGCCGCCCGGCCCCGACCAATCCCGATCCCTTCCGCCGATTGGTGGATATCATGGAGCGATTGCTCGATCCCGACGGGTGTCCATGGGATCGCGAGCAGACCCACCGCTCGCTTCGTCCGTATGTTATCGAGGAATCCTACGAAGTCTGCGACGCCATCGACCGCGAAGACTGGGACGAACTGCGCGGGGAACTCGGCGACCTGGGCCTCCAGGTGGTATTCCACGCGGCGCTGGCGCGGCGCGAAGAACGCTTCAACATCGACGACGTGTACACGGGAATTTGCGAGAAGTTGATCCGTCGCCACCCGCATGTTTTCGGCGAACTTACCGTCGATGACACGGGCACGGTGCTGAAAAATTGGGAAGCCATCAAACGCGCCGAACGCGAGGCCAAAGGCGAAGGCGAAAAACCCGTCTCGCAACTCGACGGCGTCCCCAAAGCTCTACCTGCCTTGCAACGGGCCGACCGCCTGCAGTCGAAAGCCGCCCGTGTGGGATTTGATTGGAGCACCATCGGCCCCGTGTGGGAAAAAATCCACGAGGAAATCGATGAATTGCGCGAGCAGCACGACGCCATGGATCAGGCGAAGATCGAAGACGAACTCGGCGACTTGTTTTTTGCGCTCGTGAACCTGGCGCGGTTCCTGAACGTCGATCCCGAGCAAGCGCTGCATGGCACGAATTGCAAATTCACCCGCCGGTTTCATTTCATGGAAGATAAAGCCCGCCAGGAAGGTCGTCGCCTGGACGACATGACGCTCGACGAAATGGACGCGTGGTGGGAAGAAGCCAAAGCGCGGGAACGACAGGCAAAATGATTTTCCGTTACGCGTCGGAATCCGATCTCGATTTGCTGGCCGAGTGGAATCACCAACTGATCCAGGACGAAGGCCACGAAAACCCGCTCAGCGTTCCGAAACTGAGAAAGCGCATGGGCATGTTGCTGACAACGGGGTACAAGGCAGTGATTTTTTCCGATGAGGAAAACAACGACGTGGCATACGCGTTGTATCACGAAATGGCGAAGGAAATTTACATGCCTCAGTTTTTCGTCGACCGTACCCGGCGGCGCGAAGGCATCGGGCGCCGGGCGATGGGCGTGCTCTTCGATACGGTCTGGCCAAAAGACAAACGCCTGACGGTCGAGGCGTTGTGCCACAACACGTCAGGCATTGAATTCTGGCGGGCGATGGGGTTTCGCGACCGCAGTCTGATGCTCGAAATTCCACCCGGGCGGTGAAATTACTTCACAAACTTGCTCGTCACCGGGTATTCGTAGATCAAGCCTTCATTGGCTTTGACCGTGCCGACAATCGAGTAAACCAAACCGCCGATCCCAACGATTGGCAGCAAAATAAAACCAATACAAACCATCGTCAGAACGGCCGAAATCCAAATAAGCACCCACAACGCTCCCTGGAAATAAAGAGCGTGCATGGCTTGCTTTGCCACGTATGGCGAAGCGTCTTTTTTGATCAGCCAGATGATGAGCGGCCCGAGAAAGTTGAACCCAAAAAATCCCGCAATGATTCCAGAGAGGTGCGCGAACATCCCCCAGGTTTTTTCATCCGCCGAGATTTCGCCCTCGGGGGCGTAGCTTTTACCACCAAGATCACCCATTTTATGCATTCTCCATTCAAAATTCTGATCCGGTTACGCCCCGCCAGAAACATCCCGCCGTGGCCGGATTTACGCAATAACTTATGCTAAAGGCAATATGGGCAATGCCCTTTCAGCCGCAAGGAGGATTTGTACAGGACGTTCTCAAAGTTCGCAATCTCGTCGTTGCGCGTCGGACTCGGCCTCCCGCAACGTAGCTCCGCTACGCCTTGGTCGCCCTCGCCTTGCGCGCCTCGATCTTGCAAATTTGAAGAACGTCCTGGAACTTTGAGAACGTCTTGGAGGATTTGTGAAGCGGGAAATCGAAAGCGGGGATTTTTGATTTTTTTACACCTTCGTCGTTGACAGCACGCCGTCGGTCTGTACCCTCTCCTCTACGTTTGCGCGGCGTTTCAGCCCGCTTGCAAACCCCGTCGGTCTTGGGGGGTAGTTCAGTTGGTAGAACGTCGGCCTTTGGCGCCGAATGTCCGGGGTTCGAGTCCCTGCCCCCCAGCCACCGAAGTTTCCAAGCCTTCAGCCTTTGCGCTGGAGGCTTTTTTCATTCGCCCAGATCGAGTGGGTGCTCACGCTGAATACCGTCGGTCGTCGCCTGAGAATCCTCCCCATAAGGTGCCTCAAGCCGCCGCACGATGAACTCCTGGAAATCGGCTTCGGAAACCAGTCGCCCACGGGTGGCGGTCTTTCCGCCTACCTGAAGGTGCAGCTCGTTGTTGATCCCATCGAGCGTTCCTTGCGCGATCATTTTCAGCTCGCCTGGCGACAGTCCATCCATTCCCGGGCCATCCTCGAACACGCGAACCGGCTCGCCACGCAACGCCACCATTTTGCGATAACGATCCGCCAACCCATTGCCGCCTTGACGTACCAGAATCGTGTGGTTCGACAAAAACGCACTCAGCATCGCGTGCAACAGTTCCAGCTTGGTGCGATTTCCCACAAACGAAGCGAGCGATCCAACGCGCGGAACAAACAGCGTCGGTTCCACGTTGGGTTTTTTCTGCAGATTCAATCCCATGCCCAGGATTGCGCTGGTGTACGTCGGCCCTTGAAGACGGGTATGCCCAAGCGCGCCGCCAACCTTTTCGCCATCGAGTAAAATATCGTTGATCCAACGAATACTCACACGACCTTTGCCGCCGACGAGCGATTGCGCTGTGTCCGCCAACGTCAAAATC
Source organism: uncultured Candidatus Sumerlaeota bacterium (assembly GCA_964580585.1). Classification (GTDB taxonomy): domain Bacteria; phylum Sumerlaeota; class Sumerlaeia; order SLMS01; family JAHLLQ01; genus CAZOKZ01. The sequence goes on along the minus strand of CAZOKZ010000012.1, from coordinate 37,610 downwards.
GGTAAAATGGCGTATCCCGTCCCCACATGCTGGGCGGGCATCGATTCGCACAGCAGCACCGTCACATGCAGATTGCCCTCCACGGCAGCCCACTGCCGATCATAATGACCACGAAAACCTTCGCCTTGATCGGCCACAAACACCACGCGTTTCATGTCCGCCGGCAAGCGATCGCACAACCGCCCCGCCGTGTTGATTTGCGATTCGGTCGCTTGCGACCGCCAAATCACGTACGGGAATTCCGACGTAATCTTCGACCCCTCGGAATCGCCAATGTACAGCGGTGTTTCAGGATCGAAACACGACACAGTCACTCGCTTGAGCGGCCCGTTTGGCACCCACCTCAGCCACGACATGCGTGTTTCCGGACACGCGGGCGACGAAGGATCGATATCGGTGATGATCATCATGAGCGGACATTCTCCCGCTGTTGGTTACGAATAAAGCAACTAAACGGCGCGGCCACGCGTCCGCCAAGCGAAATTGCTCCCGCCACTTGGAGCAAAATTCAACACTCAGCCACCTGATGAACGAAAATTAATGTGCATTCGCACCTGGAATTTAGAACCGTTGTCGCATATTGAATCGCTTGAAAACGCCTCCGAGAGAAATGAACCTTCCATGCCACGCCAAACAACCGTCTTATTGTCCCCTTACATGCAAAAAAACTTTCTGACGCTTTGCATTTCGTTGCTTCTCTGTTCTGCGACTTTCGCGAAGGAACTTTCGCACGAAAATGCCATGACCCGCTTACCTGAAAATCTCCTGGCTTTTTTTGCCAAAGCCCAAGTGCCCGACACCAAAGGCGCCGTTGGTCGCAACCGCGAGCAATACATTCACGCCCGGTTTCAGTACCGCATTCATCATTTGGCGGATTACGCCGTTCGCAAGCAAAACGCCGAAGCCGCACGCTACTTCATACAAGCCGTCGAATACGGCTTTCAGCATCAACTTGATGATGGGGGCTTTGAACTCAAAATCCCGGACGACATGAAAGGCAAATCCGCCACGCGCGGCGATCTGGCGAGCGGCGCAGCGTTCTTTCTCGCATCGGCGGGGTCGGGCGCGCTTTCGCTGAGGCAATCGTCGTGGTTTCAAACGTCGGACGAAACGGCTCCTCTGCGCAAACGCCTCGACAAGTTCGGCGAACCGATGAAGCGCGGCGCAAAATTTTTAAGCAAGGAGCAGGAAACGATCGCTCAATACGATGCCACAGCGCCAAACCGCCTGATGATCGACGCGCTGGCGTTTCAATCGCTTGGCGTGTTGTTTTCCGATTCCGATCTGATCGAAAACGCCGACCGGTTTCTTGCGCGGGCGCTCGAACAGCAACAGGAGGACGGTTATTTTATCGAAGGCGGTGGCTTCGACTCCAGCTACAATGGCGTGAGCGTTGCCGTGGGCTATCGGCTGGCGCTCTTTCGCCCCAACGACGCCGCCTTGCGCGACGCATTGGAAAAAGCCATCCGCTGGCAGGAAACCCGTGTCCTCGATACCGGAGAAATCATCACGGAAGGCAACAGCCGCGTGTTCGATGGCGGCGAATCGTTCCTCGGCAAGGAAAAGACCGTCGATGTTTCACACACGGTCGAAGCCTTCGCGCTCGCGTATGCCTTCACCAGAGAATCCCACTATCTAGCTCGAGCCCAAATGATTGCCATTTTCTACACAGAGGCTAAAATCACGCGCGTTCCCGTGGAATTTTCCGGCGGACACAACACCGTAACCGTCGATCGCGGACGTCCCGTGATTTTGATCGCCGGAGCCCTCGGCGTCGCACCCGAAGTATTCCGCGAAGCGTTCAGTCACGTGAATCCGGCCATGGGCGGAGGCGAACCCGAACCCACGCAGGTGCGTAAAAATAAGCAGGCGCTCATATCGCGGCTCGCTCCCTATGGGATCACCAACGAGCGACTGGACGAAGTGTCGAACTATTATCGTTATCAACCGCAACGCGGAGAAATGTGGCCCACACGTTCAGCAGTCGCCTACGCGTTGATCAAAAATGGCGTGATAACCGGATTTGAAATCACCGATGGCGGTTCTGGCTACAGCTCGCCGCCCACCATTCGTATCCCCGGATTCACCAACATCGCCGCTACGGCAACGCTGGCCTTCGGTTCAACGTTTGAAAACAATGGAGCCGTAGCGGAAATATCACTAAAATAATTCGAGGGACGGAGCATTCGTTCTCCGTCCCTCGATTGATTTTTTCTGGTATCTACCAATCCCCATCACTTACCAGGAGAATTCAGCCATCACTCCCGGGTGATCGGAAACGGTTTCTGTGCTTTGCCACATTTTGGTTCCCCAGAGAATAAACGCGTTTTGCGTTTTCAGCTCGGGACTGGTGAAAATGTGATCGATGCGCTCGACGGGTGCACAATGGGCGCCTGCCACGGAAGGCGGTTGACACAGGTCACGGTCCTGCGCGTCGGAAAACGCTTCCTGCATCACGGGAAGCGTTCCTGTCTCTTCCAGTTGTTCGCGTTGCCAGTCGTAGAACTTTTTCACCGCTGTTTCGATGCGCGACGTCGCGTTCGGTCCATTCACCGTGGCCCATTCCTTGTAACCATCATTGTTCAATTCCGTCAGTTTCTCGATCAACTCCGCGCTTGAATCGGGCGCATCGTCCACGCGGAAATTGTACTCGTCGTCGCTCGCGATTTCCCACGGAATCGAAGCGATTTCATTGTATTCCGTCGCTCGCGTATCGGTCGGGCGATAGAGGCGCGCGTTAAAGTCGCCCGCGATGATCAGGCCGCCAAAATTTTCCGGGAAAGGACGATTCTTTACATAATCGTCCATCGCCCGACGAATCGCCACCGCTTGCTCGAAGTGCGCAAGCTTGTGACCTGCATGCAGATTCGCCACCGCCAGCCACCGATGTTGATATCCCGCGGCGAGCACCGTTTTGTTCAATGCGCCATCATCCCACGAATTCGGTGTTTCGGGCCAATACCCGTCGTACCAACCGATCGTCGCCACCTCGAATGAAATCGTTTCGCCTCCGTCATTGAAAGTGACCGTCATCATTTCGTGGTCCACAATCCGCCACGGCGCCCGGACCAACATGCCAAATCCTTCGACAATGATTCCGTTGGGATAGAAGCCTTCGTAAAAATCGTTCACCAACTCGCGGTTTTCCTCGCTCTCGCCACGCCAGATACGCCGCCCGGCGAACGTGTAATTTTCCGTTATCCAGCCGATATTGCCCCGGCACGCCACCGCGCCCCAGTACCCCAAGTCTTGCAACCTACGCTCCAACCGCCAGACGGTATTTTCGCCATCGACCTCGAACTCGCCGCGCCGGAAGTAAAAATTCAGGCACGATTTGTCCTGCTGCGGCAAGCCAGCCGCGACTTCCTGGAAAATCGCAATGTCCGGCTGCAACACACGCAAATCTGCCGCGAGTTTTTCCTGGCGACGACGCTCGCCACGGAAAAGCTCTTCCTCCGTGAAAAAAAACAAGTCCGTGTTGGCTGGCTGAATTTTGCCATCGCGGAATTCCACCCACCGGGGTTGTTCGCCCATCGGATGATACCCATGCAGATTCAAGCTCAACAAAGAAATCGTATCCGGCACCGGCTTCGCCGCCTGTGTCGGTGCATCCCATTCCGTTTCCTGATGGGCACACGAACAAAATAGCGCCATCAAGGGAACCAGCAGGATGTGAGAGAGTCGTCTGTTCATAACATGATATCCTTCCCAGAAACCAATAACTTTTGGATTTAAATCAGCAAATACATAACCACTGCAGGCCGGGTGAGCAAGCAATAACTAATTTTCCAGGTTCTCGCTGCGAGCACACTCGGCCTTTTCCTGCTCATTTCTGGCGACTTCATTGATCATGCGTTCCTGAAACTGTTGCAGACTTTGCTCTTCGCGCTGCGATTGCTGACGAGTACGATACGCCTGGACAATCGGCACCGCGAGAAAGAACAGCATCCCAACTCCAACGCCGATTGAAAGCCAATGATCGAAAAAAACAGATCGCGGCGCCTGATCCAACCGACCGGATTGGTAGTTCGCCACGATTTCTAATCTTTTACTTTCAGCCTGATAAATTGTGGTCAGCACAAGAATCCCAAATCCGATCACGAACAACACGGCGAAGATGGCCGCTACTCCCGATACCATTTCACGCTTGTTTTTTTCCTGCGTGAATTCCGCCTCCATTTGTTTAAACAGCTCTGTGCCCTCAGAATCAAGACTCTGGGGCGCTTTCTCCGTCGCAGAAGCAGGATCGGATTCCATGCCGAAAACCTCGGGCAACAATTGATGAGGGCAATTGCCCCATGAAAAAACTCCCGCCTGCGTGGAGCAAGCGGGAGTTGAAGCCTTCAATGTTGCAAAACGTACGAAGCTTACGCCTCGTTCAACGCCTCGATGCCCGGCAACTTGCGGCCTTCGAGGAATTCCAGGCTCGCGCCGCCGCCCGTCGAAACGTGCGAAACTTCGTCGGCCAGACCATACTTTGCAATCGCCGCCGCCGTGTCGCCGCCGCCGATGATCGTGATCTTGTCTTTCAGCGACGCCATCTTGTCGGCGATGGCCTTGGTGCCCCTGGCGAACGGATCGATTTCAAACACGCCCACCGGGCCGTTCCAGATAATCGTGCCCGCGTTTTCCAACTCGGCGCACACCTCGGCAATCGATTGCGTGCCGATGTCCACGCCTTCGAGGTCAGCCGGGATGTCGTCCACGCCCACCACCTTGGTGTTCGCGTCGGCGCCGAATTTATCGGCCACCAGCACGTCGCTCGGCAGCATCACCTTGGCTTTCGCGCCTTCAAATTCCTTCAGAAGTTCCTTGGCCGTTTCAAACGTTTCTTCGTCAAAGAGCGACTTGCCGATTTCTTTGCCCTGCGCCTTGAAGAACGTGTACGTCATGCCGCCGCCCAGGTACAGAACGTCCACTTTGCTCAGCAGCGCGCGAATCACGCCAATCTTGCTGCCCACCTTCGCACCGCCCAGAATCGCCATCAACGGGCGTTTGGGCTGGTCGAGCGATTCCTGCAAATATTTCAGTTCCTTCGCGATCAGGAAACCCGCCGCCGCCGTCTTCAGGTACTTCGTCACGCCGCACGTCGAGCAATGGTCGCGGTGCGCCGTGCCGAACGCGTCGTTCACGTACAAATCGGCCAGACCGGCCAACTTCTTCGTGAATTCCCAACGCGCTTCGCTGAACTGCTTGGTCGCCTTATCGGCTTTCTGGTCTTCTTCTTTGTGGAAACGAACGTTTTCCAGCAGAATCGCGCGGCCTTCGGCCACTTCGGCGGCCATTTTTTCAACTTCCGGACCGATGCAATCGGGCGCCAGCGGCACGTCGAAGCCGAGCAGTTCGCCCAGGCGCGCCGCCACGGGTTTCAGGCTCATCGACGGCACCACCGCGCCGTCCGGGCGGCCCAGATGCGAGCACAGGATGACTTTCGCGCCGTTATCGAGCAGGTGCTTGATCGTCGGCAACGCCGCCGTAATGCGCACGTCGTCGGTGATGTTCAGATTTTCGTCGAGCGGCACGTTGAAATCGCAGCGCACGAGGACGCGCTTGCCTTTGACATCCAATTTATCGACGGACAGTTTAGCCATGATGATGATCTCCGAGTGAGAAATTCCGGCCCGGCGGCGGACAACAGCCGTCCGAACGGCGCGGTGAAAACTTCTTCGTCGCGAAGGCGCGGGGACTCCCCCTCCGCATTGTTGCGCATGGGGTTAGACACGAAGCGACGAGGTGTCAACCAGTCCTGAAGGGAGCGAGGCGGGAATTTGCGGAAAGGGTTGAGCGGAGAGGGGATTCGACCATTAAATTACGATTATATTTTGCCGGAATTATTTGTGTCGTCAAATTCTTGAGCTAACTTACTGATTAGTTTTCTCGCTTTCCACCACAGAGTCATGCAGCATCTATATCACCCGTACACGCAACCAAGGTTGTACGCGCGAAAGCTGCAGCAAGTGTACAGCTGCCGTACTCCAAGGTGGTTCCGGGTTTAATGAGGTTCAATTTCCAAATCCATGAAATCATTCGAACAAATTGGCCATGAAATTATTCAACATGCGCTAATGATTCTGGCTCGTTTGTTTGTAACTTCCATTGCAGACGGTAAAGTGGCCTTCGCAAGATTGTCTTGTGCAAAGTGCGCGATTCAAAACATACGGGTGGGTGATTGATGGGCGAACCGTTCAAGAACATGATTAACGAGAAAGTCATTCGCGAGGTGGCGGGGCATCTTGCGCGTGTCGCACCGGAATTCGACCAGGCCAGTTTCGTTGCTTTCTGCATGAAGGGGCTTGAAAAGCTGGAATTGAAAGAACGCACCCTGCGTTTGACCGATGGGCTCGAGCGTTTTTTGCCCGATGATTTTCCCCAAGCGGTGGAGATATTGGTCGCCAGCCTTGCTCCCGATGAAGGCACGCCGATCAGCAAGATGGAAAACGGTATTCGCGGCTGGCCGATTCTTTCGCTGACGGAATACGTGGCACGCCATGGTCAGCACGATTTGCCGCGTTCCATGAATGCTCTTCGAGAAATGACCATTCGCTGCACAGCGGAAATGAGTATCCGTCCCTTTATTCAAAATCACCGCAACAAGGTTTTGAAAACGTTGATGCGTTGGACGAAAGACGAAAACCAACACGTCCGTCGCCTGGTCAGCGAAGGCACCCGCCCACGGCTTCCCTGGGCCATGCAATTGAAGGAATTTATCGACGATCCCGCGCCGATTTTGCCGTTGCTGGAAAAGTTAAAAGACGACCCCGAAGAATACGTGCGCCGTTCGGTGGCGAATAATTTGAACGACATCGCAAAAGATCATCCGGATCTGGTGGTCGAGATTGCAGCGCGTTGGTTGCAAGATGCCACTCCCGAACGCTCGAAATTAGTTCGTCACGCGCTACGCACTCTCGTGAAGGCTGGTCATCCTGGAGCATTAAAAGCGTTGGGGTATAGCAAAGCGAAAATCGAAATGACGCGGTTTCAGATAAACACACCAACGGTGGAGTTTGGGAGCGATTTGGAATTTGACGTCGAGATAGTCTCGAAAGGAAAAACCGAACAGTCGCTTGTTGTCGATTATATCGTTCATCACGTGCGTGCGAATGGCAAAACTACGCCAAAAGTATTCAAGTGGAAGAATGTGACGTTGAAAGCTGGCGAAATAATGAAAAGCAGTCGCTCGCACCCGATTCGTCCCATCACGACGCGGCGTTACTATTCCGGTCTTCATCGTGTGGAAATTGTGGTGAACGGCAAAAATCTTGGCGGCGGGGATTTTGAGCTGAAGCTAAATTAGAAGAGTGTATTTAATCTCTTATTAGTTTATACAGAAAAGTGTTCTTTGAAGTGTGCATTATTTTCTTCTTTTTTCTTGATTTAAATGATGGCGATGGTGCTCATCACTATCACGATCATTGTCAAGTTTCATGAAATTAAACGCTCTGCCTCTACGATGTGGCCCAAATAGTCTGGCAAATTCACCTTGAAAACGATGGAAATTATTCCAATCACTATTTTGATCTTTGTGGTGGAATTGCTGCTGCCAAGGCCTGTGTCCATATTCATCAAATCCAGTAGAAGTACCATCTTTGTACCCAATATAGATATTTCCTGAATAAACAACCGAACGGGGATCCGGCATTAATAAGTAGCCATGGCCGAATTGGTTCCAGTTCGATTTGGAAACCGATTTTTCTGGATACAACCATTCCTTTTTTGCTGCCGCAATATGACGTAATGCTCGGTTTTTTATGATAAAGTTGATCTCTAGTACTTCCTGTTCAGTCAGAACACGTTGAGCTTGAATGGCACCAAAATTAAATATAGCTTGACGAAAGAATGCTGGATTCGGGCGCATCTGGACTTCTGATTTATACGGATTTCTTACCCATGAGAGATTTGTCAGGATAAGAATTTTATTTAAAGAGAGAGGGAAAATAGTATGTGTCCCGTTAAGTCTAATATCGGGATCATTGCATCCTCGGCATTTTTGTGAGCGAGGTCCATATTTACGATTATAAACGGTTATTGGATGATCAGAAATAATGAATTTCGTTTTCGAATTTGAGGCGTCAGCAATTTGCCAAACTGCTTCAGTCCAGATTGCACAATATATTTTTTGATATTCTAACATTGCGGCTAAGACAGTATTGCGGTCTTGAACTTTTACTTGTCCACGAATCCACCCGAGGCCTTTTGGGGTTCGCAATTTTTGAACACTCATATAAAAAATTAAATCATTTATAGCGGTATCATTCCAATTAGGGTGGACAAAATTCTCGATATATTCGACCGCATGGCGGCCATTGTTATCTATTGAGCCAAAAAATATTTTCTCAATCTCTCGGGACTCGATGCCATGCAAACTTAAAGTGTAAAGGTCGTTCTGTGTGAAACAAAGCCTGAATCCTTGACGCTTAAAATCTTTTCTTTGATGAATAAATCCGCGTGGGTCTCTGAAAAGACCTGGTTTAAGGTCTAAATAGTATAGTTCGTTGTCAATTTGATCCTTTGGCACGAACCGCTTTTGATACCAGATTGGTACATAATGATTGTTGCGATAATCACCCTGCATAGCCTTTTCCTGTCGTGCTATTTGTAATATTCTTGTGATGAAACCTCCTGGTAAGTGCACTGTTTTTGGAAAACGAGGATCAAATCGAATTGAGTAAGAGGCTCTTTTTTTGATCCTCGCATCCAAAGTTGTCGCTTTTTCAGCGCAGGATTTCATTCAACGCCGTGCGAGCATCGGTTTTTTCGTCGCGGATTTTTTTGATGATCAGCGCATACGTGTGGTGCGAACCGTCGCGGCTGGCTAGTGTGCCTGGCACGACGACCGCGCGTTGCGGAATTTCGCCAAACGACGTTTCGCCCGTCATGGCGTTATAGATTTTCGTCGATTTGCCCAGGTAACAACCCATCGCCATCACCGCGCCTTCGCGCACGATGCAGCCCTCGGCTACTTCGCCCCGCGCACCGATGAACACGTTGTCTTCGATGATGACCGGCGTGGCTTGCATGGGTTCGAGCACGCCGCCGATGCCGACGCCGCCGCTCAGGTGGCAATTCTTGCCGATCTGCGCACAACTACCGACCGTCGCCCACGTATCCACCATCGTGCCGCTATCGACGTAGGCGCCGATGTTGACGTAGCTCGGCATCAGGATCGCTCCAGGGGCGATATAGGCGCCTTCGCGCACGGTGGCGGGGGGCACGATGCGCGCACCGCTGCCTTCCCAGTTTCCGCGCACGTCCACCTTGTCGAAGAAGTGCAACGCGCCAGCTTCCATCGCGTGCATTTGCGCCGTGGCAAAGTGCAGCAGGATTGCTTTCTTGATCCATTCGTTCACTTTGTAACTGCCGTCGTCGTTGCGTTCGGCAACGCGGATTTTGCCTGCCGAAAGTGCAGCCAACGTTTCTTTTACCGCCGCTCGCGTTTCGTCTGAAACGCCATCCTGGCGAGTTTCCCAAGCGGATTCGATGATCGTTTGCATAGAGAAGGGGGGTCCTTTATTTAGAGTGAGTGGTTGAAAATTTAAGGATGAGGGATAAGGGATGAAGGATGATTTTTAAGGCAAAAAAGGTGACAAGTTGCCACGACTTTGGGTAAATCGTAAAAACTGTCATTCCAGAATATTAACCGGGATGAGCGAATTCCATTGAAAATAATAGAATAATATGAGACTCTCCATCCTTCATCCTTCCGTTCATTTTTGTCCTGGCAAGCTGCGATACTCCACCAACGCTTTGACCAAGGCTTCGGGCGATGCGTTTTTTGCACACGCATGAACCGTGACATGGTAATGCACGAGCACATTGGCGATTTCATCGGTTTGCGCGGCGACGATGACGCGTCCGAGAAGTTGTTTGGTCAACTTGGGCCCCCAGAATTCGCCGAGCGCTTTGGCTGCGCCAACGGATTGGAAGGCGACGGCGTTCATTTCGTCGTGCTCGATGGCGTCGCGCAATTTCCCAAGGGCTTCTTCGTTCGGCAGCGAAGGGCGTACGGGTAAATTCGTGACATGTGCCCCTGCTTCTTCCAGGTCGTCTGCCAGGTCGCCCCATTCATCGGCGGCTTCGATCACGATGGCGTGGCTTTTTTTGAAACTCAGGTCGTAAGCGTCTTTGAATGCGGAGCTACGCACGGGTGGTTCGGCGGTGATCGCCAGAACTTCTTCCTGGGCAAGCAACTGCGCGGTTTTGTCGCCCACGGCCAACACGCGTACCCGGCGATAGAGATCCCAAACGTCGAAACCCGACCGGCGCATGGAGTTCTGAAACGATTCGACGAGGTCTTCGCGTGAGATAATCAGGTGTGTCGCTTTGTGAAAATCTTCGGCAAGCGCCAATAATTCCTTGGGCGATTCCGCCAGAGGAGGCGCCAGCAGGGCAGGGACGCTCAACGCAGAGGCGCCTTCATCGGCGAGACGGGTGGAGATGTCGCCGCGCGTGGAATCGGGTTCGGTCACCGCGACTTTCCAGCCAAACATGGAGCGATTTTCGTAAAAACTGAGTTTCTCGCGCAGGTTGACGACTTCGCCAATAACCAAAACGGCAGGGGCGGCGAGATTTTCGCTCCGGATCACGTTGGGAAACGCGTCGATGGTGGAAACCACCGTGCGTTGGCGAGCCGTGGTGCCCCATTGAATAGCAGCGACCGGCTCCTGGGGGTCGCGTCCGCCGCGCAGGAGCCCCGCGCGAATTTCATCCATCGTTCCCAGAAACATCAGGAAAATCAGCGTGTCGGCGGCGCGGCAAACGGCGCTCCAATCCAGGTCGAGCGGCACGTCTCGCTCGCCCGATGGGGTTGCCGTCGCGGTGTAACGCGATGCAGTGGGCGAGATTTTTTCCGCCTCCATTCGCAGGCGGAAACTTTCGCTGGATTCCTTCTCCACCTTCTCGCGCTTGCGGCGACTGATCTTGATGCCACCTCGCTTTTCGGGTTTGTCGGGTTCCTGCAGACCCTCGGTTTGCGGTGGTGGAGCAGGCGCGTCCTCCTCCTTCTTTTTTTCCGACTCGCCCAGGAATTCGCTCATATCCACTTCGAGCGTGGGTTGGGAATCGGGCGAGTACTTGCCGCCGCTGATGACCATTTCTTCGACCGGGGCTTCTTCGGTCACCATGGATTCGGGACTGAGGCGTTCGCCTTCGGCGACGACTTTGGCGGAAAGCGCCGAATGGTGGTCGCGCAATCGTCCGTGCAGGATCATCACTGTACCCGCCACGCCACGTTGCAGAACCGGAATGCCAGCGTAAGCCGGAACCGCCAGCGCCGACGTGATGCCGGGTACGACTTCAAACGAAATGCCGGCTTCCCGACAAACCAGGGCTTCTTCACCGCCACGCCCATAAAGGTACGGATCGCCGCCCTTCAGTCGTACAACGGTTTTACCCTGTTGCGCGTATTGAACGAGCAATTCGTTGATACGTTTTTGGATAACATGATGCTGCCCGGCGCGTTTGCCGACGAAAATTTTCTCACAGCTAGCTTGCGCGGTTTCAAGCAGTTCGGGGCTGCTGAGCGAATCGTACAAAATCACATCGGCACGCGAGATCAAGTCGTGCCCACGCATCGTGAGCAGTCCAGGATCGCCGGGGCCGGCGCCAACAAGGTAAACTTTGCCCATCATGAGTAGGGTACGGATGCTCCGGAACGAATGGTCCCTTTCGGGTGCCGCAGAATAGGAACAAGGCAATGCCGGGTGCAATGGCTAGATGCACAATCTCGGCGAGATGGACTTGACAGCAGGCATTTGCGGGTGCGAAACATTGGCGAAACCGGAACGATGTTCCATCGCGCCTTCCCGAGCAAAGCAACCCATTCATCTATTCGTATTTTCTTCGCTTTTTAGATTGACCACCGCCAGTGGATGAGGCTGGATGAACTCAACATTGAGTTCACCCGGTACAACACAGGAGTTTGCAACATGGCCGCCAAAACGAAGTCGAATTCCAAATCAGCCCCAGGAAAGCGCGGAGAGGCGCTTGAGCTGGCGTTATCCCAAGTTCGGAAAAATCACGGCGATGGAATCATTCGCCGGTTCGGCGAACGCCTCGAAGCCGATGAAATCCCCGCGATTTCAACGGGATCGATTTCCTTTGATTATGCCCTTGGTTGTTGGGGGTTTCCGCGTGGACGTATTATCGAAGTCTATGGCCCGGAAAGTTCGGGTAAAACGACGGTGGCACTGCACGCGGTGGCCAGCGCTCAGGCGGCTGGCGGGGTGGCTGCCTTTATCGATGTTGAACATGCCATGGACCCGAAATATACCAAGGCGCTGGGGGTGAACCTGGATGAATTGCTGATCAGTCAACCGGATTACGGCGAACAAGCGCTGGATATCGTGGAAACATTGGTGAAAAGTAACGCCGTCGATATCATTGTGGTGGACTCGGTGGCGGCGCTGGTGCCGCGCGCGGAACTCGAAGGTGAAATCGGCGATTCGCATGTGGGCTTGCAGGCACGTTTGATGAGCCAGGCGTTGCGGAAGCTGACCGGTGCGATCAGCCAATCGAATACCACGGTCATTTTCATTAACCAGATTCGCGAAAAAATCGGAGTGATGTTTGGCAGCCCGGAAACGACGCCGGGCGGTCGCGCACTCAAGTTCTATTGCTCAATTCGCGTTGATGTCCGGCGCATTGGAGCAATCAAGGACCAGGCGGTAAATACGGGTAACCGTGTGCGTGTGCGTGTGGTGAAAAACAAATGCGCTCCTCCGTTTCGGGAGACGGAATTCGATATCATGTTTGGCAAGGGAATCAGCCGCGAAGGCGATTTGATCGATTTTGGTATTATGCACAAAGTCGTCGAAAAGAGTGGGGCATGGTTTTCTTACAAAGGCGAACGTCTTGGGCAAGGACGTGAAAATTCCAAGATATTCCTGATGGAAAACCCGGAAATTCGCGACGCAATCCTGGCCGATGTGAAGGAAAAATGCGGGATGACAGAGGGGTTTGACGAACTGCCAAATGACGATGAAGTTTCAACGTCGAATAACTGATCTTCAGGGAGACAGTTGTTTGTAGGCATCGCGTAAGTAACGTAGCCATTCTTCCTCATCAGTGGGCGAGTTGACCTTGATCGGTTGGCTCGCCCTTAAAAAATACAGCCATGTTTCCGCGACGGGAGTGCCCAGCGCACGCTCCATTCCCACGCGATACAAAATCATCTGGGAACGATAGGCCTCTTCGAGAGCGAAAAAATGTTCACTGGTTCCGTCCCAGTAATCCGTCTTGAAATCCACTAAAATAATCTGCTCACCGGTTCCGTTGCGAGTTGGTTCACGAAACATTAAATCGACGACGCCTTGGAACAGCAACCCTTCGTTGGGGACGGAATAATTCGGTTCCAGCTCGCCTGCATCGAGGCGCACGGTAAACGGTATTTCTCTTTGCGCGGTGGCGTGTGCCCGTACGACTCGCTGGCCAAGTTCCGGATCGCGGAAAAAGTTGTCGATATCCTTCGTGGAAATCATCGCGGCTTCGTCTTCGGTAAAGAAACCATCGTGGGTCAGGCGGTCCAGTTGCTCACTGGAAAGTATGCCGTTTTTCACCGCCTCCAGATCAAGCAACGCACACAGCCGATGGGTCAGCGTTCCCACCCGGCGTCCGCCCGAGCGCGTTTTTGGCTGTTCGGTCAACGAAGCGGGCCACCATTCCGGCTCGGCTTTTTCGGATTTCTTTATGTACGCTACAGCGGGACGCGCAGGCGGGTTTTCTTCGGAATGCAGCGACTCGTACACGCGCTTGGCCTCGGTAGCCGACACCTTGGCGCGCAAGGGTGGTTCGATTTGTCGATTTGCAAGATGTGCAATGTGTTCGACTGCCTGATTAAATTCCGGGACCGCTGATTGCAGGCGTTCGCGGAATGCCGCGTCGTCCGACGGGGATTCCTGGGGACGGAGAACAGACTCCGTCCCTGTCTCTTCGACCAGATGAAAGACTACTCTGTCCCCGCCGGTTGAGACGATTGGGTTTTCCTGACCAAACGATCGAAATTCACCCTGCTCGCTCAAGGCCAAAAGCGCCCAGTCCAATGGCGAGTTCGCCGAATTGATGTGCAAACGACGTTCGTTGGGAAGTTCAGTCAGGGCTTGTATTTCCTGCAGTCGATTCAGGGCGTTACGTTCTGAGCCGAAAAGCAACAGGCGTTCTTCGGCGCGTGTCATGGCGACATAAAGCAAACGTAATTCTTCGGATCGCGATTTCGTCCGAATCGGTTCGACAAGCAATTGCCGGGCGACGGATGTTTGTCCATCGCCGTATTTTCCGCCGGGAGTGAATTGCGTTCCCACCCATCGTTCCGCATCCCAAAGCACGGGGGCCATCGAATCCTTCATGTTGAATGAGCGTCCCATGAACGGCACAATCACGATGGGAAATTGCAAGCCTTTACTTTTGTGCATTGTCATCACGCGCACCACGTTCGCATTAGGCGGCGCGGCAGCGGGTTGACCGAGGTCCTCGCCGCGTTCAATCAGATCGTCGATGAAACGCAAAAATCGCGTGAGTCCTTTGCGGCGGAACGAGTCGAATTGCACGCCACGTTCCTGCAGGTAGAGCAAATTAGCCACGCGTTGATCGCCGTTGGGCAACACCGCAGCCCGTTCGCGCCAGTGCATTTCATCATACAACCGCGCGAACAGAATCTCCATCGATTCGCGTTGAGAGGCATGTTGCCAGTGGCGTAAACGTTCGAGAAATTTTTGAGTTTTGAATTCCAGCAAATGTCCGTTCGCCTGTGCTGCGTGCTTTAGATTGTCAAACAACAACCCTTCGCGATTGACCAGGCGCAAATGCACCAAATCATTTTCCGTCCATTGACCGACTGGTCCGCGCAGGCAACCGACGAGCGCGACTTCCTGATAGGGATTGTCGATCACGCGCAACAACGCGAGCACGTCGCGCACTTCCTGCTGTGTCAGAAATCCAATGGATTCTTCTGTGTGGTAGGGAATGCCGACGCGTTGAAATGCTTCGATTAGTTTTGTCGCTGTACCCGATGCCGATCGCAACAAAACGGCAACGTCACCCCATGGCACGTTCAGGTCGCGAATGCGTTCGGCAACGTATTGAGCCTCTCGCTCATTGGCTTCGCTCAAAACATCCGCGTCTCCGTCCCCATCGGAATCGTCTCCGTCCCCCGGCGCGGGAGACCAGTCGAATTGTTGTTCGATCAAGTGAAATTCCAAACGGGGAGAGTTGAAAAAAAACTCCTGCCGACCTGGAATGAATTGATGCGCGGTATCGTATTCGATCCCGCCAAGTTCACGCGTAAAGAGAGCCGCAAAAAAACGATTCAACTCCCGGAGCAGCGCGGGGGCGGTGCGGAAATTTTCACGCAAGCTGATGCGCGCGCCGGGTTGCGCCGATTTCCCTGCGCCGTAGGGGTGATATCGCGCGTAAAGTTCCTGGAATTGGCGCGGATCGGCTTGGCGAAACCCATAGATTGATTGCTTCACGTCGCCGACGACGAACAGATTGCCCGGCGAAGCATTTTCCTCCGTCCCTGGCCGCGCGATTGCGCGCAGCAATTGCGCCTGAAGAGCGTTTACGTCCTGGAATTCGTCCACCAGCACATGCTCGAATCGTTCGCGCAGAAGACGACTGGCTTCGTTCGAGTCGGTAAGTAGTTTCAACGCCAGTCGTTCCAAATGAGCAAACGTTAAGCGGCGCTGCTCGATGTGACGAGTGAGGATTTCGTCGCAAAGATCGTTGCCCAATTTCCCGAGCAGTAATTCAACGAAGGACGCGCAGGCAGCTACTTGATGACGCATTGCTCGAACGGATGGTTCGCTGACAAGTTTGCCTAGTTCATCGCGCGCGGCGTCCATGGGAGGTTTCAGCAATTGCCCCGCTTCCGAAAGCGCCGCGTCGGTGGGGTCGGGTGTTTTACCAAGGCTGCGGCGGCTTTCGAGCTTCAAAAATTCCTTGAAATCCGGCAGGGGGATGTCGTCGTCAAGCGATTCAAGGAACGCTTCGATTGATTGATCGATTTGGCGTGCCCGATCCCAGTATTTCTGAGTCCAATTGGCTTTGAAGCCGCGATTGGGGGCAGTGCGAAAAAAAACGTCCAACGCTTGTCGTGTACGTTCGAGTGGCTCTTTGATCGCCGAGACGATTTCGCGACCGAACATACATTCGGACCATGGAACCGATGCGTCGCCCGCACGGCGATAATCTTCGAGAACGCGCGTGGTGTATCCCTTGGGATCAGGCATCGCCTCGAGGAAATGGTGCAAACGGCGAACGATGGTCGCGACTGCTTCGGTGCCGAATGCGGGGGGAAGTTGTTCGAGAATTTCGCGAAGAATTTCACCGCATTCCGGTTCCTCAACACAGGCTTCGATGGCGTCGTCAATCCATTCGCCTCGTTGCAGATAAGCTTCTTCTTCGGCCATCAAATCGAAGTCTGGCGGTAGATTTACTTTTTCGGCGTGCTCGCGCAGAAGTTGCATACAGAAGCTGTGGAGCGTGGAAATCGGCGCGCGCGGGAGCAGGATGAGTTGGCTGCGCAACCGACGGATGGTTTCTTCTGGTGCGTTGGAATCGAAGGCCTCGTTCAGTGCGTGTCGAAGTTGTTCACCGAGGCGTTCGCGCATTTCCGCCGCCGCTGCTCTTGTAAACGTTACGATCAGCATCGATTCCAGCGACACCGGATCGCGTGGATCGGTGATCAAGCGATAGACGCGTTCCACCAATGTCGCGGTTTTGCCCGCGCCCGCGCCCGCGCTGACCAGTACGTTCTGATCGCGCGCATCAATGGCGTTCTGCTGAGCGAGTGTCCAGTTTCTTGTCATTCGTTATTTCAAGAAGCGACAAATGGAATTTTGCTTTCCAAACATTCCTCATCCCTCGTCCTTTATCCCTGTCGGTGTCGAGGAAGATATTTTGGCTTCCTCGGCCCAACTGCGCAGGCTGAGTTCCCAATCGCCCGCGCCGTCGGGGATGAGCTGTGCGTAATGCAGCGGTTGGATCATGCGCAGGTGTTGGCCCGTACCGGTGAGCAGTGGTCGCCAGGTGCCGGTGTTGAAACGTTCGACAGCATGGCGGGTTTGCACGCGAAGGGCTTCGTGCGTGTGACCCGAAGCAAAATAGCGAAAATTCATCGGCAAAGGACCCGTAGTGCCGCCGGGACGTGGCATCGTGGCTCGTTCGATCCCGTTATTCATCATCGCTAATTCGCGGTTGGCCAGTTCGCGCCAATCGGCCGACCGACCGTCTTTCCAGGGATCGAGCACACGTTTGATAAACGAAGGCCCCCGCAGCGCGCGCGCCAGCCCACGAAACGCGCGTCGGCGAGCGTCTGGCGTCATGACCATTTGAGCGACGCGAATAATGTTTCCGATGCCGTCGGTGGTTTTGTCAATCCACGGCATGGTTGGTTCCAACTCGTTCACGATGTGGCGAACGATCCAGTAACCCTGGCACGAAGAATCGGGGTTACCGAGGTGGCGAATACGATTGTGCGGGTCCCAACGATGCCCGTGTTCGGCATAAAGGCCCGTGGCTTCGTCGCTGAAATAATGCGCTGGCTGGCCATTCGATCGCGCGTTAATTCCGGGCAACAATTCGGCGAGCACAGCCCACGCGTTTGCATCAACCAAGGGTTGATCGTGATTGCCAACCACCAATTCGATTCGTCCACCATCGCCCATCCAGGTGCGAAGAGCGGAAAATGCGTGCACGTGGGCGGTCAAAATGCGTTCAAGCGCTTCGGTGGGTGGTTCGCGACGGCGTTGGACTTGCCAGAAATCGAACGTGTCTCCCAACAGCAGCAAAGTTGGGCGCAATCCCGCCGATTTGGCGGCGGCCATTTTGGTTTCCAGGAACATGGCAAACAAGGTGTCCTGGCGTTCGAGCGCGGCGGCGCGTTCCGAAGGCGCCGGGCCATTCGGGTTGCCACCCCACCATAAAAAATCGTCGAGCGCATCACCCGCGCCCCAATGCAAGTCGGAAATCGTTATTAACATCGTTAGTTTGCTCGCTTCCAGAAGGTAAAGTCTGGTCGAAGAGTACAAAAAACGCTGTGTGGCGTCCGTCTAAGCGAGGCTGAATTTTCAGTGAATTTGCACTGAATCGATCTGAACCATTGAATGCACGTTGAAGAGGCGTTGAAGTGGCGAGAAAAGACATTTCGCTTTATCTTTGCTCTTGACTTTCGCCCAACCTTCGCTGAATTGTCGAGTAGGAATGACGAAGAGACATACTGTGTGGGAGACGACCATGTATTTGACACGACGCCAGCGGGAAGTGTTCGAGTTCATCAAAGGATTCATTGAAGAGAAGGGATACTCGCCTTCGCTCGAAGAAGTAGCCAAGGGGATGAGTCTGTCCTCGCTCGCCACTGTTCACAAGCACTTGTCAAATTTGGCCGAAAAGGGCCTTATCCGTCGTCACTGGAACCGGGGACGCGGCATTGAAATCTGTAACGATTTGCACACGCCGCAAATGGTTCAGATGGAGCTCGATGCCTGTTACGCGATACCGATTCGCGGCACCGTGGCAGCGGGCCAACCGCTCGATGTGTGCGAAGACGACCTGAGTGAGCGGCTCAGTGTGCCCGCTGATCTAGTGCGAAATGCAGACGAAACGTTTGTCCTTCGCGTGCGTGGCGATTCAATGATCGAAGAAGGCATTCAGGAAGGCGACTTCATCATTTGCGAACGCCGAAACCAGGCACGTAACGGTCAGGTGGTTGTGGCGCTGGTGAATAATTACGAAACAACGGTTAAATATTTCCATCACGAAGGTGAGCAAGTTCGCCTGCAGCCCGCTAATCCATACATGGCTCCCATTTATGTGAAAGCCACCGACGTTGCGATTCAGGGCGTAGTTGTTGGACTTGTTCGTCGGTATAGCGTTTAGTGCCGGGAAGCACTGAAACCGGTTCGCGGACGGATGGGCCCCCGTTCGCGAGGTGGATTCGCGTTGTGTGCCGACGCCGTTGTTCGGTAAAGTTGGCGCTTGATGAGGAGTGCCCCCGAATGCCCAGTAGTGCCCCCATTTACCTGGACAGCCACGCGACCACGCCGGTCGATCCGCGCGTGCTTGAAGCGATGTTGCCATGGTTGACCGAAAAATTCGGCAACGCAGCCTCGAACACCCACTCCTATGGATGGGAAGCAGCCGAAGCCGTCGAATACGCCCGCGATCAAATCGCCGCCGCGCTCAACGCCGACCCGAAAGAAATCATTTTTACCAGCGGCGCGACCGAGTCCAATAACCTTGCCATCAAAGGTATTGCCGAAGCGAATCAGGCGCGTGGCAATCACTTGGTTACATGCGTCACCGAGCACCGCGCGGTGCTGGACCCCATGGCGCGGCTGGAAAAGCAAGGTTTTGCGGTCACGCGGCTCGGTGCTGGGCGCGGCGGATTGATTGACCTCGATGAATTGCGCACGGCGATTCGCCCCGAGACGATCCTCGTGTCGATCATGCATGCGAATAACGAAATCGGCGTGATCCAGGACATCGCCGCCATCGGAGCCGTTTGCGCGGAACGCGGCGTGCCGTTTCATACCGACGCCAGCCAATCGGCGGGAAAAATTCCGATCGATATGGCCACGATGGGAATTTCGCTGCTCAGTCTTTCCGGGCACAAACTTTACGCGCCAAAAGGCATCGGCGTGCTGGCGGTGCGCAAGCGGCGCCCACGCGTGCGTCTCGCCGCGCAGCTCGACGGCGGCGGGCACGAGCGCGGCCTGAGGTCGGGGACGCTCAACGTTCCGGCGATTGTGGCGCTTGGGCGTGCGATGGAAATTGCCGCCGCAGAAATGACCGACGAAGCCGCGCGGCTCGGCGCCTTGCGCGACCGATTGCGCACGCGCCTGTTCGAAGCGCTCGACGGCATCGAAGAAAACGGCGACCCGACGCACAAACTGCCGCACTCGCTCAACGTTGCGATTCGCTACGTCGAAAGCGGGGCATTGCTCAACGCCGTGCCGGAAATCGCGGCCTCGACGGGTTCCGCCTGCAGCAGCGCCGAACCCGAGCCGAGCCATGTGCTGCTGGCGCTCGGCGAGGGAGAAGACCACGCACGTTCCAGCGTGCGGTTTGGGCTGACGCGCTTTACGACCGCCGAAGAAATCGACCGCGCCGCCGGATTGATCGTCAGCGCGGTCCATCGCTTGCGTGGCGAATCGCCGATGGTCACACATGGAGGAATTCACGCTAATGGCTGACGCCGAAAGCAAATGGCCGGACAACGCGCCGGGCAAGTTTTACGTCGATGACCAATGCCTGGGGTGCGACGCGTGCCGCACGGTGGCGCCGGAGATTTTCGCCCGCCACAAAAAAGGCTACGCTTACGTGGCGCGCCAGCCCGAAACCGACGCCGAAGTGCGCTTGTGTTACCAAGCCATCGCGGGGTGCTGCACGGAAGCCATCGGCACGGACGGCGACGAAAACCCGGACGCGTTTCCCGACGCGAATGCTCCCACCCCACAATCGCAGGCCGAAGGCGAATCGGCAAACCCCGGTTGGTGGAAGTTTTGGAAGAAATAGCGGGCACCATGGAGTGCAGCAAGTGACCGCACTCCATATTTTCCCCTGATATCGATATTGATGGCAGGAAAATTTTTAGAGGTGTTTCCGGTATAGTATGGCCCAGTTGGATTTCCAAAAACCTGAACATTCCTTGGAATGAGGCCCTTCGCCGCGCCGTAACAAACAAGCCTGTAGGGCTTGAAAAAAATGTAACCGGGTATTTAACGACTACAAATTGACGATAAATACTCAAAGAATCGTGGCTATACAAAATCAAGAATTGTTCCAACAGAAAGCGGGGCGAACCGCCGAAACGGTCCGCCCCGCTTTTTCCACCCCAGTGTTCCGTCCCTCAGATCCCGGAAGTCCGTTCTGCGTACGAACTCAACATGTGCAGGTAATTTGCACGTTGCAACGCAACCGGATCAGCCACGGAATGCTGGCTCATGCTGCCTTGCATTTGCTTGATGGATTCATACTCATGTTCATCCAGCCATTCGATCACGCCGTCGAGCATTGTCGTCAGATGCCGAATACCGTGGCGCAATAATGCCGACGTCATCATGGCGACCTTCGCGCCCGCCATCATACATTTGATTGCATCGACCGGTGCGTGCACGCCACCCGTCACGGCAAGATCGGCCTTGATCAGGTCATGCAAGATTGCCGCCCAACGCAGGCGCAAACGCATGTCAAACGCGTTGCTGAGCATCAGATTCGGCACAATCTCCAGACACTCGACATCCAGGTCCGGTTGATAGAAACGATTGAACAGGACCAACGCATCCGCGCCGGCTTCGTCCAACCGCTGTGCCATATTCGCCATCGAACTGAAATACGGGCTCAACTTTACCGCCACGGGTATGCGCACGTTTGCTTTCACGTTTTGCAGGATGTCGATATACAACTGCTCGACGTCGGCGCCGGTCATTTCCGGATTCGAGGACACGTAAAACACATTCAGTTCCAACGCATCTGCGCCTGCTTCCTGAATACGCTGCGCGTACTTCACCCATCCGCCGCGCGACACACCGTTCAAACTACCGACAATCGGAATCTCGACGGATTCCTTGGCCCGGCGAATGTGTTCCAGATATTCATCCGGCCCGAGTTTATAGTCCTGCAAATCGGGGAAATAACTCATCGCCTCGGCGTAACTTTCTTCACCGAAAGAAAGCGACTCGTCCAGGTATTGGCTGTCGAGGTTGATTTGCTCTTCAAACAGCGAGTGCATCACCACCATCGACGCCCCAGCATCCTCCATGCGCCGAATGTTATCCAGATTTTCGCACAGAGGCGAGGCAGAAGCCACCAGCGGATTACGCAACTTCAGTCCCAGGTAATTTGTGCTCAGATCAATCATGCTTTGCCTCCGTTTTGGGCAGCGGGCGCAGATGTGGGGGACGAGGGAGCTTCATTCACCGACGATTCAGAAGCCGCTTCCGATTCCTTGGCGGTGATGGGCATTTCTGCCAGGTGTTTGTACAATTGCAGGCGATAATCCACGTCTTCTTTCGCCAGTTTCAGCAACTTCTCTGCGACATCGGGTTTGCTCAATGCGAGCATGCGATAACGCGTTTCGTTGTAGATGTACTGCTTGAGTTCAATCTTGGGCGGACGCGAATCGAGTTGCATCGGTGTTTGTCCCGCCGCCAAACGGGTCGGATCAAAGCGCAACAACGGCCAGTGACCGCATTCGACCGCGGCTTTCTGCTGCTCCATCCCGTGAGCCAGATTGTAACCGTGAGCAATACAGTGGCTGTAGGCCAAAATCAGCGAAGGACCGTTATAGGCTTCCGCTTCGCAGATGGCTTTTAGTGTCTGAGCGTCGTTGGCGCCCATCGCCACACGCGCCACGTACACATTGCCGTAGGACATCGCCAACAACGCGAGGTCTTTCTTCGGCGCTGGCTTGCCGGCAGCGGCAAATTTCGCCACCGCGCCACGCGGCGTGGACTTCGACGCCTGGCCACCCGTGTTGGAATAAACTTCCGTGTCGAGCACCATGATGTTTACGTTCCGTCCCGAGGCGATGACGTGATCCAACCCACCGTAGCCGATATCGTAAGCCCAACCATCGCCACCGATAATCCAAACCGATTTCTTGACCAGGACGTCGGCAAGGCTGAGGAGCGACTGGGCTTCGATCCCTTTGATTCCACGAAGCTTCGACTTCAGTTCCTCCACACGCGCACGTTGAGCGGCAATTTCTTCTTCATTGGTTTGCTCCGCGTTCAACAACGCGTGCACCAACGTATCGCCGATTTCACCCGCCAGGCGCAGGAGCAACTCGCCCGCGTATTCGACCTGCTTGTCGATCGTCACTCGCATGCCAAGACCGAATTCCGCGTTATCCTCGAACAACGAGTTCGACCAGGATGGACCGCGTCCCTGAGCATTTTTTGCCCACGGCGTTGTCGGCAGGTTACCACCGTAAATCGACGAACAACCCGTTGCGTTCGCCACCACCATCCGATCGCCAAACAACTGTGTCAGCAGCTTCAAGTACGGCGTTTCGCCACATCCGGCACAAGCGCCCGAAAACTCGAACAGCGGTTCGAGATATTGAACGTCTTTCACGCGGCGCGTATCGACTTTATTGCGATCCGGGTTTGCCAATCCAAGGAAGAAATCCCAATTGGCGCGTTCCTGGTCGAGCAGCGGATCGATACTTTCCATATTGATCGCCTTGCGACCCGCCTGACTCTTGTTCTTCGCGGGACAAACTTCGACACACAAGCGACAACCCGTGCAATCTTCAGCGGCAACCTGCAACGTGTAAACTTTGTCCTTCGTGTCCGGCGATTTTGAACCCGTCGATTTGAAATCCGGGGGCGCATTTTTCAGTTCGGCCGGATCGTACACTTTTCCACGAATCACCGCATGCGGGCATACCAACACACACTTGCCGCACTGGATACAAACACTCGGGTCCCAAACGGGGATTTCTGTGGCGAGGTTTCGTTTCTCGTACTGCGTCGTCCCCGTGGGGAACGTGCCGTCGGCCACAAACGCACTCACGGGCAAATCATCGCCATTGCCTTGAATAATGCGTGCCGTGACTTGACATACAAAATCCGGAGCGCAACCACTGATCGGCGACGCCATGCCGACATAGCTCGTCGCCATTGCGGGAATTTTCACTTGGTGCAGGTTTTCAAGCGACCGCTCAACCGCCGCGATATTGCGCTCGACAACAATTTCACCACGCTTGCCGTATGTTTTACGGATCGAATTTTTGATCGATTCAATGGCATCCTCGCGCGGCAAAACGCCGCTGATTGCAAAGAAGCACGTTTGCATCACCGTGTTGATTCGTCCGCCAAGCCCCGCTTCTCGCGCGACTTTCAGGGCATCGATAATATAAAGTTTCAATTCTTTCTTCAGGATCGTTTCCTGCACCGGTTTCGGCAAACGATCCCAGACTTCATCCGGAGCATCGCTTGTGTTGAGCAGGAAAATTGCCCCCTTAGCCGCTTGCTTCAGCATATCGATCCGGTTCAAGAAAATCGTCTGATGGCAAGCCACCAGGTTCGCTTTGCTGATCAAGTACGTGGAACGGATCGGACGCGTTCCAAAGCGCAGGTGCGACACCGTGGTCGAGCCGGATTTCTTCGAGTCGTAAACGAAGTAACCTTGCGCATAATTTTCGGTCTCTTCGCCGATGATCTTAATCGTGTTTTTGTTCGCCCCCACTGTACCGTCGGACCCGAGACCAAAAAACACCGCCCGCACAATACCATCGTCTTCGGTGGAAAATTCCGGATCGTATTCGAGGTTCGTGTGCGTGACATCGTCAACAATACCGATGGTGAAATGATTCTTAGGAGAAGCTTTCTGCAATTCGTCGAATACACTTTTCACCATCGCCGGGGTGAATTCTTTCGACGAAAGACCATACCGTCCCCCAATGATGCGCGGGAAGGTTTCACACGGAGCGGCACCACGCGCAAACGCTTCGCTGATGGCCGTCACAACGTCCTGGTACAACGGATCGCCCACGGCGCCCGGTTCCTTTGTACGATCCAGAACGGCAATGGATTTCACCGACGCAGGCAGGGCGTTCAGGAAATGCTCAACAGAGAAAGGACGGAACAATCGAACTTTCAAAAGACCGATGTTCTCGCCTTTGGATACCAGATAATCGACTGTTTCTTCGGCGGCTTCTGCGCCCGACCCCATCATGATAATGACGCGGTCGGCGTTGTTGGCGCCTACGTAGTCGAACAAGTGATAATGCCGATTAGTCAGTTCGGCAAATTTGTCCATCGCATTTTGCACGATTGTCGGACAGGCCAGATAATATGGGTTTCCAGCTTCACGGGCCTGGAAAAACACGTCCGGGTTTTGAGCCGTACCGCGCAGCACCGGCGCATCCGGGGTCAGCGCGCGCGCACGATGCGCAAGAACCAGATCCTCGTCGATCATGGCGCGAATTTGTTCCTGCGAAAGTTTCTCAATCTTCGAAACTTCGTGCGACGTGCGGAAACCATCGAAGAAATTGATGAACGGCACGCGCGCCTCGAGCGTTGCCGCATGCGCAATCATCGCCATGTCCTGAGCTTCCTGCACCGAATTACCCGACAATAACGCCCAGCCCGTTTGACGCACCGACATCACGTCGCTGTGATCGCCAAAGATCGAGAGCGCGTGCGTCGCCAAACTGCGTGCCGCAACGTGAATGACCGCCGACGTCAGTTCGCCGGCGATCTTGTACATGTTCGGAATCATCAGCAGCAGACCCTGGGACGAGGTAAACGTCGTCGTCAGCGCCCCCGCCTGCAAAGCGCCGTGTACCGAGCCCGCTGCGCCCGCCTCGCTTTGCATTTCAATAACATGCGGAACCGATCCCCAAAGATTCTTGCGCCCTTCGGACGCCCATTGATCCGCCCATTCGCCCATGGGGGATGCCGGGGTGATCGGATAAATCGCGATCGCCTCGTTTACCTGATAAGCTACATGCGCGACGGCTTCGTTTCCGTCCACCGTGACTTGCACTCGGCTCATAACAACCTCGCCTTTTCCGTCTGTCCGGTTCTCGCCGGGCGAGACCTCGAATTTTTGCCCCGTCAGGGGGAAATTTCCTATTTTCGACAATTGGGATAAGCTAGAGCTGCACTATCCGCTATTGGTCCACAAAAAAAACACGGTCTCAGTTACCGTGCATGACCAAATTTCTGGGAGAAGCATGACCCACCTCTGCCGCAGGAGTAAAGAGATTACTTGTCCGAATTGTCGTTTTTTCAGCGCAAGTTTTATCAACCACCCCCCCGTCGCCGGATTAACAGCGACAAAACACGCCTCAACACAGGTGCCAGACCATTGACACAATTTGTTTTAAAGACGATTCATTCAACCGAATGGCACAACTTCGCGCATCATCGGCGCTGGTTTCACGAATCCGGATTAGACGGTCAGGCTTTCCGCCTGAACCGCGCGATGAAGAAGCAGTCGCACCCATGGCGATGAGTAAGCGTTCGCCACATGCCACGTCCAAAGGCAAACGACGCGGCGTCAAAGGGCAGACCTTCTGGCGCGTCGTCGGACTCGAATTGCTGTTGATCGCCAAGGAATCGCCGAACGACCTCCTCGCCCTCGGCACGCGTAAACGTGCAAACGCTGTACGCCAAAGTCCCCCCGGGGGCGACCAGCCGTGCGGCTTGATTCAGCAGCGTCGATTGCGTCGCCGCCAGTCGCGAAACCTCGCCCGCCGAGCGGCGGTAGCGGGCCTCCGGATGGCGACGCAACGTACCCAGGCCACTGCAAGGCGCATCCACCAAGACATGATCGAAGGATTTCGGTACCGCGGTGCGTAGGAATTCATCGACCAACTCCACACGAACACGATCAAGCATCCCAACACGATTAAGCGTTCCACGCAGACGTTCGAGTTTGTCGGCGGAAACATCGGTCGCAATCAATTCGCACGTGGCGGGAAGTTGCTCGGCCAGATGAACGGTTTTCCCGCCCGGCGACGCGCACAAATCCAAGACACGCGATTCGGTACCGCGTGGCGCCGTGAACCAACCGGCGATTTGCGCGCCCTCATCCTCAACGGTCAAACGTCCGGATTGAAAAAGAGGTAGTTTGTCGGGTTGCAGCCCGCGATCCGGTAAAATCACGCACCCCGGCAACACTCGGCTGCGTTCGACCTTCACCGCCCCACCGGTTGCCTTTTCGCCCTCACGCCGAATGTGCGCCAGAAGATCCTCGTCGATCGCGCGCTTGCCCACCACACGCAAACAAAGGGGCGCGGGATGCTGGCACGAAGCAAAAAACCGATCGCATTCGTCGTCCGGCAATGCTTCGGATGCAAGAGTGGCAAGATACTCGGGCACCGAATATCGTTCGGCCCAGGCGACATCGTCTCCGGGCCGCCAATCTGTCGCGGGCTTTTCCGTCACGCGTCGCAATATGGCGTTAGCCAGACCACGAAACCGATCGCCCTTTTGCTGCACAGCAACAAGCTGCACGGTCTGGTCAACAATAGCATGCGGCGGCACACGGTCGAGAAACACGTACTGGTAAATCCCGAGCAACAGCGCGTTGTGCACATCCGGGGCAATTTTACGCAGAGGACGTTCGAGAAATTCGTCGAGAATACGGTCGAGCCACGCGCGATGACGCAGCACGCCAAACGCGATTTCCCGCGCAAGTCCGGCATCCACCGGCGACAGGCGATTTGCCTCAATTTGTTCTTCGATCAGTCGATCCGCGCCAGGAGCTTGATTGTCCGCCGCGCGGCGCAATACCGCCAGCGCCGCCGAACGTGCCGGAGACACGGAGGTTTTTTTACGAGCACCGTATGGTGATTTCATTCTTCGTCATCAATGGGGAAATTTGCGCCGGGCGAATAGCTCGCCAGCTTACGCTTGGCCCGCACGACGTGCACTAAAGACAAACCAAGGTAGGACATAAACGCGGTGAAGGCAATCAAACCAAAGTACTGTTTAAACATCACAATAAACAGAATGAAGAACACCACGGTCACCAGACTGTTCATCGACCGCCGCATTCGACGTTTCATTCCCTTCAAACTCGGAAAGGGGTAGGTGCTGACCATCAAATAAGCCAGGATCAACATGAGCACCAAAATCAAACGGTGCAGCTTTAACGAAGGATCGATGTATTGTTCAATGACGAGAAACGAAGAAACCACCGTGCCCGCCGCCGCGGGAATGGGCAGCCCGGTAAAGTGAAGTTTTTCTTCGTCGGCGACCTGGATGTTGAATCGCGCCAGTCGCAATGCGCCGCAAATGGCAAACAGCGCGCAAACACTGATCGCCATGGCGGGTGCCCGAGCGGGAAGCCACACGGACTGGCTAATCATTTCCAGTTTGCTGTACATCAAAAATGCTGGCGCGACTCCAAACGCCACCACATCGGCGAGCGAATCGTACTGCAAGCCAAACGAGCTGGCGCTACGCGTCCAACGCGCCACCGGACCATCGAGCGCATCGAGCACGGCGGACAGCAAAATGAAGTAGCAGGCCTGGACATATCGTCCATCGGACGTGGCAATAATCGAACAGAGGGCCGAAAATAAACTGGCCGACGTAAAGAGATTCGGCAGCACGTAAACGGGGTGGATTTTCGTTTTTTTCGGCATAGAGATTCGTTTGGAAGTTCAGTCGGGGGTCGCTCAGGTTTCTATGATCGAAGCGCAACACAGAGATTGGATATCTGTGCGATTCCTGTTATCGCACTTCAACCAGTTCCTTATCCTTGGCGCGCTCGATCTCTTCCTTGCTGTTGAACCGTCCCTTCAAGTCTTCCTTCTCGAACAAAATCGCCAAGCACGTTTCACCGCCTTTGACTTTCTGACCCGGCGCCACGCGAACCGTGGCATCCGTTGGCAAAAACAGCTCGACGCGTGAACCAAATTGAATCAACCCGTAACGTTCGCCACGCTCCAGGCGATCGCCCGGGGCCACCCAGCACACAATTCGACGCGCAATAGCGCCTGCGATTTGGCGAATGCCAAACATGCCGTCCGGACTTTCGAGCCAGATGGTGACCTGTTCGTTTTCCTCGCTGCATTTTTCGTTCAAGGCGTTGATGAATTTGCCCGGCTTGCGAACGATATCGCGCACCACGCCATCATAGCTGGAGCGCTGGATGTGGACGTTGAAGATATTCAGAAAAATGGCGATGCGCTTTGCGCGTCCATTTGGCATTTGTTCGCAAGGCACTTCGATGATCGAAACCACTTTGCCGTCGGCAGGCGAAATCATCGCCCCCGGGATGCTGGGCACTCGACGGCCCGGGTCGCGGAAAAAATAGAGCACATACAGCGCCAGAATACCGACGACCGTCGAGGCAATGAGCGATACAAACCCCAAGGCGACGGCCAATACTGCCAGTGGAACGAAAAACTTCCACGCAGGCGACGCTACACGCATAACCGCTTCTTTTTTACTCATTCTTGGTTCCATTAACGCGGAATCCACGGCTCGGATGTCGTCCAGGCATCCAACGTTCAAGAGCCTGGGAAACCGAACCGATGGTGAAAATGGTGCTAGTACAGTAGGGGGACTCCCGCAAGTGCAGGTTGCATTTTCGTAAGCAGAAAAGTGAATCGCTTGATGAAAAAACGCCTATAAACCCAATCGCCACAATGATTGATAACAAATAAACAACGCCGACAACGCAATACCACACAGGCTGTGCAGGAAGTCCACTCGCCGAAACTGCCGGGTGCCAGACTGGAGTTGATGGACTTCATCCAGGTACGCCGCCACAGCGCAAACGGGGCCTAAAATCGCCGCCCGCATGGGTAACCATTGCCAGTTTCCATTGCCAAACCATGCGTCCCAACACCAATATAATACTAAAAACAGCCCTCCGAACTCGAAGTAATGGCCCGAGGCACGAAATTTCCCATGGTGCTTGTCCAAAAACGCGTGCATTCGTGGATGACGATTAAACCAATCGATCCATGCCTGGGTTTGCGCGCGGCCAAATCGACCCGTACCCAAGTACCAGATAATCGCGCCAAGAAATAACAATGTAACGAAAGGAAACAACGGGGGCTCCAAACGGAAAAGACATCAGCGGGCGCTCATGCTATGCACGAGGCGGCCTAACGCAAGGAAGAGATGCTCGAATACGTGGAATTTTCACGACATCGAGGCAAACCAATTACAAACCTCACCCAGACAAAATTCAACCAGTTGCGCAATTATTTGGCGAGCGATCCAGAATTTCAAAAATTTACGACTGAAAATAAAAGAGTTGCATTAGTGAATTCGTTTTGCGACAGTCTATCCGCTAAGTCTGAACCAACTTGGGTTAACTGATATGATCGTGCGATCGAGTGAACAAATTCAGCAGGAGATGGAGCAAAGCCTCGGCTTTGTTCCGCCTCTTTTTGAGTCCGTCCTCGACAAGCCGGACATCCTGGAGCCTTTTTGGCATCAGGCTCGACATGCGTGGATCCAAAATCCCCTGCCAGCGCACTTCAAGGAAATGCTGATCGCCTATCTGTCGCGCTACTGCTCGCACCCCTACCTGATGATTTGCCACAGTTGCTCGCTTTTCGCCATGGGGATGAAGGGGTCTGAAATATACGACATGCTGACGCGCCTTGTGCCCGTTTCCGAAGAAGACGAAACACGGTTGATCGCACAGCTTGAGTTGATCCCCCCGATTCATGGGCAAACATGGCCGGCTCCTTTATCCACCGATGACACGGTGTTGTTCGACGCGGCAGTTTCCGTTTTCCTGCATCGCCGAAACGAATCCGATTGCAACATGCAACTGACTCGAATCCTGAGTCCCGCCGGGCACATGTACCTGGCACTATTGCTTACGTTTATTCAGGCCTGCCATTACTGGACCGAGTCCTGGCCACCCGGCGCCTATAAAGACGACAAACGTGCAAACGACCATTTGCGCCAATTGATGCTGGCTGAACCTCGTCTGGTGGAACTGTTTAAAGATTATCGCACAACGGTGAAAGCCGAAGGCGGTCGTCACAGCGAAGACGCCGATGAAATTCGCCATGTGAATGATATCAACCTCGAGCTGCGCATCCGGCTGAAAGCGGTGATGGAGGCCATTCCCGACGCGTTGATCATTTTCGACGATAAGGGACGTATCGAATCCATCAACCGCGTGGCGATCGAAGCGTTCGGCTATTCGAAACAAGAAGTTCAGAAGATGAATATTTTCGCCCTGATTCCCACGTATTTCGGCGATGGGCAGGGCAAATCCATCGGCGATTTTCTTCGCGATGGCGATCAACTGGTTGCAAAAAGTATCAATTGCCAGGCTGTCCGAAAGGACGGTTCGAGTTTCGAGTCCAGGTTATTGTTCACGGACTTGAATTTGCCCAACCACCCCATGTTTGCCTGTGTGGTTCAAAACATTTCCGGACAACGTCAGTCCGAGGAAGCTTTGCGCGCGGTGATCCGCCGACTAAACTCGGCCCTCGATTCCGCCCAGGTCGGAACGTGGCGATGGAATCTCCAGGAAGATACCATTACCTGGGACGATTATAATCACGCACTGTTTGGCAAAACACCGGGCGAATTTTTAGGCACACCCGAAGACTTCTATCAGTGCATCATGCCGCGCGACCGGGAACGGGTGCGCGATTTGATCGCCGAATCAATCGATATTGGCGCGCCGTTGGACACAGAATACTTTGTGCTTTGGCCCGATGGTAAAACACGTGTCGTCGCCACACGCGGCGAGGTCCATCGCGACGCGCGCAAAATCCCGATGCAAATCACGGGCGTTTGCTGGGACATCACAGAACGGAAAATCGCCGAGCAAGAACTGGAAAAAGCCAATAACAAGCTCGCCATCTGGGTCAAAGATCTCGAAGAACGCAACCACGCCATGGTCTTGCTCAACGACCTGGGCGAACAGTTGCAGGTCTGTCTGTCCAGCGACGAAGCCTTCCCCGCGATCGCCAACTGTGCCGAGCGTCTGTTCCCCGAAGATTCGGGCGCCCTGTTCATCCTCAAAGCGTCGAAGGACTATCTGGAAGCTGTGGCTGTTTGGGGCGAAGACGAAATCGGCGAAGTGGTTTTCGGCCAGGAGGAATGCTGGGCGTTGCGACGGGGAAAAATTTTCGAGGTCGAAAGAAATCAGGTCAAACTGGTTTGCCATCACGCCTCAGATCTGCCCCACGCGCCCTCGCTCTGCATTCCAATGATCGCTCAAGGCGAATTGATGGGTATGCTCTACCTGCGCCAGGGGTGTAACGATCAGAACTGGGACACGCATAAACAACTCGCGGCGAATCTGGCGGACCACGTGGTGCTGTCGTTGGCAAACCTGAGCCTTCGCGAAAGCCTGCGCGCGCAATCGATTCGCGATCCACTGACTGGGCTGTTCAACCGTCGCTATATGCAGGAATCGCTGCAGCGTGAATTGCGGCGAGCCGTGCGCCATCGTAAACAGATCGGCGTCATGATGATCGACGTGGATCATTTCAAGCAATTCAACGACAAGTTCGGTCACGATGCAGGCGACGCAGCGCTGGTCGCCGTGGCGAACATGTTCACGCAACGGTTGCGCGGCGAGGATATCGTCTGCCGTTATGGCGGTGAGGAATTCACCGTGATCCTGTGCGAATCGGGGATCGATTCCTGCCGTGAAAAGGCGGAAATCCTGCTCGAAGAAATGCGCAACACCTGCCTGGAGCATCGCGGATTGTCGCTCGGGCGAATCACCATGTCGATCGGATTAGCCATGTTCCCGGACCATGGCACCACGGCGGACGAATTACTGCGCACGGCGGACCAGGCGCTTTACAAAGCCAAGCGCTCGGGTCGCGACCGCGTCGTTATCGCCGACATCCCGGAACTGGGTGTGGGAACGTGAGCGCCCATCGTCAGAAATGTTCAACCGGCGATTGAATTCAAAACCCCGTGTTGATGTACGAAATAAACGCGTTATACACCAACAAATAGATGTTATTTCCGATCAAGTCGGTTTGATTCTTAAAGTCGAACGATTTGAGCTTCATATTCAAAATCAACGAAACATCGTCCGGATACCGGATGGGAGAATTGGGGCCCAGATCGGCCATCGCTCCCAGGATCGCCGCCCAATGATGCCCGAAGGTTCCGGTCGGAAACCCGTTCACGAAACATTGGAAAATGCGCGGCGATAATACCGGGTCGAGACGCACGATCTCGACGGATTCGCCCACGGCATTTCGATAATAAAAGGGCTGGAGCAAGTCGTAAGATTGCGGAACGCACCCCATTTCCGCTGCGTAATCCGCAATACCGTTCGGGTAGTAAAACTCGTGGCGCATCTTGGAAAAATGATCGATGGCAATGATGCGCAAACCCGCTGTCACGGCAGCGTACCCGCGCAATTCACTGACAATCCCCCGGACCATTCCCGCATTGATCGGATGCGAGAGGACCGCGCTGTCCATCCGGTACGAAAACCGGTTGTTCATCTCTCCCAATGCCTCGACGGCTTCGTTCAACTTTTCGTCTTTGGAACAATACCCCTTCTCGAACCGCGTGACGTAAACGCCATCCTCACGACGAGTGATCAACTCAGCCTGGGTAGAAGCAGCAAGAGGCAAAAACAACCCCAACTCGCGGCGTTTCTCCGGAATCAGGATAAACTCCTCGTCGGTGATCATTCGCCCTTCGCGCGTGGAAAGCAACGTGGGCTTGATCGGCAGCCCAACATTCGTGAGCCCCAAGTGCTGCTCGAAAAGGTATTGGATCGGTCGCCCATCGTCGCTGACGGTCACCGCGCCATCTTCATGGAACTCGATACAGATTGAGTTGCAGCACTCCCGGCGCGCCTCATAGTAAGCGTCGAGAATTCCAGCGATTACATATTGATGCGTTCCCAAAACAGAGAGGTCTCGGAAATATCGATCTGGACGTTTTCGCATCAAATCCACGTCACATGGTGTCTGATCAAACGGCTTCATCGGTGGTCCTTTTTGAACACAGTGTCGAATCAGGCTCAGTCATGTGACGGGGGCGAATCGCGAATTCGGGGTTTCGAGCCTGGGTGAATCCCTATGCGATTCACTCTGGGCAAAAAGCAGTCCAAATCGAATTCGCCAAAGCTTTGCCTTGAATTTCTCTCGCGCGATTCGTCATAAAATTCCCTGTTGGTGTTCTGGCGGTAGCCAACAGTCGGTCATGGCATCGAGGAATTTATGGATTTGCAATCGCGGCTCGAAGAATTGCAACGGCGCAAGCTCCAGAAGCAACGCATTCTGGACGCGGTACGCGCGGGGGTGTTCGACGGGGTGACGTGTGGTGAACAAGCGCTCGCTCCCCCACCAGCCGAATCGCCGGACGAGCCTGCCGCGTGGCTGGAGGCGTTTTCCGACGTACGGTTCGAGGAACGCGGTTCGGGGCGCGTAATCCGCATTCGCACAACGCTCGATGCCGAGCCCGCAAACGCCCCGATCAATCAAACCTATCGGCTGCCACTTCCCGATTCGACTTTGCTGGACGATTCGGACGCTTTAGCGTTGATTTTTCCAGAGTTAGCAAAAACAGACCAGCCGTTCGACATCACCCGCGTGGCGTTTTTGGACACGGAAACGAGCGGCTTGGCAGGCGGAACGGGGACGGTGGCGTTTTTGATCGGTGTGGGGTGGGTCGAACGCGCAAGCGACGGAGCGCCCAACCGGTTTGTGGTCGAACAATTCCTGATCGAGGATTTCTGCCACGAAAGCGCGCAAATGGAAGCGCTGGCTGACCGGCTGGGGGACTTTGAGGCCTTCTGCACCTACAACGGCAAGTCCTTCGATGTTCCGTTGTTGCGAACGCGCGGGGTACTGGCGCGATTGCGCCCCTCGATGTGGGTTCGTCCGAACCTGGATTTACTGCATTTCGCCCGTCGGTTGTGGCGCGGGAAGCTGGAGAGCGTGTCGCTTGGATCGGTTGAACGGGAGATCCTTGGAATTCATCGCGAGTTGGATATCGAAAGCGCTCTGATTCCGGACATCTGGTTGACGTTTGCTCGCACGGGGCGTCCGGGGCGGTTGCCGATGGTGCTGCACCATAACGCACAGGACATCGCATCGCTGGCGTCGCTGCTGGCGGTGCAGGTCGAGCGCGTTCGCATGATCGACGATCCAGAACGGTTGCAATGCGCTTCGGAATGCCGGGGTCTGGCGCGATGGCTGGAGCAGAAGGGCGACCGCCGACAAGCAGCGCTATTATATGAACGCGCGTTGGAGTTGACTCATCGCGACCCGAACGAGGATCTGCATTTGTTGCATTTGGCGCGAGTTTATCGCCGCGAACGTGATTGGACACGAGCGGTGGAAATCTGGCGCGGGTTGCAAACTCGACCTTTGGCGGTGGCGATGCCTGCGTGGATCGAGTTGGCCAAATATCACGAACACCAGGCCCGGGAATGGGAAACTGCTCACCGATTAGTCAGGGAATGCTTGCGCCAGTGGGAAATCGAGAGTGAACTGAGGTCGTTGATGGGACGCTCCCCCGCACCCGAGAAGAGCGATCGTTGGATCGACGATTTACAACGGCGACTGGATCGATTAGAGCGAAAAAGACAGAAGTCCGTTTTGAAAGAGAAAGCATAAAGGCAACAGGATGAATGAACTTGTCTCGTCCTCTTTATCCTTTCGACCGATCGCCTTCCTTCCTCCTTGCGCCCCGTCTATGGTTCAGCGAAGGAAACGACGGTCGTGGGGAATGAGCGTACATGTTGCTCTCAACCAACCTTGAAAAACTGCCCCGGAATCGAGCATGACCCAGCCTTGGTATGAAACCGCGTTCGGCGCGGATTATCTTGAACGCTACTCCCATCGGAACCAGGTGGAAGCCGACCGCATCGTGCAGTCGTTTCTGGATCATACGCAGTTGCCG
The DNA here is from genome assembly GCA_964580585.1 of uncultured Candidatus Sumerlaeota bacterium. Taxonomy (GTDB): domain Bacteria; phylum Sumerlaeota; class Sumerlaeia; order SLMS01; family JAHLLQ01; genus CAZOKZ01. The sequence goes on along the minus strand of CAZOKZ010000012.1, from coordinate 2,286 downwards.
AACGGCTCGATGGTGTTCGACTTGTGCTGCGGGGCGGGAAGGCATGTGTTATCGCTCCGGCAAAAAGCCATGCGCGTGGTGGGACTGGATCTGTCGATCGAGTTGTTGCAACGGGGACTTGAGGCCAATCGACGCGCGGTCATCGGGCAAAGCGGTTTTCAGTATGCGCTGATGCGAGGCGACATGCGCCAACTGCCGTTCCCCGAAAGTACCTTCGACGCGGTGACTCATTTTTTCACGGCGTTTGGTTATTTCCAGGACGATCAGGAAAATTTTTCGGTCTTCAAGGAAGTCGCCCGTATCATGGTCCATGGGGGGTATTACTTATTCGACTTTTTGTCTTCCCCGATTATTTTACGCGACTTTCAGTTCCGCGATGAAATCGAATCGTTCGAGGAATTCCGCGACGGCAGCCGCGTCCGAACGATTCGCTATCTGACCCCCGATCGCAAACGCGTGGAAAAACGGATGCAATTGATGCGCGAAGATCATCTGGTGCGCGAAATGGAAGAATCGGTCCGCCTGTTTACACCGCGTGAATTGCGTGAAGCGCTCGATGATGTCTGCCTCAGCATCGAAGAAGAATGGGGCGATTATTACGGCGCGCCCTATCACCCAAACCACTCGATTCGATGGATTGCACTCTGCCGAAAACGATGAGAGATGAAAGGATCATGGATGAGAACTGAAGAATAATCGAATCTTCGTTTCTCCCCGACACTTCACAGATTCAACGCTTCGCCTGCTCATCTTTTTTCCTTTCTTCTTTCGCCTTTATCCTTCATCTCGGTCGTCTCATGCCTCACGTCGTTCACGTTTATAAAGATTTCTGGCCACCGATTGTCGGTGGCATCGAGCGTTCGATAAATTGGATGGCTTCGGGCGTGCGGGCGTTGGGCGATTATGAAATTACAGTACTGGTCAATTCACGTTGTCGAGAAACGCGTGAGCGCGAACACGAGGGCACTCGAGTTATCGAAGTCGGCGAATGGGGACGGGCGTTTTCCGCCCCGCTCTCTCCTTCGTTTCCCAGTTGGTTCTCGAAACTGAAAGCCGATATCTGGCACTTTCACGTTCCCAATCCGACAGGCGACGTTTCGTACTTGCTCAAACGCCCTAAGGGAGCCGTCGTGGCGACCTATCACTCGGATATCGTTCGCCAGAAATGGGCGATGGGTGTTTACGGTCCTGTGTTGCGCGCGTTCTTAAAACGTTGCCACACGATTATGCCAACGTCGCCGCGCCTGATCGACAGCTCGCCGGTTCTCTCTCAGTTTGCCGACAAATGCGTCTCCGTCCCCCTCGGCATGCCGCTCGAAAAATACCGACGCACGGCGGACACAGCGCCCCAGGCGCGCGACATCAAACGCCGCTACGCAGGCGCGCCGTTGATTTGTTTCCTTGGGAAATTACGCTACTATAAAGGCTTGCATTTTTTGCTGTCCGCCATGCGCGGGCTGCCGAGCGTTCACGCGATGATTATGGGGGACGGAGTCGAGCGCGCGAACCTGGAAAATCTGGCGAAGGAACTTTCGGTCACGGACCGTGTGCATTTTCTGGGTGAAGTGAGCGACGAAGACGTGGTGGCGCATTTCCACGCATCGGACTTGTTTGTCCTGCCAAGTCACCTGACATCGGAAGCCTACGGGCTGGTGCAAATCGAAGCGATGGCTGCGGGGCTGCCCGTGATTTCGTGCAATTTGCCCACCGGCGTGCCGTTCATCAATCAACACGAGCAAACAGGGTTGATTGTGGAACCGGCGGACGATCAGGCGCTGGCGGCGGCAATTGCCGAATTACTCGGCGACATGAACAAGCGCCTCAAGATGGGGGAACGGGCTTATCGCCGGGCCTTCGACGAGTTCAGCGTCGAGGCAATGGCGAACCGTCTGCACGCGGTCTATCAGGATGCGCTGAAATCAGTTGGATGAAACTTGCACCGTTGTGCTGACCGTTGGGCTATAGTTCTGCCCGTCGAACACACGCAATTCGATGGTGAACGTACCCGTCGTGAAGATTTGCAATTCGGGCGCAGCGGCGTCTTCGCCGTTATTCGGGCGCAGAACGAAGTCCTGGCTGCCCAGATCGGGGAGCGACCAGTTGTAACGCAGGGCGGCGTTTTCGGGATCGGAAGATCGCGAACCATCGAGAACGATTTTCTCGCTCATGGCGATCGGACCCGGCAAGGGAGCAATCACCGCCGTGGGAAGTTGGTTTCCCGTGCCGCTGAAATTTTGATACGCCACCCACCCGCCATAGGCAGCGCCCAACACCACCAACACGACG
>CAZOKZ010000011.1:31092-95089 GCA_964580585.1 uncultured Candidatus Sumerlaeota bacterium | reverse complement strand
GATCGCAACGGTTTCAAACACCCGCGACCCGCGATGGTTGAGAAGCGCGTCCAATTCTTCGACGGACGAACGGTAAAATAAATCGCGTTTGTTGTATTGGATGACGAGCGGGATTTCTTCGGATTTGTAGCCGTATTCCTTGAGCAGGGTGTGCATGTCTTCGAGGGATTCGAGATTGTCTTCGATACGCGATGCGTCGCTGTCGGCCACGAAAACCAAGCCGTCCACTCCGTTCAGAACCGTCTTGCGCGTGGTGCGGTAGAACGGCTGGCCGGGAACGCCATACACCATGAATTTGGTTTTGAACCCCGCGATGTCTTCCAGGTCCATCGAAAAATAATCGAAGAACAGCGTTTGGTCCCCTTCCGTATGAATCAAACTCAACTCGGTGCGTTCCTCATCGGGAATGAAGCGGTGGATGGATTTGATACTGGTCGTTTTGCCGCCGAGCGCTGGACCGGCGTAAACGATTTTGCACATCAGTTCGCGTTTTCGGATGTTAATGATCGGCATGGCGGGTCATTTCGTGTGGGCCATTCTGCGAGTTTGCCGCGTAAATCCAACTTGAATACAAGAGTATCGATCATCGTACAGTCCACAATCAAAAATCATAAACCCTTGTTCTTCATGTTTGAGCTTGCTCAATGAGCGATTTCGGGAAATAACTCCCGTGATTCCCAATTGCGAGCGATCCTCTCAGACGAAAACAACTATGGACTGGCTGATTCCTGCCATTACTGCTTCGCTTGTTTGTATGCTCGTGTTGGTGGGCGTGTACTTTTATTTGTACATCGTCCATCGCGAGCGTTTTATGGGACTTTGGACCATTGGTTGGGGGGCGTCGGCCCTTCGGTTGATTTTTGAACTCCTTCGCGCGACCCATTCCGATGTCCATCACGTCTGGCTCAGTGTCGCGGTCGATTTTTCGGCTTTAACCAACGCCTTGTTTTTGCTCTGGGGAACGTACGAACTTCTTGAGCGCCGCATGCCGCAAGGTTGGGTGTTGGTAACAGCGGCGATCGGTATCTGGAGTGTGTTTTCCAATCTCCTGGGATTGTCGTTTCTCCAGGAAACCGTTCCGATTTTTTTCTTTCTTGGTACGATCATGCTGTGGACCGGCCACTTGATGTTTACCATCCCGACTTTTTCGGGAGCGGAGAAACGCATGGTGGGATGGACCTTTGCCCTTTGGGGTTTGCACCGATTGGATTATCCGTTCCTGCGTCCGGTGGTGTGGTTTGCTCCCTGGGGCTATTTGATGGCGGCGTTTTTTCAATTCTTTGTCGCCATTTCGATGGTGATGATGTATTTTCGTCGAAACGTGCTGCGACTCGAGGAGAGCGAAGGAAAATTCCGGCGCATCGTTCAAACCACCGCAGAAGGCATTCTGGTCTTGAATTCGGATGGAGCCATCCAGTTTTCGAATCCGCGAATGGGGCAAATTCTGGGGGTTAACGAACAGGAAATGATGGGGCGGCCATTCGCGAGCTTCCTCTGCCCAGACAGTCCATCCAATGTGTCTCAATTGTTAGCGCATCGAAATTCCAACGAACCGTTTTCTCGCGAGTTTTGTTTTCTCCATCGCAATGGAAGCAAACGTTGGGGGTTGGTTACATCCAGTCCGATTATCGAGGATGAAAATCGCCACGAAGGAGCGTTGGCGATGGTAACCGATATAACCGACCGGAAAATGGCGGAGGAATTTTTACTTCGGAGCGAAGAACTCAACCGCCGAATTATATCCGCAGTTCCCGGCGGAATCGTCATGGTCGATCACAAAGGGGCGATTGTTCAGACCAACGAGCCCGCCCAGGAGCTACTTGGTCTGACCTACGATGAAATCACCGATCGTTACATTCAGGATTTCGATTCCGTTACCACCTATGAAGACGGCACGCATTGTCCCGTGGAAGATTATCCCGTGTCGCGATGCCTGGCGACGGGTCAACCTCATGGGCCTGTTACCATTGGGACTCGTCGTCCCGATGGCGTCATTACCTGGGCTAATTACAGCGCCATTCCTCTCTTCGATCATGTCACGCACTTGCAAACCGGCGCCGTGGTGACCTTCATCGATATCACACAACGTAAGCTGGCGGAAGTGACCTTGCGCGAGAGCGAACAACGTTATCGGTCGCTGGTAACTGCCATGGCCGAAGGCCTTGTATTTTACGACGAAACGGGAATTATTCGCGCCTGTAATCCTGCCGCCGAGGAAATTCTGGGAATTCGTAGCAGCGAATTGATCGGACTGACCACCAAAGACTTTGAAGGCCACACCATCCGGTCCGACGGAGCACCGTTTCCTCCTTCCGAACATCCTGCCACCATTTCACTCAACACCGGAAGACCATGCAGCCAAGTGATCATGGGGATTCGCAAGCTCGAAGGCAATCTGACGTGGCTTTCCATGAATTCCGAACCTCTGGTGTACCCCGACGCGTCGCGTCCCCATGGGGTGGTTGTTTCTTTTTCGGATATAACGGAGCGCGTGCGCGTTCGCGAGGCATTGGAGCGCGCGCGCGATGAACTCGAAGTGCGCGTCATCGAACGCACCGCCGACCTGGAACTGGCCTATCGGCGCCAGTCGGCATTGGCGGAAATCGAACTTGCCATCAGCCAACCTCATGAGCTGGCCCAAGTGCTTCAGCAAGTCGTTGCGACCGTAACGCAGCATTTGCCCGCTTCGGCTGGGGCCAGTGTTATCTTGTGGGATACCACGACCGATGAAATGAGCGTCGGTGCCACCACGTTGAAGTTTACCGAAGATCATTCGCACAACAACCATGTCCGCCGCCAGGGAGGCGCTACCCGTTGGATTGTGGATCATCGCCAGCCGCTCTTTATCAACGACATGCGTCACGATCCGTTTGGTTCCAACCCCGTCATGCGAGAAATGGGCATTAAATCCTATGCCGGAATACCCCTCTTGGCCGAGCGCGAAATCCTCGGGGTGCTGTATGCGGTCGAATATGAACCGAAAAATTTCACCGGCGAAGACCTTGTATTTTTGACGTCGTTGGCAAGTCGTGCCGCCGCTGCAATTATCAAAGTGCGGCTTTACGATGATCTCAAGAAAGCCAACATCGATCTTGAGAAAGAAATTCTCGAACGTCGCCGCATTGAACTGGCGTTACGAGGCGCCAACAAACAACTCGAATCGTTTTCTTATTCCGTGTCGCACGATTTGAGAGCGCCATTGCGCGCCATTATTGGATTTGCCGATATCATCAATCGTCGTTATCGAAGCCAACTGAGCGAAGAAGGACAAGAGTATCTCGATCACATCCAGCATGCCAGTAACCGCATGGGATTGTTGATTGACGATTTGTTGGCGTACTCGCGGCTGGGCCAGCGCGGAATCAATCGAAGGCACATCGAGCTCAAACGGTTGTTCGACCAAATCCAACAGGAATTGCAAACCCGGGATAACCACGTGAGCCGGTGCTTGAAATTTCCGGATGATCCTCCGGGGTTGATTTCGGACGAAACGTTGTTGTTTCAGATTTTGATGAATCTGATCGACAACGCGTTGAAATACCGTAATCCCGATGTGGAACCCCTGGTGGAGGTCGAATGCGAATTGGATGAAACGTCGTTCTGTCTGAGCGTGCGCGACAATGGTATCGGCATTGCCCCGGAATACCACGAAAAGATTTTCCATGCGTTTCAACGTCTTCACACCGAGCAAGCCTACCCGGGTACGGGAATCGGGCTCGCTACCGTCAAAAAGTCCGTGGACCTTCTCAACGGTCGGATCTCTGTCCAATCTATTCCCGAAAATGGAACAACGTTCACGATTTACCTGCCATTGGTCCAAGCGCTGGTTTAGAACGAATTTGAATTTCGCAAAATGAAATTGCTTGATTTTCTGGTAATGGTATCGGAACATGCTATTGTGATATTGGTTGGGGATATCACTGACAAGCCCGAGAAGATTTATTCCTGCAAGACGATACCCTGTTTGGTACGGGGGGAATATTATAGAGTTTGAATGGCAAACTGGGATTGAATCGGCTCGAAGGGGCTTGCCCGTAAACATCGTCTCGATGTATGGAGACGATTTCGGGGAACGGACTAACCATCTTTGGGAACCGTTATGGCCAAATCGCTGTGCATCTTGTATATCGACGATAACCCGCTCGATCGGGCGTTGGTCAAAGACGCCCTTGAAATTGAGCATGGTGGATTCGTAGTCGTCGAAGTGGATACACTCGAGGGGTTGAAAACCCACTTGGCTTCCTCGACCATCGATCTGGTCCTCAGCGATTTCAATATTCTGGGACTCGAGGGTCTGGACGTTTTGCGGTTTGTCCGGGGTACTCGTCCGGAAATTCCCGTCGTCATTGTAACAGGTACGGGGAGCGAAGAAATCGCCATCGAGGCCATGCGCCAGGGCGCCGCCGATTACGTGATCAAAACCCCCGGTCATATTCGCCGTCTGCCTGCCACAATTTCAGCCGCGATTGAAAAACACAAGGCCCTGATTGAGCGGAATCGTGCGCTCGATGCGCTTCGCCAGAGCGAAGAACGCTTTCAGCTCGCCATACAGGGATCGCGAGACGGTTTGTGGGATTGGAATATTTTGACCAACGAGGTATTTTACTCGCCGCGATATAAAGAACTGCTTGGATATGCCGAGTACGAATTCTCGGACAATTTCAACACCTTTGAAAATCACCTGCATCCGGACGACCGCACGCGCGTTCTGGACGCATTGGCCGATCATCTCGACCATGGGTCGCCCTATAATATCGAATATCGGATGCGGACGAAATCCGGCGCCTACCGTTGGTTTCACGCCCGTGGCCAATCCGTTTGGAACGACCAGGGCAAACCCCAGCGCATGGCGGGTTCGTTAACCGATATCCACGATCGTAAACGGTCCGAGCAATTCCTCCGCCAGCAATTGTTGCAAACCAACCTGCTCAACCAGATCACCCGATCAATCGCCGAACGCCAGGATTTGATCAGCATTTTCCATGTCGTTCTCAAGAGCCTGTACGTTGATTTACCCGTGGACTTTGGCTGCATTTGTTTCTTTGACGAGCGAACCGATTTGCTCGCCGTTGTCGAAACCACCAACCACGATCCGAAACTTGCCGAAGACCTGGGGCTGAGTCCCGGCCAGATGATTTCGTTGCTGGAAAACGGACTGGGGCAATTATCCAAGGGCAATATTCGGTCGTTTTCCGACACGGCGGATACCAAATTTCCTTTGATGAGGCGCCTGGCCAAGGCCGGGATGCGTTCTCTGCTGGTGGCGCCGCTCGTCAACAAAGACCTGTTGCTCGGCGTGGTTTTGGTCATGCGTCGTCCGGTGAATTCGTTCAACGAAAGCGAAAATGAGTTCTTGCTGCATTTGGGTGAACACGTGGCTTTGGCTGTCAACCAGATGCATCAGTACGAGGAACTGCAAAAAGCATACGACGAACTGCGCGAAACTCAGCAGGCCATCATGCAGCAGGAACGTTTGCGCGCAATGGGGCAAATGGCCAGTGGAATTGCGCACGATATCAACAACGCGCTGCTGCCCATTACGACATATCCGGAAGTGATTCTCGAATTGCTTCCGGAATTGGATGAAGAGGCACAGAAATTACTGCGCAACATCATGGCAGCAGGCGAAGACATCGCCAACACGGTTTCCCGATTGAGCGAGTTTTATCGCAAACGCGAGCGGCAAACATATCAGGAACCGATTCATATCAACCCGCTGATTAAGCAGGTCATCGATCTGACACGTCCCCGGTGGCGCGACATTCCCCAGGAACATGGAATCGCCATCCACATGCGCGCCGATTTGGACGAGCACTTGCCTCCCATCGTTGGCAATGAAAGCGAAATCCGCGAGGCGTTGATCAACATGATCTTCAATGGTGTCGATGCGATGCCCGAAGGCGGGGATTTGACGCTGCGGACAGGTGTCCAAAAACGCCATGTCGTGATTGAAATTATCGACACGGGTACGGGCATGGACGAGGTCGCTAAACAACGATGCCAGGAACCTTTCTTTACCACCAAAGGCGAGCGTGGCACCGGCTTGGGCCTCTCGATGGTTTACGGTATAGTCCAACGACATCGCGGACGCATTCAAATCGATAGCGAACTGGGAAAAGGCACAACGTTCCGGCTCCAATTCCCCTTCCGCGAGCCTACGGATTTTACCCACGAACGCGAAGCTACCCGACAAGGGTCCATTGAGAAACTTTACATTCTGTGCATCGACGATGACGATATGGTGCGCGAGACATTGCAGCGGGCGTTGACGCGATTCGGGCACCGTGTCGAAGCGGTCGATAGCGGTCCCGTCGGATTGAAACTCTTTAAGACAGCTTTGAGTAATGGAAAGCCGTTCGATGTGATTATGACCGATTTGGGGATGCCGCATATGGATGGCCGCGAAGTTGCCAAGCGCGCCAAAGCCCTCTCGCCCAAAACGCCAATCATTTTGCTGACAGGTTGGGGGGGATTGATGGAAAATGATAACGATACACCCGAATACATCGACTTGGTGGTGGGGAAACCTCCCTCTCTAAAAGATCTCAAAGTCGCATTGCTCAAAGTGATGATGGAAACTTGAGCGCATCAGCGTGAAATCGTCTTTCGCTTACATTTATTTCTAACACTCTGTCCCTGATTTTTTTTTCATGCAAAGTTGACGGATAATTCCATGTGCTCCATGATAGTAGTGTAACATCACTCCACACGGGAAAATGGAGTGAGGGAGCAAAGGGAAAAGGGAGACAGTACGATGACCCGCCTATTGAAATTGGGGGGGCGGTCATACGCAGGAATTGGAATTCTGGCAGTTTGTGCGTGTGCACCCGCTTATCTTTTCGCCCAACCGGGCGATGCAAACAACGACAAAACGATCGACCTCGCCGATATGAGCGCGATTGTCGATTATACCATCGAAAAAACGGCATCCTTTACAGGAGACGCCGACACGAATGAAAACACCACCATCGATCTGGCCGATGCGATCGCCATTGGACGAACGTTTGCCGAGCCAGACGAGTTGAATTTGAATTTGGGCGGCGGTTTCAGCCTGGATATGGTTCGCATTCCCGCGGGACGGTATGACATGGGTTCGGAAGGCGACACGGGTTGGGATGACCCCAGGGAAGCTCCAGTGCACGAAGTCACGTTCCCCGTGGATCGGGCGTTCTATATGGCGCGCACCGAAATTACACAGGGACAGTGGATTCAGGTATATGGAACTTGGCCGAATACCGACCGCCCAAATTCGACTTATGGCATGTCGCCCACGCATCCCGCATATTATATTTCGTGGAATAATTGCCAAACTTTTCTGCATGCTTTGAATAACAATATTATTCCATTCTACAACCCGGAAAGTCCTGTTGGATTCCGTTTACCTTCGGAATCGGAATGGGAACGCGCCTGTCGCGCGGGAAGCACGACGCGGTTTTATTTCGGCGATTCAAACAACGACCCGGGAACACCGCAAAACGAGCCATATCCCGGCGACGACCCCATGGAGCTTGGGCTTTATGCGTGGTTCCGCGCCAACAGCGGATTGTACTCGCATCCGGTGGCGGAAAAACTTCCAAACGCCTATGGCCTTTACGATATGCACGGTAATATGTACGAATGGGTGCAGGACATCGTGCACGATAATTATAATGGCGCGCCCACCGACGGCAGCGCATGGGAAACGGTGACGACAAGCACCAACCGTATTCTGCGCGGTTCGGGATGGAATCATCCGCCGTATTGGGAACGTTCGGCTGCGCGTAATCCTTTTGCGCCCGCAACGCATATCGGTCCCGACGTCGGGTTTCGCCCCGTGCGATTTGTTGACGTGCCGACCGGCGCCGCAGGCACAGTGGGCGAGGTCGCGATCTCGGAAGTTGCCGCCCAACCCGAGCAATATACCTTTGTGCCCATTACCATCGAAAACGGGACGAACTTAACCGCTGTTCTTATCCGGTTGGAGTACGATCCCGCTGTGTTGGAATACCCACTCGGCACGCTTGGCGAACTGGCATCCAGCGATCATGTTGTTTCTGTGCACGAGCCCACGCCCGGGCGTTTGAACATTGCCGTTTATCCGGCGCGAGGTGTGGAACCCTTCATCAGTGGAAACGGTACGGTAGCTTCGCTTGGCTTCCGTGTTAATCCTGCCGCGCCTCCCGGGCTTTCGCCCATTACCATTACCACGGTGGGGACGCCAAACCTTCCCGCCAGCAGCGTGGTCGATACTTCAGGAAACAACGTAACCCATAACATTACAAACGGAGGCGTCAATGTCGGCGCGGTGGCTTGCGCAGACGATTGGGTGACGATTTTAGAATAATTTTTGAATACCGATAATACAATGCCGTATTGAATATTGCAGGGTGCGAGCGGGTTTTCCCAGGAGCAAAGCGTTGGGCCGTGTGTATGCCAGGGGGGCACACCGGTACTTGGGATGGAAGGCTTTGGTTCGCACCCTGCATGTTGTTTTTTTTTGATGGTAAGGGACGGAGCTGACGTTCTCCGTCCCCATTTCTTTTTCATTAGACCTTCGCGAAAAAAATCACTTCCCCGCAACGATCTCCGTCCCCGGCCAATACCCTGGGTCCGGACACGGTTCATAAAATCCCGACGAGCGATGCAACGGCATGATGTACACCCACGCCACGCTGCGCGATCCACTGTCGATCACCGTCAACACTCGGTCGTACATTGATTTTTCGCGCGGGTGAAAATCTTCGAGCCCATCCAGCTTCGGCAATCGTTCGAACGCGTCGCGAAACGTGAAAAGCTCACCGCGTACAGCCGCCCACTCTCCGCCTGGTCTGACCGACATATCGGTTTGAGTTGGCAACTCACTGGCGATGCGTTGTTGCGTCACCAAATCGGCCAGGGGATCGTTGGTTCCCGTTGCCAGCACATTCGTTGGCGGAATCTGTAAAATCGGAAACCCCGAAGGATGCAGATACAACCGCCCGGCCAGTGTCGCTTTTTCGCACGCCACGAATCCCGAACAATATTCCACGAAATTATGTTGGCCGCTCTTCAGCGTCCCGTAAACAAACACCCGCAGTAATCCCAAACCGTTTGTCATGTTCCGCTCCCGTTTGGAATACCGCTAGAAAATCAGTGCGCTTCGTTTTGTCGCAAGCCCATTCAAATCGGCGATTCCTTCATTGCACCGCTCAAACGATAAATGGTTGAAGTCGTCCATTGCCATTGGTCGGAGTTTGTCTCATGCGATCCTCACAAGTTGCCGTTCGTATTCTGATGCTCATCATGACTTGCATGGTCGCCCCCGGTCTTTTTGCCCAGAGTTCCGCTACGCCCGGCAACGATACGGATCCTGTCATGGTTGGCGAAAAAGTTGATCCGGAAATTTATACCGACTTCAATGGTCGGCGGATTTATTTTTCCAACGAAACGTCCAAAGAACTCTTCGAGATGTCGCCCGACGAGTATCTTCCCAACCTGCCCGATCCCAACACGAAGCCCGCGAAAAAAGAAGACGATCGTCCTTGGATCGAAGTACAATCCAAGATCGAATCTCCGTCCGCCGCACCAACGGCGCCGGTGTCTTTTCCAAAACGCATCGTGGAATTCTTCGGCCACTATCATCCTGCCATCGTGCATTTTCCCGTCGCCTTGATTATTGCGGCGGCATTGGCCGAGTTGATTGGGCTGCGGTGGCGGAAATTTCCCGCTGAACCGATCGCCGGATTTTCATTGGCCATTGCCGCGCCTGGTGCCCTCGTCGCATGCGCCTCGGGATGGATACTTGCCGGAATGCAAGAATTCACCGGCGCGCAAGCCCAATTGATCTTCCTGCATCGGTGGATCGGTATTGCCACGGCTGTTTCGGCGCTGGTGTGTCTGGCGCTCTGGCAAGCCAACCGGCGACGTCCACGTTCCGGGGTGCGTCCCTTTTACCTTGTTGCCGTGTTCGGAACCGCACTGCTTGTAACGATCACCGGGCATTTAGGCGCCACGTTGGTGTATGGATTCGAGACTCTGAAATTTTAATCACGTCAAACTCATGAGCCTGTTCAAAATTTATTTCGCCTTATTGGGCGTACTCATTCTTTTTGCGCTGTTCTATCGGTATCAGCGTCGTGCCATTTATTCGCCGCAACGCTACGGGCCGCTTTGGTGCTTGTCGCTCAAGCCGGATACGGTCGAGCTGGCGTTCAACAATGCCTTGGGCAGGCAAATGGCCTTTTACGTGTCGCCATCTGGTAATTCGGAGCCTCCTCGTGTCCTTTGGGTGATGTTTCACGGCATCGGAGCCACGGCACTCGATTGGATGGCGTTCGTGGAAGAACATCAAACGTCCGATACGGGATTTTTGCTCGTCGATTATCCTGGGTACGGACACTGTGAAGGCCAACCCAGTGAACCCGGCATGATTCGCAATGCGAATGGAGCTCTGCGGGCGCTTGCCGAGCACCTGAAAATGTCACCGCGTGCCCTGGCTACACGCACCAATGTGCTGGGGTATTCGATGGGAGCCGCTGCAGCGCTTGCTGTCGCCTGCCGTTGGCCGGTTCGGCGCGTCGTGCTGCTCGCGCCGTTCACCAGCCTGTCCGATATTGCCAACCATCGCCACGGACCGATTGGTTGGCTGCTTTGGGATCGATTCGACAACCGCGCCGCGATTCGCGAACTACTGACCCGCAAACAACCGCCAGCGATTACCATTTTTCACGGCGACAACGACCCGTCGGTACCGTTTGCCATGGGGCGCGAGTTGGCGAATCTCGATCCCGCCATCGAGTTTCATCGTGTGCGCGGGGCGAAGCATAGCTTGATGCAATTTCCGAATGTTCGCCGTGCCGTGGGGCGGTTGATCGGATTAATCGACGTCCGATAATGCGAAGGGATTGTCCAGCCTCAACGGCGCATCGGCGGTGAAAGCCTCGCCATATCGTACGCCGACCATCGTGCCGAAAAACGATGCTCGCGCCTCCATCATGTGCCACCCGATATCGCTCGATACAAAGGTTTCCGGTCCCTGGTAATCCGGATTGGCCAGTTGCGAGCGAAAGCATTTCAACGCTTCCATTTTCACGTCGAAATATTCGGTGACGTCCATGACGAACGAAGGCGCGGATGGCCAGCGTTGGCGCGACCCGACATAGTAAAAAAGCCGCGAGGGACGAAACCGCTCCTGTCCTGTGTCGTATTTCAGCACATTGCTTTGGAAAAACGCGAACTTGGTTGCTTGAGAAATGGCGTTGTGATCCGGGTGATGATCGCCCGATTCATGCGTGAATACCAAACGAGGGCGCACGTCGCGAATTAACCCCACGATACGGTGTGTGGCGTCGGGGATGTCCTCCGAGATATGTCCATCGTGCAGCCCCAGATTCACACGGTTGACACCCAGCACACGGGCCGCGTCGGCGGCTTCGGTGGCACGTTCTTCGATCGTGCCACGCGATCCCATTTCGCCTCGTGTGGCGTCGGCAATCACCACTCGGTGGCCCGAGCGCGCCAAGCGTGCCACGGCTCCTCCCGCCAGAATTTCCACATCGTCCGGATGCGCGCCGATGAACAGGGCATCGATTTGAGTATCGTTGGGCATGGAGAGCGTCCTTATCCTTCGTCGTTCTTTTCTTTTTCTTTCGCCGGGCGATCGTTTTGCAGGCCAAACAAGTACCCGGCGATTGCTCCTAAGATTCCCATGGCGGCATTAATCGCGTCGTCGGCCACCACGGCCAACATCGATGCGAATGTCGCCACCAGCACAATTCCAACCACGCGCAGGTTATAGGGGCCGAAACCTTTGCCCATTTTACGGAATACGCCAATCAGCGCGCCGGAACCGATTGCCGCGATAAGGCAGAGCAAAATCAGGTGCAAATTATTCACAATGTTGGCCTTTTGACTGTTTTCACGGTTTACACAGGCAAAATACGTCAGCCCACCTGGGGTGTGAAAGGAATTTTTCGACCTTCCTGCTTGAGTCCTCGGGCCAAACTTTTCAAGATTGCTCCAGTCTAACGTTTTGAAACGCGTCAATTTTCGACCAGGGAGCACCCCGGATGATGAGTCCCCGCATGCCTCGCCTCGTTCGCCGAATCGCCCAATATGCCGGTCTGGCCGCCGCCATGACCGCCTTTATCGCGCCAAATGTGGCACGCGCCGAAGAAGATGCCTTTGGCCTTTATCTCAAGGACCGGTTGAACGATTTTGCCGATATCTTCCGCATTCGTGGCGGTATTCCGAAGGATGGCAAGGGATACGGAGCCAAAGCGCGCCTTACCTTCCTGGCCCAGGCGGGTTATGTAAATTTCAACGGTTACTATGGTGGGCTGGAGCGTCGCGGGTGGGGTCTCGCCGAGGAATCCCGCACCGAAGGCGGCGTTTCGGCTCTCTACGGCACCACGGTTGAAATGTACCCGGTGTCCGGCAACGAGTACCTGATGGCGGACACGCCGTGGAGCATCATCGAGGATCGTCGCATTTTGCGCAACCTGCCTTACTGGGACGATGGCCGCGGCGATTTGCTTGGCGTCGGTGCGGAAATTGCCACACCGGTTCTGGCTCTCGATCTGGGTGTCTATCCTTCCGAAGCCGTCGATTTCCTCGCAGGCATTTTCACGATCGATCCGTATAACGACGACCACGACGTGGTCGAGTATTACCCCGAAAAATATCGCACCCCCTCCGTTCTGTCTGAACCGGACCTGGAAGCTTCCACGCGCGACAAACAAGCAGCGCTCGATGCCCAAAACGAGGCACTCGCCGCCGAGCAGTTGGCTGAAGAAGTCGAGAACGCCGACGAAACCATGATAGTTGAAAACGAAGAAATCGTCGTTACCAAGCGCCACACGCCTCAACCGCTCGAATCAGCGATCAATCCGAACGAGCCACTGAGCACCGATGAACTCAACCAGATCGAAACCGAAAGCGAAGAAGTGGAATTCAAAGGGGGAGAGTGATTCAAAAAGGATGAAGGATGAAAAATCAGGTGATCGGACTTCATCGCTCGGTGAGACTTGATGGGGATCGCCGCCGAAATTTCTAAATAAATTTTGCCTTTTACCTTTGAGCAGCATCCTTCATCCTACATCCCTCATCCTTTAATTTCCCATGCAGCAAGTTTACCTGATCCACGGCAATATGGAAGAAGCGGTCAATTCGTGCCGATACGAATTGCAGCGCAAGCTTTTGCCGGGCGGCGAGGAAGACGGCGAGATCATCGATATCCGTCCGCCCGGTAACATGCCGCTCAAGCTGGAACGCGCCGTAACCGATATCATTCAAGAACTTGGAACGGTTTCTCTCATCGCCGAAGCCCGGCGCGTGGTGGTGGTTTATAATTTATACGATTTTCGTACCGAGCAACGCGGCAGTGTGCGTCAGGCAAAGAAGGAAAAAGCCGGCAAGAAAGACCATGTAGCCGAGTTGGAACACTATCTGACCAACGTGCTTCCGACTACGGAAAATACCATCGTTTTTGTGTTCGACGAAGACGACGAAAAGAACCGTCGCGTGGCAAAAACCAGCGCCATGTACCAACTGGTTAAACGCATCGGCCAGGTGCATGAATTCAACGAAAAACGCATCGATTGGCAGCTTGACGAGACCTTGATGGCGCGTAATTTGTACGGTTCGCTGGCGTTGATTCGCGACTGGACCGACCGTGGTGGGAATTCGGCCTATCGGCTGACGTTGACGTTAAACGGATTTCTACAATTGCTGCTCCAGGCGCGTCTCCAGGCCGAAGCCCAGCGCGACGGCATCAACACCAACAACCTTTTTGCGGGGATGCGTCCGTCGCTTGCTACCGTGCCGAATTTCAAAGCCTCGAAAATGCGTGCCTTGGCGGGTCAGATACCCTTGCCGCGTATTCACAGCGCTTTACGACGGCTCAACGACGCCCAGAAAAGTTTCTTTCCCTCCGGCGAGGAACTCGTTGTCCACGACGCGCTCGAACAAATCGAAGTGATGTTGATGGAACTGTTTGCGCCAAACGTGTAATTGCTCACTTCTCCAAATACTCTCCTGCTTCGTCCATCAAACGTTCGACAAACACGGCGTAGCCTTTGCCGTTGGGATGGATCGAGTCGTGCATCAGGTCGTGGTGTCCAATGATGCTTTTGAGAAAGTTCGGAATGTACACGCACCCGGTTTCTTCGGCCAGTCGTTGGTATTCACGATCGTAATCGCCCGGATAGAGGATGTTTCCTTCGATGCCGATCAGGATGACGAGGGCGCCTTTCTGTTGGATTTGGGTGACGATGCGGCGCAGATTCGTGAATTGAGTAGCGATAGGCATTTTTCGCAACATGTCGTTGCCGCCCAGACAGACAAGCACGATGCGTGGGTCCCGATCGAGCACATCGTGATCGATGCGCCGCAAGGCATCGGCGGTCGTTTCACCGGGAATGCCTGCGTTGATGATTTCTTTGCCAAGGATTGTCGAAAGCTGGCTGGGGTAGCTGTCTTCAGAAGGGAGGCCGTATCCCGCTGTCAAGCTGTCGCCAAAGGCGATGATGGCGGTTCCGCTTTCGGGTGGATCGTTTGTCACCGGCCAGCGTGTCGCCGTCCTGGGCCAGAAATACAAAACTGGAACCAGAAGAACGACGACAAGCGCCAGCCAGCGAGCAGGTTTCATTATTTAATGCGATCCTTGGGTTGAGACGCCTTGAAGACGAAGAAAATGACGCCGAGTAACAGCGCAATTCCAATCACGATGAGCAGGATGGGCGGACGAGAGGATTCCGTTTCGACTGGAGCGGCGGTGGTCGTTTTTTTCACTTCGGCTTTTACTTCGGGAGTGGGTTCGGGTGTTGGTTCAGCCTTCTTTGCGGGCGCAGGCGAAGGGCTGGGAGCCGGTGTGGCTGTTGGTTCCGGCGTTGGCGCTGGGGTAGGGGAAGGGGCGGGAGTCGCCGTCGGAGTTGGCTCGGCTGGTTTTTCCGCGACAGCTTCCGGTGTCTCTTCAGCAGCGGGTTTGGGCGCTGTGGGGTCCTCGATTTCAAACGTCAATTCTGTGCTGAACGATTTGCCAAGGCGCGGTAAATCGGCAGCCATCTTGATTTGACCTTCTTCAAGTTTCTTAAGCGTCACATTGGTAAATGTTTGCGCTGTTCCGCCAAATGCATTGATCCGAACCGTAAACTGGCGACCTTTGCCATCGTTGCTGAACGTCACTTCACGTACAAATTGCAACTTTTCATCGAAAAATTCGCCATTTTCGCGTACAGCCGTGAGCGTTTTGGCTCCATCTTTGTATCCTATTGCTGTTACTTGGACGTTTTCTTCGGTGCGTTGAGGTTGATTTTCAAGCTGAATGACCACCGTGTCGGTTCCCGCCCATGCGGCGGTGCTGAGAACCAATGTCAAAAACATCCAAAGGGTTTTGCGAATCATGCGTTACTCCTCCTGAAGGAAAAAACGTTGTCTGGGGCGGAATCGTGGACACGCCCCCCGGTAAAAGTGAACCGAAATCCACCATTAACTTTCTATGAGACGACTTAAAACAAGGTCCGCTCGTTTGCCCATCGCCGTCCATGTGTGTCGAGAGGCGAGCGCTTTTCGTGCCTGAAGTGCCGTCGGATCGCAATCCTCAAGAGCATCGGTAATCTCGCTAATAAAGGTTTGTGAATCGTGTGCAAGACGAATTGAGGCAGGATGGGATGACTCGTGCGCCAGGCGACAAACCTCTGGCAGGTCGATCGACACCACGGGCTTGCCCGAAGCCAGGTATTCGTTCAGTTTTTCTGGATACATGGCGTCTGTAAAGGCAGTCCGGCGGTGCGCGATCAGCAAAACGTCGGCTTCGCGATACAGAAACGGAAACGCTCCATACGGAATGGTGCCGAAAATATGAACCCTGGGATGGTGCCGTGCAAAATCGGCAAAATCTGCATCGCACGACGCATCCATGTGGCCCAGTAAAATCAACTGTGCGTGGGTGAGCGCCTCAACGGCGGCGCGAAACATCGATGTGTCGAGCCGATGATCCACCACGCCGCCATAAACCAGTCGTGGACATTTGACGGCGCGAATTTTTTCCCATAGCGGCTGATACGCAAGCGGGCACTTTGCCTCGTCGGACAGCACGAAATCGTCGCGCACGGCATTTTCCAGTAACTCGACCCGACGTGCAACGGCACGCCGCTTTTTTGCCTGGGGATCGGAACTGCAGAACGTCACGTTGCACCGAGCAAGCAGTTCGCGCTCCCAATGCCAGAGCAACGAACGTTGAAACGATGAAAACGCGGGGCTTTCGGGTAGCTCGTCGTACACGTGGGCGACCTTTGCCCATGATTTTGGCGCGTACTCGGCCAAGTTTCCATGCCATGGCGCGCCGAGCCACAACACCCGCGGACGAAGTTTCAACCGGCGGCAGGCGGCGAGACCTTCCACCCACAGACGTTTACCGGCAATCGCGCGCAAGGTTTGACCGATCAGACGAGTTTTTGCCAGACGCATGCCGAACGGGGGCACCATGGCGGGGGTGAGCACATGGAACGCACGGTCGGGGGCTTTCCAGAAACGGGGGCGGATGCAAAATTTTTGAGGCGGTTCGACGTAGAGCACCGTCCATCCACGCCCGGCAAGTTCCCACAAATGATAACGCGGAGATCCGGCAAATTCCGGCCATCCCCAAACGCCGGGTGCAAACGCCAGAATTGTTTTTTCACACGACTCCGTCCCCATCAGGATTCCTCCGTCCCTCTTGGAGCTTTCGGAACCAGGTAGCGCACAAACGGAATCGCACGCAGTTTGGAAAAAACGCTTTCGAGAACACTTTCCAATCCCAACGAACGCCAATCATGGCGCAGCAAGGGTCTCCATGCCGCCACCGTGATCGGCAAGCAAACAAGCGCGCCGATTGCGAGAACCACGACGCGCCACACGATACTGTCGAGCGAGAAAACTTGAATGCAATATGCCAGCAAGGCCAACGGAATAGCCAGCATCAGCGCGTAAAGCGTGCTGCGGATCAGCGTTCCCCAAATCGGTGTGTGAATCAGAGCGCGTGGAAAAACGAACAACACAATTGCAAAAACCCGCACCGCAACAACCACCGATGTTGCCACTGCAATACCGAACAACCCGGCCCATTGCACGAAATAATAATCCAACACGGCGTTCAAGCCCGTTGTTGCAAGCATCACCGTCACGACCGTCCATGGACGCTTGCACGCCATCCCGGCGCTGATCATCAACGCGGTCAATGCCTGAAAAGCAATTCCCACGGCATAGCCGCGCATAGCAATCGAGGAAAGATGCACGCTGTTGCCGGTGAATTTCCCGCGGTCGAACAAAAGTCCGATAATCGGTTCGCACAATGCCGTCAGCAAAATCGCCATCGGTATGCCAACGTATAAAAAGCGTCGAATTCCAAGAACGATTGTGCGCTCGAAATCCTTTTTTCGTCCCTGGTTGAAATGCTCGCTCAATTGCGTAAATAACGGCACGGCCAACGCGCTGCCCAGCAATCCGACCGGTAAATTCATCAACGCGTCCGCGTATGTCAGGGCGGAAATCGAACCCTCGGGCAACTTTGTTGCAAACACGCGATCGATCGCGATGTTCAACCCCGTGGTCACGCCAATGATGGCCGATGGCCAGAATAAAGCCTTCAGTTTTTGCCAATCGCCTTCGCGGGGGCGAGGCACCACGTACTCGGTCATGCGCCACAAAAATGGCCATTGCACGGCGAGCTGCATCCATTCGGCCAACACGATGCCCACGAGTACGCTGAGTGCCCCGAGCCAATGGTGTAACAATAATACCGACACGATCACCGTGGTATTGTGGGCGATGGGATTCAGCGACGCGGAAACATGGCTCCCGCGCGCATTCATCAACCCGACGGAGAATCCGGCCAACGTCCCGCCCAGCAACGTAAGCGATCCCACCGTGATGCTGATTAAAAAACCGTTCTTGTCGACGACTTGTTTGCCCGATTCAAAAAATCCAACCCACGCTAACGCGCCAAGCGTCAGCACCACCGCCATCGTCAACATCAGCCCGCCAAAAATCATGACGATACGGCGGAACCCATCGCGCATTAATCCGGTGAAGCGCGTGATTTCCATCCCCGAAGCGATCGGTACCACGGCGCGTGAAAATCCGCCGCCTGCGCCTACCGTGATCGCCATGGGAATCGCCACGCCGAGAAAAACCGCGTCGAGTTCCGCGCTTGTGCCGAAATACCCCGCGATCAAAATTTGTCGCACGACACCAAGCAACTTCGCGAATAATCCCGTCACCATTAAACCGCCTGCCGCCCATCGCAACGAGGCCGAACGACGCTTGCTCATCTCCGTCCCTCCTCGTTAAGCAACCCGTGCACGCGCGTTTCAAACACAGTGAAAATCGCGTCCCAATCGTATTGTCGCGCGTATTCGACACGACTTGCCAACTCGTCGGATGCGGTTGATTTTCGCGCCTGTTCGAGCCGATCGCACCATTCGGGGACGGAGTTGCTCAATACCGCAGGGCTTTGCAGGCGTTCGATTTCTTTCCATCGCGTTGCGACGACTGGCAACCCCGCCGCGAGGTATTCGAATAGCTTGAGCGGGCACACGCTTTCGATCAATGGCGTACGCTGAAACGGAATGATGCCAGCCGTGGCATGCCAGAGATAAGGCGGTACTTCTTCCTGTTGTCGCGGACCAATAAAATGCACGTTCGCCAACGCATCGAGACTTGGCATTGCGGTGCGTTTTGGCCCGATGACGAGGAAATTCCACTCGGTAAGTTTCTTCGCCACACCCGCGAGCAATTCCTGATCGAACCACGAATCGAGCGCCCCGACATAAACCGCCACGGGGCCGTCGGGCATATCGTGGGGACGGAGAGGCAACGTATCGGGTCGCGCAAATCGTCGCGACTCGACGCCGTTCGGCAGATAATGGATTTGCTCCGTCCCTGCGCGCTCGGCTTTCGCGCGCAAGCCTTCGGCGGTGATCGTCACCAAGTCCGCATCGGCGAGAATTTCGCGCTCGCGCCGCACAATTACGTGCGGCATTTCAGGAAATCCCGCAATGTCGTCTTCCATCCGTGCGACGAGCACGCGCGGCTGTACGTGGCGCACCAGATGCGGCATTTGCAGGTTATGGATCACCATGACATCGGCGCGCGCAAAGCCCGCTTCGCGCAACACGTTGCCCGCGCGCGGTCGCGAAAAAAACTCGCTGCCGTTCCATGCGGCGTTGTTATCGAACGGCCTTGCGCGATGAACGGGTAACAACGTGCGAGGAATAAAAGTGAACAATTGCGGGTGACGCCAGCGACCAACGGGGCCTTCCTGGTTCCAACGACGGCGTGCGTCGGCTCTCCGTCCCCGTGAAAGAAAATGCCACGGCGAAACCGGCGCCGAAACGTATGCCACCGTATGTCCGCGCCGGACCAGCCATCGCGCCAGATGATGCCCCGGCAACCGCATACGATGCCCCCACGGCGCTGTTTCCATCAGCACCCACCGCATCGCTTGTGCATTGTTCGGGGACCGAGTCATCCGGCACCTGAGCTTTCGTCAAATATCCAACCACACCAGCACCAGCAGCCCGATGCTGATCATGCCGTTCGTCGTGAAAAACGCTGCGTTCATCCGTGATAAATCGCGGGGATGCAGCAAATTGTGTTGATGGTTGAGCAACGCGCCCACACCCAACACGCCAACGAGCGTCGGCAATCCCAAGGGCGGCGCTCCCAACCACCACGCGAATAAAAACAACAAAAACGCCATGCCGTGCAAGCGTCGTGCAAAGGTCATTGCCCGCGCGAGGCCCAATTTCTTGGGCAACGAATGCAATCCCGATTCGCGGCGATCGGATTCGTAATCCTGGCACGAGTACAACACATCGAATCCCGCCACCCAAAGCATCACCGCCGCCCCGAGTACCACGGGCATCCATGCCAACCCGCCTGTCACGGCAATCCAAGCGCCAATCGGCGCCAACCCCAACGCAACGCCCAACACCATGTGCGACCATTGTGTAAAACGTTTCGTCAAACTGTACCCAAGAAGCACCGCCAGACATGGTGGCGATAAAAACAGGCACGTTTCATTCAGCATCCCCGCCGCGATAAAAAAAACCGCCGCCGAAACGATCAACGCCATCGTGGCGAATTGCGGCGAAAGCTCGCCCGTGACCAGGGCCCGGTTTTTCGTGCGCGGATTGTGCGCATCGATGTCGCGATCCACGATCCGGTTGAAACACATGGCCGCCGTGCGCGCCGCCACCACCGCGACGATAATCCATGTGAACGTCCACGCGGACGGCACGCCCCCCGCCGCCACCAACATGGCGATCAACGCAAACGGTAACGCAAACACCGAGTGCGAAAACTTGATCATTTCGAAAAATGCGCGCGTTTTTTCCCAAAACGTCTCAGCGGCCAACTTGCGATCCTTCCGGTCGATTGCACTTGATCGATCCTTCATGTCGAACACCTATTGCTCCCTGCGGGCCCGCTCGGACACAAGCCTAGAGACATCGCCCTCATTTCTTGAGAGAGAAACCTATGGATCAGCAAGCCGCCGTCGAACGCATCGACCATCTGCGTCACGAAATCGAACGCCACAACCGTGCGTACTACGATCTGGCCGAGCCGGAAATCACCGATCGCGAATACGATGCGTTGATTCGCGAATTGGAGGAGCTCGAAGAGCGGTTTCCGAACCTGCGCGCCGCCGATTCTCCCACCGCACATGTCGGTGGCACCGTCCAGGACGGCTTCACCACCGTCGTGCACGCCGTGCCGATGCTCTCGATTTCCAACACGTACAACGCCGATGAATTGCGGGACTGGGATGCTCGCAACAAACGCGGCCTCGATCTGGCCCCCGACGCGGACATCGAATACGTCGTCGAACTGAAAATCGATGGTGTCGCCGTGACGTTGCGTTATGAAGGCGACGGTTTCGGTCCCGCCCGGTTGGTGCTTGGTGCCACGCGCGGCAACGGCCAGATGGGCGACGATATCACGGCGAACCTGCGTACCATCAAATCGATTCCAAACACCATCCAATTGCCCGCCGGGGGGCGTGTGCTCGAAGTGCGCGGAGAAGTGTACATGGAACGCGAGGCATTCGCGCGTTTGAACGCCGAACGCGCTGCCGCGGGCGAACCCCTCTTTGCCAATCCGCGCAATACCACCGCCGGAACGCTCAAGCAGCTCGATTCCGGCATCGTTGCGCGTCGTCCACTCTCGATGTTTGCCTACGCCACCGGTGACATCGAGGCCGATCTGCCCGACACACACGCGGGATTTCTCGATTGGATGACCGAACGTGGATTTCCCGTAAATCCCAACCGTGTCGTATGTGCGAACATCGACGCCGTAATCGAGCAAACCACCGTTTGGGAGCAAAAACGCAAGGGGCTCTCATACGACACCGACGGTCTCGTGATCAAAGTCAACCGACGCGACTGGCAGATGGAACTCGGCGCCACGTCGAAATCGCCGCGCGCGCTGGTGGCGTACAAATTCAGCGCCGAAAAAGCCGAAACGCGCCTGAACGGCATCGAATGGAACGTCGGTCGAACCGGCGCAGTAACCCCCGTGGCGCTGCTCGAACCGGTGCTTCTCGCGGGAACGACTGTCAAGCGAGCAACCTTGCATAACCTCGATGAGCTCGAACGTCTCGGCGTCAAAATCGGCGACACGGTTTTGATCGAAAAAGGAGGCGACATCATCCCGAAAGTCCTCCGCGTGGTGGAAAGTTTGCGCACCGGTGATGAGCAATCTATTGAAATTCCTGCCACTTGCCCCTCGTGTGGGGGAGAAACCGTGCGCCTTCCCGACGAAGTGGCCCTGCGTTGCACCAACGCCGCCTGCCCGGCCCAGGTTCGCGAACGCATTCAGCACTACGCCAGCCGCAACGCGATGGATATCGACGGTCTCGGTGAAAAAATTGTCGATCAACTGGTCGATGCAGGTTTGATTCAGGACGTTTCGGACTTGTATCGCCTTGAGATGATTCAACTTGCGGAGTTAGAACGCCTGGGCGAGAAGTCGGCGCAAAACCTTGTCGATGCCATCGATGCCAGTAAAGGTCAAACGCTGGCGCGGTTCCTCTTTGGCCTCGGAATTCGGTTTGTGGGCACGTCTTCGGCACGGGATTGTGCCCAGGCATTCGGTACGTTGGACGCTTTCCTGGCAGCCAATCGCGAGGAGTTGGTCGCCGTCGAAGGCATCGGTGACAAAGTCGCCGATGCGATCATCGAATTCCGCGAGAAACCTGAAAACATTGCGCTTATCGAGAGGCTTAGGGCTCTTGGCGTCAATCCGCCACCAGATCGTTCCGCCGCCGAACGCGACGCGCATCGGTCGGAAGCCTTCGACGGCAAGGTGTTCGTGCTGACGGGCGAATTGAGCGAAATGAAACGCAACGACGCCAAGGCCGAGATTGAAAAACGCGGCGGAAAAGTAACCGGCAGCGTGTCGAAAAAAACCGACGTGGTGGTGGCGGGTGAAAACGCGGGAAGCAAATACGACAAAGCTGTGAAATTAGGTGTCGCCATCTGGGACGAGGCGCAATTCCTGGCAGCAATAGGGGACGAAGCAAGCGCTCCGCCCCCGGAAAAAGACGCCGTTCAAGGCGAACTATTTTGACAAAACGTCAAGTGATAAATCTTGACGCCCTATCCAGCAATTTCGCCCTCGTTGAACCAAAGTGCCAGCTCGCGCGCCGCGCTTTCCGTACTGTCGGAGCCATGCACCACATTCTCGGTCACGATGGTACAGAAGTCCGCGCGAATGCTGCCCGGTGCGGCGTTGATCGGGTTCGTGGCGCCCATCAGGTGGCGAATGTGTGCAACGGCGTTTTCTCCACGCACGGCCATGGCGACCAGCGGACCGCCAGTCATGAACGCTTTGAGATCAGGATAGAAGCCCTTCTCCACGTGCTCGGCATAGTGTTTGTCAGCCAGTTCGCTGCTCATGACGAGCATTTTCAGCCCGGCAATTTGCAGGCCCTTGGTTTCAAACCGGCGGATGACTTCGCCGATCAAGCCACGGCGCACGCCGTCGGGTTTTACCAATACCAGAGAAGTTTCAATCGCCATCAGTCCATTGCCTCGTGTCGGGAAATTTTGGTCGGGGCATCGGACGGAAGGTAAGCACGGAGGGCAAGGATAGATTCGTTATTCCGCCACGGTGAGGACAATCGTTGCACCGGGTTTGACCCAGTCACCAGGGCGGGGGGATTGCGAGATAACCTGGCCGGATTCGAGCAGGTTGCTGGGTTCGTGCTCGCCAATACGGGCGGCGAAACCTTGGTCGGACGCGGCAACAAGCGCTTCCTGCTCATTCATGACAAGCAGATCGGGCGCCTGGACTTCGCCGGTTTTGACCATCCGGTACACGGTGGCGTATCCGGCGGCTCCGGCGGCGAGGAACAAAATTCCCCCCACAACGGTTAAACGCCACAGCGTGCCCCAGAATCCTGGGACACCGGCGCGGTTGGACGATTTGGCGGCGCGTCGGCTCATGAGTCAGGTTGAGCCGCGCCGGGGGGAAGAACAGCAAGAAGAATCTGCTGCTCAATTATGTACAGCTTGACACCCTTCGGCGTTAATCCTTGCCATTTCGCCGGACACGACATATCCTTAATGCAATACGGGGCTCTGTTGCGACGAGTTCCGCATCGAAAACCGATACTCGATACGAATAAAGGAACCCGTCCACCCATAATATAGAACCTGGCAAAAGACCCTCTCCCCGGCTTGGCGCGTCCCCCGAAATTCCAACTCGCCCGGCTCGAAGATGAACACCAGAAGGGAGCCCCCATATGGAATCTATGTTTCGTAATCCAAAATTGGTCAAAGAGCAACTCGACCTGCCTGCGGTGATCAACTACAGCTTTGTTGGTCTCTCATCGCCGCATTATCACGCCAAGCTCGAGGCGATTATTGTGCGCATTGCGGGCGAGACGAATATTCGCAAACGTACGTTCAAGGAAAGCTCGGGCGGGCGGTACACGGCGTATCGTTATGCCGTTTATCACGATGTGTTCGACGATGTGGAGGCGATTTACGCCGAGGTGGCGGAACTGGCGGGAACGAAGTTCGTAATCTAATCAGAATGAGGTAAGGGATGACAACCGAGGCGCGGCGTTCTCCGAAAATTTTGCATCTTTCGTGGGGGAAAATGGATATCGAAGGCGTCGGGCCGGGTCGAGATTTCATGCTGTGGCCGGGCGGTGGGCGCGAGTGGGACTGGAAGCTGTCGAACACGCATCATGTGCCGGGAATTCAGTTCGCGGATGTCGAAACGCTTCTCGTGCACGGAGCCGAAGTGATCGTGCTGTCGCGCGGGATGGACCTGGTGCTGCAAACGGCGCCGGAAACAAAACGCGCGCTGGAAGAGCGCGGCATTGAGCACTACATCGAGGAAACCCGCGCCGCCGCCGAACGGTACAATCGTCTGGCAGAAGAAGGCGTGAAGGTGGGTGGGTTGTTTCATTCGACGTGCTGAGGCTAAACGCTCTCAAATTCCACAATCTCATCGTTGCGCATCAGACTCGGACTCCCGCAACGTAATCCATTGCTGCTTAATCCTTCAGTTTTCTTCAGGGGGCTTAATTTCAAGAATCTCATCTTCTCCAATATTCAAGCCCTCCCAAAATCCAATCTCGTCTTCATCGTTGCATTCAATACCAATGGCGATGAGAGATTCGGTTCTATTTTTACAATCCATTATATCGATGGCGTTAATAACACCATGAACTCCGATGGCTTCATTTAAAAACACGATTGCCCAATCGCCAATATTAACAACTCCATCATCAAGCATTTCACCGCAGACGAAAAATGAATTTCGTCCCGCGATTCTTAAAGTTTTCTTAACCAAAAATTCCGCCATCTTACACCTCCCTCGTTTTAAACGGCACGGCGGCGATTTGCACGTCGTCTTCGTAAACAATATATCCCGGATTCATTGATTTCAGCATCGACCAAGTGCGTCCGTATTTTTCGAGCAAAAAACACAGATCGTACATGCGATGGATGTGGTCGCGAGCGTGGTCTTTGTACCAACAAATCGCAGCCGGATGTGCATGGCGTTTGGTTGAGCGCGCTAACCGTTCGGGACGTTCGAGGTTTTCATTCAACCAATCCATGACTTCGCGAAAAAGCAAATGTTCGTGTTCATTCAAGATGCCTGCGTTATCCAAGTCATCACATGCATGAATGACGCCTTTTCGGCAATGCGAGTCCTCGTCGCGTTCGTTTACTACAAATCGTAAAAACATGAAACACCACCCTTGGATTCCTTCCCAAAGGCGGTGTTGATAATGCGATCGATTGCGTCATGTCAATTCCGATACAGTTCGTGGCAGGATTTGCAGGATTTGCCTAAGTTTCCGAACGCAACATCGGCGCTGGTGACGTTGTCGCCTTTGAGATATTCGTGCAGTTGTGCGGCGAAACCCTCGGATTCGGTCATGCGTTCTTTCATGTCTTCACTGTCGTGTTCGGATTGCAGGCGATTGAGCTCGCGCAGGCTTTCCTCGATCATCTTGGCTTCGTGTTTCGGGTCCACGTCGGGATGATCGGCAGGGGTGGTCCACCCGGCGGCTTTGCAGAGTTTCAGGCGATCCCACGTGCGGTCGATCTTGGCCATTTCGCCCGCGAAGTCGGAGATGGGGGTGATTTCGTGCAGTTCCATCTCGCCGCCTGCCGCGACGGCTTCGGCGTCGTACGCGCCGACATCGCGCCAGAGACCCGCGTAATCTTTGCTGGTGCCCGCCACGCCCAGATACGCGAGCGCCGCGTCGATGTCGCCGCCGTTATCGATGGCGAGCGCGATGGCTGCTGCCGCCGGACCCCGATGTTTGCCATGGTGGCAGTGGAAATATATGGGACGTTCGGCAGATTCGAGCACTTGACGAATCTCGCGCTGCCGTTCAAGCGGTACCCCATCGTAACCGAACGGCGCATGGATGTAACGCATGCCATGGGCGCGCGCGTTTTCGACGTCGGGAATGGCACCATCAACGCTGACAACCGTACGGATTCCGAGTTTTTCGAGTTCGGCAAACGACTGCTCGCCGTGGGGTTCGGCGCCGGAGTAAATCGTATCGGACACGCGGATCAGGTGGTGCAACGCGGGGTTTTCCATGGGGATTGGTGTCGTTACCGAGGATGCAACGGCTGCCGCCACGGTTTCAGGGTCGGATTGCGAACGCGTGCAACCGATGATCGGGACGATGGTTAGTGCGGTTAGCAGGAGTGAGAGCTTTCCGTGCATGGGGCAAAATTCCATAAGGATCTGGGGAGATTCAGGCAGATTCAAAAATAAATAGACGTTTGGGGCGAAGGTTTTGTGGACTTTGGGGCGGGAAAATATTCGCTGGCGGGTGAAACGCGGCTTTCTCGGTTGAAGACCAACCGGGTTTTTCGTTGCGATCCGGCAAAGGATTCAAGCTTGATGATCGCACACTGATGAGAACTTAGAGAAATCTGTAATGCCCCTAACCGGATGGAGAACTGACCCATGACTGAATTGAAAGTCCGAAAAATTGGCGTGCTTGGGGCGGGCGGTCTTGGCCGTTCCGCGACGACGATGCTGGAAAAGAAAACCGAATTCAACCTGGTGGCCATTGCCGATACGCATGGCTTTGTTTACGAAGCGAATGGTATCGACGCGACGGCGGTGAATGCGCTGCCCTTGGGCGGCTCGGTGAAGGAGCTGTCGAACGGGCAGCCGTGCGAAGACGCGGTGGCCGAGATGATCGCGCGTAACAAGGCGGGCGAGCTCGACGCGATTTTCCTCGCGATTCCCAACATTCCGAACACGTTCCTACCCAGCGTGATCGAACGTTTCTGCGACGAAGGTTTCAATGGCGTGATCGTCGATGCGCTCAAGCGCACGTCGGCTGTCGAACAGGTGCTCAAGTTGAGCGACAAAATTCGCAACTCGGGCGTGACGTATGTGACGGGCGCGGGCGCGACGCCGGGACTGCTGACGGCGGCGGCGAATCTGGCTGCTCAGTCTTACTCCGAAATCGACGACATTACGATCTGGTTTGGCGTTGGTATCGCGAACTGGGATGCGTACCGCGCGACAATCCGCGAAGACATCGCTCACATGCCGGGTTATGACGTAGAGAAAGTGAAAACGCTTTCGGACGCGGATATCGAAAATATTCTCGACGGCTGCAACGGGGTGTTGGAATTGCACCACATGGAACATGCGGACGACGTGATTTTGGAAAAAGCCGGCATCGTGCAACGCGCGAAAGTTGACGTTGGTGGTTTGGTGGATACGCGCCATCCGGTCAAGCCCACACAGACGAAGATGATTTTGCGCGGCAAGACGTTCGAGGGCAAAGAATCCGAGCATTCGTTTTCGCTGGGTAATGAAACCTCGATGGCAGCCAACGTGCTTGGCCCGGCATTTGGCTGGATGAAGAGCGCCTTGGAATTCCACGACCGTGGGATTCATGGCCTGTTCACATGCGTGGATCTGATGCCGAAATTCGTGCGCTGACGAACACGCTGTTTTTCCTAGCGAAGGAAGGATTTCGAGCACTCGGGCGAACGGGCGAATGCCCACGTTGCGAGTGCTCGAATTATTTCAGGGAGTTTGTCGGATGAATCCATACCCGCCACCCGATCCATATTATTATCCGCCTGCGCCTCCGCCTCGTCATTCAAAATGGGGGTTGGTGATCGCGTTTTGCGTGGGTTTGGCAGTTGCCACGATTGTGTCGATGCTTTTGGGCGTGGCGGGTTTTGCTTTTTACGAAGGGTTCAAGGACGGCGAACAACAAGCGCTGGAAAGCATTGCGGATGGGTTTATTTGGAAACTTTCGCGGCATAAATACGAGCAGGCCTACACGGAAGTTCATTCGGATTGGCAGGCGGTTGAAGAAGTCGAGGAATTTTCCGAAGAGTACAACGAAATCATCGAGGATTTGGGGAAACTCGACGGGTTGTATTTGCGTTTAGCCGGATTGGACGAGGCAATGGATGGGGACGAGGCGATTTTGATGTATTACGGAGAGTTTCGTTCCACATGGACGGAAATCACCGTAACATTGAGTCGCGAATTGACCGGTGAATGGAAAGTTTATTCGTGCGTGATCGAGCCGTTTTACGATGAAATCGACGAAGTGGAGAGTGATGAAGCCGATGCGGAATCAGCGATATCGGAATCCGAATCGCTGATCGAAGAATTGGTTCCGGAGAATGTTTCGTCTGAGGAGAATCCCTTCGATTGACACTTGGTTCGCCATCAAACGCGGAGGAATATTACGCGGCAATCGAAGCCCGCGCGCACGAGTTGGGTTTCGATGCGTTTGGCGTGGCGCGCGCCGAACGGCTCGATGCGGATTTGACACGGCTGGAGGAATGGCTGGGCGATGGATGTCACGCTTCGATGGATTGGCTGGCGCGCGATCCCGAACGTCGTTGCGACCCGCAACGTGTATTGCCCGGTTGCCAAAGTGTGATTGTGGTGGCGATGAATTATCAGGCGCCGGTGGAAATCGAGCGTCATGATGATCCACCCACGGGAAAAGTTTCGCGTTATGCGCGAGGTCGCGATTATCACCGAGTGATGGATAAGCCGCTGAAAAAAATTGCGCGGTTTTGCAACCAGATCGGTCCTTTGGGGACGGAGTCGAAACCTTATGTGGATCATGGTCCGGTGATGGAACGCGCTTGGGCGATGCGCGCGGGGCTCGGCTTCATCGGCAAGCATACGTTGTTGATCGATCCGGTGCGCGGTTCGTGGTTTTTTCTTGGCGTGGTGCTGACGACATTGGAGCTTCCGGTGACTCCGTCCCCCGTTGTGCCGGGTGGATGTGGCGATTGCCGACGTTGTATCGACGCGTGCCCGACGGGCGCGATCACAGAGCCTTATCGCGTGGACGCGCGACGTTGCATTTCGTACCTGACGATCGAGCACAAAGGTGAAATCGACGCGGATTTAGCGGCGAATCTCAATGGTTGGGTGTTTGGTTGCGACGCGTGTCAGGAGGTCTGTCCGTACAATCAAAAACGTGCGCGCCCAGCGGTAACGGATCGTTTTGCACCGCGTTTGCTGCCTGCGGAGTGGTCGCTGAAAGCGATGTTGGAATTAACGGAAGAAGAATTGCAATCGACCTACGGGCAAAGCCCCATCCGCCGTGCGGGGACGGAGTCGCTGAAGCGGAATGCACGGTTGGCGGGAGATTAATATTTACCACGAAGGCACGAAGGACACAAAGACACACGAAGTGGTTAAAGCGTAAAATCTGACTTAAAGGTTTTGATATGAAACCAAATTTAACTAAAAATCTTTCCTCATACAGACATGCAATAGCTGCGTTGAATAGATGGAAGGGTGCAAAAGGGAAGGTTCTCTCTTATCAACTATCTCTATCGAGGATGTCTATTTGGCTGACTTTTGAAGAAAATGTTGGAACTCCGAAAGAGTATCTTCATCTCCAACTCGATGGTTGCACACACTACTATGGACCACTGGTGTGGGAGAACTCCGAGTTTAATCTTAGCCTCACGAACGAGGGAAGCGAACTAAAAATCCAATGCAAAATTAGTGGCGTTTCTTGCATTTGTGGACACTTGATAACTCATGATCATCGCAAAAAAATAGATAAATAATTATTAGGACGTAAATTACTTAGAATCGAATTTTATCTTACATCCTTTATCCTTCATCCTTCATCCCTTCTAACACTTCGTCCAGCTCATCTAATAATTCATTTGTATGTTTGACGATTTTTTCCGGTCGCTCGGTGACGGCACCGATGAGGCTGACGACGTTGCGGCGCATGTGCGGGGGACGGAGAGCGCAATGGGCTTCGGCGATGGAGAGCAGGCGTTTTTCGCCTGGGTGCAGTTGGCGGTTGATAGCAAACAGGATGTCGAAATAACTCGCCAGCAATGCGGCGATGCGGTGGTTGACGCTGACCACGTCGCCGCGTTCGGCTGCGCGTTTGATCTGATATAAATACGACGATTGCGTGTTGCGCAAAATAGGATAATTCTTTGCGATGACGGCGCGCACCAACTCGTCGGGATAGGGCGCTTCGGCTCGTTGTTTTTGCCGCTCGAAATGGCCCTGGCGGTCGAACAAAATATGGGATGTTTGAATATTGTGCCAGAAACAGGTGGTGTAACCGACCCAGGCTTCGTGGCGATTCAACACACGATCCAGTTGATCGTCCAGCCACGCCATCGAACGAAACATCACATCGACATGAATGCCTGTATCCGTGTCGATCCATTCGTCGCCGGGTTCCCAGAATGCGTTTCCCACTTCAGGAGCCAGCGAGCGGGCAGCGGCAATTTGGCGTCGAATTTCGAGTGGTAATTCGGCGGTCGAGTACACATACAGATCGATATCCGAATTCGGTCTCGCGTTGCCCGCCGTAACCGATCCGGCCAGCGCAACGGATTGGACGACGGGAAATTCTGCATAAAGATGGGCTATTTGTTGAGCCAGTTCGATGTGTTTTTGAGTCATGGATACGCTTCCTCCTCTTTCTTTCAACAGACGATATCGTCCCAAAGCGGGTGGTGTGTGTCACGCCGTACGGTACAGATTATTTCAACGCTTCATGTAGCCCTTGCCACCGAAGGGCGACAGGCATTAATGATGTAACATCATTTTTTTGCGGAAAGCGCAAGGCGCGATGACAGAACCGGAAGACCAGACTGAGTTGGCAAGCAGCCAGACGTTACGGAAGTTGGCGCGTGGATTCCGGTTGAGCGAGTTGGTTGGACAAACGCTCGAGGATCGTTACCTGATTGATGAAATGATCGGCGAAGGCGCGATGGGTGCGGTGTTTCGCGCGCGCCAGATTCGGTTGCGCCGCACGGTGGCGCTGAAAATCCCCAAACCGGAATATTGCCAGAAAAAAGATTTCCTCATGCGCTTCGAACGCGAAGCGCTGACGATGGCGAAACTCGTCCATCAAAATACGGTTCAGATTTTCGATGTTTTCGTTTCCGAAGATCCCTCCGTCCCCAGCTTTATCGCCATGGAATATGTCGAAGGCATTGAACTGGACAAATTCCTGAAGGACCAGAAAAACGATCTGACCGTGGAGGCGGTGCTGCATTTGCTTCGTCAAGTGGCGGAAGCCTTAAACGCTGCCCACCAACATGGTATTGTGCATCGCGATATTAAACCGAGCAACATCATTGTGACGATGCCGCAACGCGTGGCCAAGGTCATGGATTTCGGTATAGCCAAGCTGGAAATGGAAGACGCTTATCAAACCAGCGGTCAAAATGCAATTGGCACACCGGCCTATATGGCGCCGGAACAAGTGCAGGGGAAAAAGGTAACGGCGGCAACGGATGTTTATGCGTTCAGTGTAATGATTTATCGGCTGCTGACGGGGCAAGCGCCGTTCGATGCGAAAAGCACAACGGAATTAATTTTTTGTCACGTGAGCAAAACGCCGATTCCCGTTTTGTTGCGAAATTCAAATTTACCGGAAAACCTGAATGCGGTGTTGCGCCAGGGGTTGGCAAAAAAGCCCGAAGAACGCCCGCAAAGCGCCATGGAGATGGTGAACAACGTGGCTCGGGCGTTGAGTCCCATGGCGAAAAAATGTTATGCGGATTTGTTCGTCCACGAAAATCTGGTATCGCTCGCATCGGCGGATACACTTTCGTCGGACAAAATCGCCAAGGCCGTCGAAAGCTTTCCAACCACCCCTTCATCAAACCGCTGGCCGATTATTATTGGCGTTGGATTATTGCTGTTCGGTTTTGTGGTTGGCACCATTGGATACAAAGTTTTGCGCCATGACCCTGGTCCAATTCCCCCGCATGTAAATAACCTGGTTGCCGAAGCTTCACCTGTTCCCACACCGGAAGAAACACCAACAATTATTCCATCGGTGGAAGATAAATCCGAAACTCCTGTACCCGAATCGACGCCAGAGCCGTCTCCATCTACGTCCCCCATTGTAAAACCCACTCCGACTCCCGAGCCCACGGCTTCTCCGTCCCCGGTGCCAACTGCAACCCCAACGCCAGTGCCTTCGCCGCCAGAAGCAGCGGATATCTTTACCGAAGCGCGTCGCTGGAACCCGGAATTAACTCCTCCGGATGTTTCGTCTTTCCGACGTAAATCAGCACTCGAAGAAATAGATCGATATTTGTCGGATCGCATTCAAACCCCTACCTATTACAAACAATTCGATGCCAAACAAAACGATTTGGCCAAGGTCGCAGGTCCGGCGGGCAAACGTCTTATTGAGCGAATTCAAATTTTTCAACAACGCCACGAAGAAGTTGCATTGAGTTTTGAAATTCTAGCCGACGATTCAATTGTCTGGAGCGATCACGCATTGGTATTGCTCAGAGCGAAAGTGGTTGGTCGGCCACCCAATCATCCCGCGCGCAATTACCGTAAAACATTGTTGGAAGTGAAAACTCCGATCGAAGCCCGGTTAGAACGCGACAAAGAGGGCAATTGGCAGATGACTTCGATCGAACGTTTTACCGATGATTGATTAGATCATGGTTGATTTTCTCACGAGAATCGCAAATGGCATTCGCGAAAATATATCTTTGACGGGAAGTTTAGCGCCAGCCTGCAGCGTGCTGCCGTCAAACATGTTCGTGAAACGGGTTGTGTGTTTTTCCGGTAAATGAATGATCGTTTCATTCCAAATTTCAGGATCCATGGGCCATTGCGGGTTGGCGCGTGTTGCCAGCAATCGCGGTGCGAGGATCAACGCAATCTGGCCACGATAAGTCCGGCAAAAGGCAATCACATGCTGGCGCATCGGGCCACTGACTTCCATCGCGCGATAATCGCCTTCGGTGAACAATTCCGGGAAGTCTTGACGCGTTCGCAAAGCCCGCGCAAAGACAAACATCTTAAGTCGGCCATCATGATATTGATTCAGATATTCGTCGATTAATGCTGCTCGATCCGTTTGATTATTTATTTCGGCTAAAGTAACTTTACATTGGTCGAAATTCACTTCACGCCGATTATCCGGATCAACCAAACTGAAATTCCAAAATTCGCAACCTTGGTAAATATCGGGTACGCCCGGCGAGGTCAGTTTCAATAAAACCTGGGTGATGGAATTGATTGCGCCGAAAAATGCGACACGTTGATGAAACTGTTTGAAATCCCGGTAGAATTCGTTCGATTCGCTTACATCAAGAAGAGCGTCGATGAATTTTATTAACGCGTCTTCGTATGCCGTATTCGGATTATACCACGACGTGTTGACCTTCGCTTCGCGCGCGGCTTTTAAAGCATAATCGCGGAATCGTTGAGCGAAATTGTCCGATTCGATGCCTTCGAATGGCATCGCGCCGAGCATCGCTTGATATAAGATATATTCGTTGTTGCGTGTCGGAGCGAGACGTTTGCCTATTTGTGTTTTGTGCGATGCATTCATCATACTCCAACGTTCGACGGCTTGTTGCCAATCGGATGCCAACTCGGAAATTACCGCCATGCGCGCGCGTGTATCTTCGCCCCACTTGGAATCGTGTGTTGATGTCGTGTTCATCGCGTGAGGCCAGAGTAAACTTCGATCATGGTTGAACTGATGAAACTTTTCCAACGTCACTCCGAAATGGTAAGGATTGCCACCAACTTCGTTTAATCCAATGGCACGACCATAAATAAAAAAGACAGTGTCTTCGACGCCTTTTGCCATGACGGGTCCGGTGTATTGTTGCAAACGAAGCAGGAAATCGTTCCATGTAGTTGCGCCGGGAATCGCCTGATCGTCGGATTCGCTGTTCAACAAATAATGCTGAATTAACTCTAACTCATTGGCAAGACCTGGGAAACTTTCGCGGCAATTATCGAGCACTTCGGCAATGACGGCTGCATCTCGCTCGTCGAAGGAATCCTCGGTAACATAGGTACGATAAAGTGGGAACTGCGTCAGAATTTCCACCAACGCACGGCGTAAACTATATAATGTTAAATCCATGCCGAAACGATAGCGATTAGCTACTTCCTTCAGCATCAACGCTAAATTATCGATATCGCCAGCCATGTGTTTGCCGACGATGAGACGTTTATTTTCTAATACCAATTCGTGGTAAGATTTTTCCTCGCCTGTGAATGAGTAATAAAAATCCGTCAGGGTGTCTTCGTTTTCCGTCGCATACAGCACCCCGTTCATATGTGCAAGAAAATCGTACCCCGTCGTTCCGGCGATAGGCCATTGACGCGGTAACGGTTCGTCCATTTCGAGAATTTTTTCCACGACGACATATAAATCGGGAAACGCCTCGTGCAGACGTTGTACATATTGCGTCGGATTGTATAATCCATCCAGATGGTCGATTCTTAAACCATGAATGCGACCTTGGCGAATGAGCTCGAATACCAATTGATGCGAGTGCTCGAAGACCTTCTCGTCCTCGACGCGAATACAAATCAAATCATTAATGGAAAAGAAACGTCGAAAGTTTAATTCTTCCGTACCGACTTTCCAATATGAAAGTCGGAAATACTGATCCGAGAGCAAAGCGTGCAGCAGTTCGTAACTTTCCGGATTCCATTTTGCATCGTTATATGCACGCAAACTGCCGTCGATATGGTTACGTATCGCTTCGTTTTCTTGATAAAGCTCCCACAGCAATTTCTTAATTGATGGCCCTGGATCGAAAGATAAATCCGCTTCCCGCTCTGCTTTAATATTTTCAAAAAACCGAATAATTCCGAGGAACTTAACCAGCGTTTGGTTGTGGCTTCCCAACGATTTGCGCAACGTCATAATATTGTGCGATAAAATCGTGGCATAAGATTCGTACTTCAATGGAAACGATCGTTCGTAATAATGAACACGGAATCCACGCTCGTCGAAACCCACTGTTATTTCGCCGCGTTCAAGACAACGCCCGAAAAAATCTCCCAAAAACGGCGCCAGGACACGGCCTCGAATATTTTCATACGGATGTTCCCAGTAAATATCAAAGTAACGATAATACTCGGACTGCGGACCTTTTTCGAAAATGTCCATCAGCAATGGATTATCGCCGTCGAACGCGCGATGGTTCGGTACAATGTCCTGAATCCATTTAAGGCCCAACTGGTTGATGCGATCGGCCAGTTTTTCAAACCCCGTACGTCCGCCGAGTTGATCGTTCAAGCGATTCATTTCGACAACGTCGTAACCGTGATCGCTGCCAGCGCGCGAAGCAAAAAAAGGCGCGGCATAAAGGTGGGAAATGCCAAGATCGTGAAAATATTCCGCGAGCGCTTCGACGTGCTCGAATCGAAACGACGGAGTGAGTTGCAAGCGATAGGAAGCGATTGGAATTTTCATCATTCGACGTCCACCCCCAAAATATCCGACAACATTTTGAACTCGGCAACCCAACGGCGCGAAGCCGAATCGCCTTCCTGGGCCAGGTATTGTCGGATATGAAATTGTTGCAATCCGATTTCGTACACGCGATTTTGCGAGTACCAGAGATTCAATGACACGCCGAGTTCCGCGTATTTGCGCAGCAGGTTTTTCATCTCTTCGGCGACTTCAAAATCGATCGGGTTTTCGTGAAGTGAATCGGCAAGTTGGGCCAGTTGTTTACTACCTTCATAACCCAGAATTTCCTTATCGATTTCCACGGACCATTTGCGCAATTGTCCAACAGTGGTGGCAAAACGTTCTTCATTTACCGGCAACGCGCTCAGGCATTGACGCAAGTCGCGATTAAGAACCACTTCGAGGGTGGTGCGCAACATTTTCGGCAATGGAATTCCCATCGCTTCCATGGCAGTCATTACGGGATAATGTTCTCGATAAACATTGCGATGAAACCGTTCGATTTCCACTTCCGATTCGGCAAAAATCATCGACATGATTTCGCGTTTTTGATCCATGAACAAATGCCACAGCGAAAAATCGTGCATGTCGAAATTCTGATCGATATAACGAATCATTTCGGGAACATCGTTACGGCGAAAAGCGAGGCGGATTTTTTTGCACATATTTTCATAGTCGGAACGACCCATGAACTTGCGAATGCCACCGCTCAGATTTTGTCCGCCAAGGTGTAACACCGCGAAGCTGAATTCTTGCTCTTCAAACGTTAAACGCGAACGAATCAATGCGCGTCCAAGCGCCAGCCGAATGCGACCGGCAGTGAGCCGTTCGGCGTGAACGGATTCGATATCGTAGCAATAGATTGTCGAACTCTCTTCGTACTCTTCGAAAAGAGACGACACGGCAAAGTGAATTGCCACGCGCATTAAATCGACCATCGCGGGTTTGACAAACTTCACATAAACATCGCGACCATCGCGATGCTCGGGCAAATTGCTCGGCGCGTTCTCCAGCCGATCCATGAAAGCTTCTTCGATCAACGGTCCGCCGGATTCTTCCAGGATTTGAATGGCGCGCGCGGCGTACCGTAGCACTTGGGTGGTTTCGATGCCGGAAATTTCATCGAAAAACCAACCGCAACTCGTGTACATCAACATGGCATGGCGTTGCATTTCCAACAAATGCAGCGCGTGCCGACGTTCCGAATCGGTAAGTTTGCCAACCGTTTCACGTTCCAGAAAGTCACCGATATTTTCTTGTGTGCGGTCTTGAATAACCTGGATGAACCGATCGCGCGCGCCCCAGGGATCGGCCAGGAGCGACGGGGCTTTCGCTTCGTAATAATCGATCAATTGATCGCGTAACCAATCGACAGCTTCACGCAACGGACGACGCCAACGCTGATTCCAATCTTTGCGTTTCCCGGAATTGCAGCCGCAATCCGACCGCCAGCGTTCGATGCCGTGCACACAGTGCATGGAGGAATTTTCGAAAAGTCGCGCTTCCCATTTCGGCGGATTTTTTTCCAGGTATTCGCCGTAATTAGTCAACCGCGCCAATTGGTGACTTTCGATGTAATCCAAACAATACGACAGCGCCATTTCGCCACGGTCGTGATGATGCCCAAAGGTTTCACCGTCAACGGCGGCATGGACCAATTGTGCGTCGTCTCCGTCCCCAAAGGCGGAAAGGAAACGATTCGCCATCGTTTCTCCGTTATTCAATATTCCGCCAAAAGCCAAATCCTGGGCGATCAATCCGTCGTAGAAAAACACCGCGATACTTTTTCCCGACGGTAAGAAGCATAAGTAAGGACGACGCGGGTCGATGCGGCTTTCGCTGACATCGAGCCAATTGTCCTGTTTGACCAATTTCACGCTCTGCGCCTGATGCGGAGCCAGAATAGTGAACTTGATACCGTGATCCACCAGAATTTCGAGCGTTTCGTAATCCACCGCTGTTTCTGCCAGCCACATGCCTTCGGGGTCGCGCCCAAATCGGTAGCGAAAATCTTCGATGCCCCACATGACCTGTGTTTGTTTGTCGCGCTTGTTTGCCAACGGCATGATCATATGGTTGTACGCCTGCGCGATGGCGCATCCGTGACCGGAGTAAATTTCCAGACTCTCGCGGTCGGCATCGAGGATCGCTTCGTAAATCATGGGCTCGTTTTCTTCGAGCCACGATAGCAGCGTCGGCCCCATGTTGAAGCTGATGCGCGAATAGTTGTTCATGATGCCCGAAATTTTACCGTTGGGCTTCAGGATACGCGACGTGGCATTCGGCCCGTAGCACTCCGCGGTGATGCGCGCGTTCCAATCGTGAAACGGGTAGGCGGAATCCTGAAGCTCGACGCTTTCGAGCCACGGGTTTTCGCGAGGCGGCTGATAAAAATGGCCATGAATGCAAAGATAATGCATTACGGGTGAATATCCCTTCGGTAAATGGCGCAACTATAGGGCGCAAGCGGCAGATCGACGCCTGCCCGCACGGTTTCCAAACTGGCGCCGGGGCCTTGCCATAAAACGTCGGCGGAATCGATTACGAGCTCGTACACGCCAGAAAGAAACGTGGTGGAAAGAATGCGCGCAATCGTTCCAAAGTTCATAAACGCGATGACCTCTTCCGTGCGCGAACGGCGACTGACATACAAACAATTGATGGCTGGAAAAACCGATGTGCGAACT
The DNA here is from genome assembly GCA_964580585.1 of uncultured Candidatus Sumerlaeota bacterium. Lineage (GTDB taxonomy): Bacteria > Sumerlaeota > Sumerlaeia > SLMS01 > JAHLLQ01 > CAZOKZ01. Next base: position 57,172 of record CAZOKZ010000011.1, on the reverse strand, counting down.
TCGGGCACATTCAATTCGCCGAGCGCCGGATGATGGCGGCGCAAGCGAATCAAGGCGCGGTAAAAATCGCGCAGGATGCCGTGATGACCCTGGCGAATTTTTTGCCACTGCAACTTCGAGCGCGTGAACGTTTTTTCGTCTTGTGGATCGGGAGGTTCGGCGCGCCAGGAAAACGCTTTGAACTCGTCGCGACGACCCTTGCGCACTGCTTCGATCAGGTTTTCGTCCCCATGGCTGACAAAGTACAGAAACGGGTGCTCCTCGCCATATTCCTCGCCCATGAAAAGCATCGGCACAAACGGCGAGATCATCATCAGCGACGCGGCGAGTTTTTGTTTCTCGAACGATAGCAACGTCGAAAACCGTTCGCCCATCATGCGATTGCCGACTTGATCGTGATTTTGCACGCATACGACGAATTGTTTGCCCGTGCAACCTTCGGCGGGTTTGCCGTGACGACGTTTGCGGAAAGGAGAATACGCGCCACGATAGATATAACCGTGTTGAAATGCTTCGGCCAGTTGCGTCAACCCGCCGTTAAAATCCGCATAATAACCATCGTCTTCGCCCGTCAACATCGTATGCACGATGTGGTGGAAATCGTCGCACCATTGGGCGTGCAGGCCATATCCACCGCGCAAGCGCGATTGGATAAAACGCGGGTCGTTCATGTCGTTTTCTGCAACCAGGTAAATACGTCGTCCATCCACGTCACCGAGTCGATCGACGGTTTCGCCTAACTCCTCGAGAAACGGTTTGGCGCTGAAATCGAAAATCGCGTGCGTTGCGTCGAGCCGCAGCACATCGATCCGGAATTCGCGCAGCCATTGCAGCGCGTTTTGGATGAAATAATGACGAACCGCATCGCTGCGCTCGCCGTCGAAATTCACCGCCGCTCCCCATGGCGTGCGATAACGATCCGTGAAGTACGGCCCGTAGGACCACAGGTAATTTCCCTCTGGCCCGAGGTGGTTGTACACCACGTCCAGGCAAACGGCCAACCCGCGCGTGTGACACGCGTCGATGAACTTCATGAACTCCGTTGGTCCACCGTACGATTCCTGGACCGCGAACGGATACACACCATCGTACCCCCAATTCCGCGCACCAGGGAATTGAGCAACCGGCATAATTTCCAGGACATTGACGCCGAGTTCGACAAGATCGTTGAGGCGGTCAATGGCGGCTTCGAATGTGCCCTCGGGGGTGAATGTCCCGATGTGCATTTCGTAGAAGACCATTTTCTCCAGGCTGAGGCCCGTCCAATGCTTGCAGCGCCAATCGTAGGAGGACACGTCATAAACGGCGGATGGCCCATGAACGCCCTGGGGCTGAAAACGGGATGCCGGGTCGGGGCGTTCGGTTTCGCCATCGATCACGTACCAATACATCGAACCGGCGTCCGCTTCGGCCTGCGCGTACCAGTACCCACGGGCGTCTTTTTTCATGGGGAACTCGCTGCCGCCGACAAATCGAACAGCCATCGAATCCGCATTCGGTGCCCAGACGCAAAACTCCCAATGTCCGTCTTCATGGCGAACGCACCCCAGTTCCTGTTTCAATCCGTTGGTGTAGTGCATCGAGTTCTTTTTCCTCTAAGAGCGCTGATAATCCATAACCTAGACGCCGGTGGGTGGTTCTTCCAACGATTTTTCGGCCTAAACCGCGTTGGAAGCGTCCGCCATCCCGGAATCGCTTTATGACGCATTGAACCCGACGCCTGCCAGATGTGGCAACCGGGAATCGTGGGAATGATGAGGAATGAGTTTAGGGGGGGGCAGGGACGATTTGATTGCCCCAAACCACCTGGCCTGCCAAATTTATTGTCAAGGCTCGACCCACAACTGGGCAACGAACCGCAGCCATTGGAGATGTTAGGGGAGGAGTAAATAGTTCCTGCCGCCCTTGAGCCTTATTCTATATACGATAGAAAAACGGTTGGGGATGACGATGGGCGTATAGATCATTTCTTGTGGCATGCGGCAGGCTTTTTGGAACCTGCCGACATATCATTTTTTGAAAACACATTTTGCTGTGGGTGTTGTGATATCAATAGAGCACATGGGCCAAATGAAAACAGTTATAGGGATTATATTGAAAACAGACTGGGCGCGTTATTCACATGGGCCCTGATTGATGGCGAGATTGAATCCATTTCAGAAAAGGAGATAGAAGAATGGTTGGAAGCCAATATATTGCTTCATTATCATTACTGATGTACAAGCGGCGCATGCTATTGTATTTTGTGGCGGCCTGTGCAATTAATGGGTTTCTCCAGACTTGTTGGGCGGAGAATATTGAGTCGGACGATTTTCGCTTGAGAGTTTGGGTCGATACTGTAGATAGCAATCATTTTACCACTCGAAAACATGGATATTTAAATATAAATGGTATAGAAACTATTCCGATTGAATTTGATGGAGCGGGTGATTTTTCTGAAGGCTTAGCTGATGTGAATTATTGGGATGGCTCATTAGAAGAGTATTCATATTATATAGATATTGACGGTAACCCGGTGCTCGATTCAAAATTCTTTTATACCGGTCCTTTCTCTGAGGGCCTTGCCGCTGTAGCTGGGAAAGATCGAAAATACGGTTATATTAATAAATCAGGGGAGTTTGTCATTCCTCCTGCATATAGTGAAGCGGAGCCATTCTCCGAAGGTCTTGCCGCTGTCACAGTGATAACAGAAACGAAATATATGGAGTCGGACAGGAAAATTGGCTACATCAATAAAAAGGGTGAATATGTTATTCGATTAAGACGTGATTGGACGATGGCTAATCAATTCAAGAATGGAATTGCTACTGTTTTGATTAATACATTTCACCCAGCGTCCGACTACAGTTTGTATTTTGCAATCGACTCAAATGGTCATTATGTTAATGACAGTTACCTAATGGCTGAGAGAGTGGATGGCGCTGGCCCGTATTTAGTTCGATACATGCACAACCGACTCGTAAAATCATGGAGCGCCCCAGCTGATCGATATGCCTACATGAATAAGTATGGAAAAATCGTGATCGATCTACCAAAGGGTTTTGATGCGAATAGCTTTGAAGAAGGATTGGCTTGGATAAAAAACACTAAGGGTGAGGCTTATTATATCAATTCTACTGGTAAGAGGATATTCCCTTTGGATTCATTTTATGAAGAAGCAACTAACTTTTCAGAAAAGAGAGCATTTGCTTACACTGACGGAAAATGGATTTTAATTTCTAACACAGGTGAACGTATTGGAGAGGGTCACTATTCATATTGCCGATATGTTTACAGCGAGGAACGCTGCTTCGTTGTATTAGAAGGAGATGAGAAATTGTCATTGATTGATCATGAAGGAAATATTCTAGTCAAAAGTGCGTATGATAATAATATGGATTTTCATGAGTATTACAAATTTTCACATGGTCTGTCGAGAGTCCAGGTGGATGGCAAACTAGCGGTAGTGAATATGGATGGAATGATTGTTTGGCCCAAGTGAGGGGAAAAGGGTGAAAGGAACTATTTGATTGTTCCAGCTCGCTTGTATGTCATTTTCTTGAGCTTGGCTAGAATCGCCGATTTGTTCGAGACGTCCAAAACTCTCTTGCCAACACAATAAAGCACCGGGGACGGAGAGCGTAATCTTGCCTCTCCGCCCCCTATTGTATTACAGTATTTCAGTTGTCAAAGAGCCCTGAATCGCGAACGGTTTGCGCGGACCGGTGGGGGCGCGATTCGGGTGAACGATCGCATGATTGCGAATAGTGTTCAGGGCATTCTGAATGATTTGGACAAAATGAACAAGATGGACGTGAAGAGCACTGCGACTTGAATGGGAAATGGTAGGTTAATCGTTGCCTCCGGTAGGGGAAGGTTAGGGGCGGGTAGGGTTAACGGTAGGGTATTGGTCGGTGAACGATCGTTTGGCTTCTCCTGCCGGAGTGGTGTAAAGGGGCTACCGTCGGCGGGTTCGTACGCCCTGTGCTTTTGCCTTTTCTCCATCCTTGTCCTTGTGCTGGCCCGGTGCTTGCAAGTATAGGATTGCAACAATGTCACGCGTTTTTCCGTTTCCCTGAATGGAAAGACGAATTTGTTCGCCAATGCCGCGCGGCAGAAGCGGAAGGATGAATGATGTCGGAATCTGAAAAAGACCCTATGGAAGAACAAAAACCACCGCAGGAACAGCGTCCTTCGGGGCCGACTCCGCCGCCGGGATACGGCGCTCCGGGGCCCGCCGCTCCGCCGCAATCGGCGCGACCACAAGCTCCACCGCCGGGATATCAAGCCCCGCCTCCAGGCTATCGTCCTGCGGGCATGCCTCCCCCCCAGGGACAGGCACCGTCTCCGCGTGGCGCTTACCCGCCACAACAACCCTATGGGCCGCCGCCTCCCGGCGCACCGGGTGGACCTCCGCCTCCGGGATATGGCGCTTATCCGCCCCCTGGCGGTCCTGGATTCGGTCCCCGACCGCCCTTTAATGCGCCACCGCCTGCGAAAATGCGGCGCAGCGCCTGGCCGTTTGTCATCGGGTTGATCGCCTTGGTGGTTATTGGCGGCATGGCGTTGATTCCCATTCTGGGGGGCATGGCTCTTGGCGGTTCGACCTCGCACAGCTATACCTCCAGCGGCGGCATGTTTTCGTTTGGCGATAAAATCGGGCTCCTCGAAGTCGAAGGCGTGCTCGGCGAAGGCCCCGCTTACGGCGCCGACACCATCCGTTTGCGCGAGCAGGTCGAGCGCTGGACCCAGGACGATTCGATCAAAGGCATGGTGATTCGCATCAATAGTCCGGGCGGCGCGGTGAGCGCCACGCAGGATCTCTTCGACGCAATCGAGGATTTCAAAGGCACCGGACGTCCTGTTTACGCCAGCATGGGTGACGTGGCAGCCAGCGGCGGGTTCTACATCGCCATGGCAGCCGACGAAGTGTACGCCAACACCGGCACGTTGACCGGCAGCATCGGCGTGATTCTCAGCTTCTGGGGATACCAGGACTTGGTCGATAAAATTGGCCTCGAAGCCCGTACCATCAAAAGCGGCGAATTCAAAGACATTGGTTCGGGCTCGCGCGACATGACCGAAGCCGAGAAGGAACTGCTCGATGATATGATTAAAAATGTGTACGAGCAATTCTACGACGTCGTCTTGACCTCGCGTAAAGACGCCGTGCGGAAAATGCTCGCGCACGAGGCTAACGTCAAATCCAGCGCCATCGATGAAAAGTCGGTGGACGAATACCTGCGCGGATATTGCGACGGACGAATTTTCAGCGGCGCCCAAGCCATCGACTACGGCATGATCGATCAGATCGGTACATTGAACGATGCGCTGGAAACCATGATGAACGACTTGGGATTGGACGAAAGCACACCTGTCCAGCCCACCATGCAGCCCAAACCGCCCGGCCTCTTTGGCAAGATGAACCAAAAACTCGACATGATCGAAAACGACATTTCGCCGGGAAAAGTGAAACTCGAATTCCGGTTTACGATGTAATCGGAATCCATAAACTGCAAATGAATCGCGCGCCGTGTGAAAAATGCACGGCGCGTGTTTTATTTCATCTTACTTCGTTCCCCGCGTTTTTCGTTCTTCCTCCCGCGCCTTATCCCAGCCATCGAGCCGTTCTTTGATCCGCCGCTCGATGCCTTGGTCCGTTGGTTCGTAAAAAAGTGTACCCTCGATCGCGTCGGGCAGGCCTTGTTTTGGCACAAAATGCCCTGCCGCGTCGTGGTCGTATGTGTAGCCTTCGCCGTAGCCCACATCCTTCATCAGCTTTGTCGGTGCGTTGCGCAAATGCAGCGGCACGGGCAGCGTTCCGGTTTCTTGTACGCATGCACGCGTTTTGTTTGCTGCTGCGTACACCGCGTTCGATTTTGGAGCCGCTGCTAAATAAACGGCCAATTGAGTGACGAATAAATTACCTTCGGGCGATCCGATTTTTTCGAACGCGTTCAAACAAGCCACCGCGTGCGTCAGCGCGTTCGGGTCGGCAAGGCCCACGTCTTCCGATGCCGCGCGCACCAACCGCCGCAACACGAAACGCGGATCTTCGCCCGCTGCCAGAATGCGTTCGCACCAATACGCCGCCGCGTGCGGGTCCGAACTGCGAATTGTTTTGTGCAACGCCGAAATTAAATTGTAATGTTCCTCGCCTTCGCGGTCGTACACGAGCTGCCGCTGCGCCACCTGCGTGACCAACTCGCGCGTCACCATCGCCAGCGCATCCGGTTTGGTTGTATCGAGCCGTCCGCGTGCCACGTCGCTAGCGATTTCCAGCATCCCGAGCGCCCGTCGCCCATCGCCGTCGCTTAGACCGATGATTGCCTGCGCCGCGTCGGGCTCGAGTGCCACGCATCCATCGATGCGGCCTTTGTTCAGTTCCTCCACGGCCCGCGCGAGCAATCGTTCGAGATGATCGCCGCCAAGCGCCGACAATTGAAACACGCGGCACCGTGAGAGCAGCGGCCCGATCACCGAAAAACTCGGGTTTTCCGTCGTCGCGCCGATCAGTGTGATCAGGCCGCTCTCGACGTGCGGCAAAAACGCGTCTTGTTGCGCTTTGTTGAAGCGATGAATTTCATCGACAAACAAAATCGTGCGCCGCGCGTATTGGCGATTCACGCGGGCGTGGCTGATGACCCCGCGCACGTCCTTGATGCCCGACGTCACTGCCGACAAGGTGATGAAATCCGATGCCGTGACCCGCGCGATGAGCGACGCGAGCGTTGTTTTGCCCGAACCCGGCGGCCCCCAAAGAACCATCGACGGAATGCGGTCGCCCGCGATCAACTCGCGCAACGGCGCGCCCTCGCCGATCAGCTTTTCCTGGCCCAGATAATCCTCGATCCGCGCGGGCCGCAAGCGATCGGCGAGCGGTTGCAGCCCAGGATTCAGCGCCGCCGCCGGTACGGGAGGCGCATTGGGCTTCTCGACTTTGCGCGTGGACGCGTAATCCTCGAACTCTTCGTCCTCGGCAGGCTCTTCGCTATCGAAACCGAACAGGTCTTCGGCCATGGAATCTCCTTAAATTACCTTCTACTCAAAACTAATAAATCGTCGGATTTCGTCTGTCTTGAAACCGAGCGCCATGGGGCGCATGGCTCCGGGCAGAACGGCGACGTCGTAGAGTTCCTGCACCACGCCTTCGATGCGCATCCACTCGACGGTGTCGCCGGTGCGAATGTCGATGACGAGCAGCCCGCAACGCGCTTCAGCATCGCGTTCGGCCAGCGCGTCGTCGAGTGCCAGGCCTTGGAAGCTCTTGTTTTCACGCGCTCGCGAAAGCCCAACGATGGCGAAATCGCCCGCGAACGCCAACCCGCGCGCATAACCCGGGCAAAACGCGATGGGCTCGAATTTCCCCGTGTTCAAATCCGCGTAACCGAACTCGCCCGTGCCCGAATTCAGCAACCACAGCCGGTCGCGATACCAACGCGGCGAGTGCGGCATCGAAAGCCCGCCGAGTAACTCTTCGTTCGATTGGATGTCCATCACAATGCCGCCGTCGTGGCGCCGGTCGCGCCAGCCATCGACGACGTTGGACTTGCTGACGGCGGTAACATAGCGCGGGCGTCCATCGCGCAGCGCGAGGCCGTTCAAATGACAGCGATCCTCGGCGGCGAGACGTTCGAGAAATGGCGGTTTCCACAACGGGCGGAAACAATGATGCTCGTCCGTGGTCGCCACGCACCCGAACAGCGTGTTGACGAACGCCAACCGCCCGTCCGCGTCCACCACCATGTCGTGAATGTCCAGCTCGCCCGTCACATGGCACGTGCGCGGCACATACAGCCGGTCGTAGCCGTCGAACGCCTGGCCCGGCAGCAGCATGTTCACGAACCGCCAGACCTGGTACAGCGTGCTGAGGTAAATTTCGCCCTCGTGCACTACCATGCCCATCGCGCGGTTGAACGTGCGCTCGAAAACCGAGAGCCGCCCGCCCGGTTGCAGCCCGATGAAGAAAATTTTCCCCGACTGGTACGTGGTGAACGCGAGACTGAGACGATTTTGCGCCAACCACGCGGTGAAATTGCGGCTGCACGTGATTTCAAGCTGGGGCTGAGGGGCGTTGCTTTCGCCAGACGCGGCGGATACCGGAGCGGATGTCATCGCGGACCTTTCGAGGCAAATTGGAACGAGGCCAGTTCACGCGAAGAGGGCGTGGCAGGCAATGTCATTTTGTGAATCGATACCACGCAGCAGTTTGGGTAATACTGCTTGCTGCTCGAATAATTGAAATGCCATTTTGAAGGAAACTACTCAGGAATCTGTTTCTTGCCCTGTCCACCGGAAAAAATCACACTCTCCATGCTGAGAGCAAAAGGATTGGAAATAGCTCTTCAACAACGGTTTGGATATGACGTCGTATTCACCATATATCTTCCCGAAGAAGACAGACGTTTTTCAAGCACTTGCCCAGTGAGATTATTTTTCTGGGAAGGGAAATGGAATTTTGAACGTTGGAGTTATACACCAGGCCCAGGACCAGATGATATTCAATGCGAAGTAGCTAGTTTGGATTGGGCGATCTATTGGAGCTATTTATCATACTTTGGCTCTCCCACCCTATTTGCCGATTGGATCGTTCCCTTTCATCGTTTCCCCGACTGGACCCCCGCCAAATTATTGCCGCTCATTGAATCTGCAAAACATGTCAGCTTACCGGAATGGACAAGTATTCAAGAAGACTGTAATCGAAAACTGGACGAATTCTTCAAAAAAGGGATTCGGGATTGGGAAATACGAGCACCTTACTATTTTTACGAACTCGAACATTCCTCCCTTCCTTGTTACCGAATGAGAATCCGACGCGATTTCTCAGAGGCTTTTATTTACCAAACAATTCCATGATGTGAGAACAGCCCGTCTTCGCCATTCATTCGCCCTGCTTTCCCTCAAAATCCCCTCCCAGGCGCGGGATTTTCTTGCCACTCGGTTCAAGTCCTCTTACGCTTCGGGATACTGAGACAAAGAGGATGAGATTGACAGACTGATTCGCTGGCAATAGCGTGGGGGTTGTCTGGCTGGGCAGCGCGACCCGCGCGGTTTATCGAAAGGACGATGGGGGCACGACCATGAGCCAACCCGATGTGGATTCTCAGCAGGAGCATTTCAATCGCGAGGACGACGACGCGCCTCTCAGGCGTGAGCCCGAGGGCGGCGAGGAGTCGTTTGAAACACGCCCGCTCTCGATCAACGAGGTCATGCGCGCGGACCCGCACACGCCTGTGCCCAATCGCCGGGTGCCCGTGCTGACGGTGCTGATGACAGGCGATCACCCACGCGAGGTTATCGTCGATAAACCCGAGTTGATCATTGGCCGAGCGATGAATTGCGACATCATTATTCCGCGCCCGAACACTTCGCGCGAACATGCGCGTATTGTGTACGAGAATTATTACTCGAACGATCCGGAACCGCTGTGTTTCGTGGAGGATCTGAAGAGCCGTAACGGCACGTTTCTGAACAAGGAAAAGCTGGACGGCCCGGCGCCGCTCAATCACGGCGACACGGTATTGGCGGGCGATGCGATTGTAGGGTATTTCGTGCGCGAGGAATGGGAAGTCAATATTCGCGCGCGGTTTAACACCCAGTTAGCCAAGCACAAAGGCGGGGCGCTCAGCCACCGCGTGCCGTGCAAAATTGCGGCAACGATGCGCATTTTGATCCCCCAGGAAACGTTCACCCCGAAGGTGGTGACGGGCACGATCGAGGACCTGGACGCCACGGGTCTGCGGTTTATTTCGCCGGATATTTCCAAAGAACTCTGGCTGATGCTGATCCAGAAAAAAACCTACATCCAGTGTGACGTCACGATGGAGGGCGTCGATAAACCCGTGGTGCTGCGTGGTCGCATGGCTTGGAGCCACATCGACACCCGTAGCGAAGAAAACGCCTGCGTGTTGGGAATCGAGTTTTCCAATTTGGCGCCGGACGCACGGGATTTTCTGGATGCGCAGATCGACCGGCTGTCGGAATTGCCCTGAGAAATCGGTAATCAACCACAGAAATCAACGAGGCCACAGAGAAAATTTTCTCCGTGGTCTCGATTGCTTTATGGTAAAGCTCACCCGCCCGTGGCCTGCATGGACCTTCCGACGGAATGCTCTAACGCGGTGGTTGCGTCGTACCGTTCAGCGCGCGCAAGAAACTGGTGCCGCATCGCGCGCCCGACAGCGCCACGGTCGCGTGCGTGAATCGCACCTGTCAGATCCACTTCCTCGGGCATCAGCAGACACGGCTTCAGGGCGCCATCGCTCGTCAGGCGCAACTTGTTGCAATGCTTGCATTTCGTATCGGACATTTGGCTGATGAAACCCAGCCGCGCGCGCGTGCCCGCCACCCGGTACGTTGTCGCCGGGCCGTATCCCGTGCGATTGCCTTCGGCGGGGCCGCTGCCCTCGCGTTCGAGGCGATAACCCAGCTCGCCGATCAACCCATGAAGCTCGTCCACGCTGATGTAATGCGCGTGGAAATAGTCCTTCTGATCGAAAATCGGCATCAGCTCGATAAACCGGATTTCCACGCCATGTTCGTGAGAAAACGCGATGTATTTCTGCATCTCGGCGGGTGAAATCCCCCGCATGGCAACGCAGTTGATTTTCACGCGACGAAACAGACGCACGGCAGTTTCAATGCCTTCGATCACGCGATCCAGCGAGCCTCCGCGGGTGACTTCGGCGAACCGCGCCGCGTCCCATGAATCGAGCGAAATGTTCACGCGGTTGAGTCCCGCGTTGGCCAGTGCCGGTCCCAGCCGTCCGAGCAAAACGCCGTTCGTCGTCATCGCCACGTCGATCAACCCCGCGTGCCGACGAATACCGCGAACCCATTCGACCAGGCCCGGGCGCACGGTTGGCTCGCCGCCGGTGATGCGCACGGCCTCGGCGCCGAGATCGTTGACCGACACATCGACGAGAAAATCCAGATCGTCCCAGGAAAGTTTGTGCGTGTGTGTGCTGGCGCAGCCTTTGACCGGGTTGCAGTAGGTACACGACAGGTTGCAAAGGTCGGTGACGCTGACGCGGATGTAACGAAACTGCCGTCCAAAATCGTCCACCACCGGCGCGGGAACAACACGCGGCAAGGTCGGCGGAGTTTCGATTCGAGGCAACGCGGAAGACATCGGGGGCTTTCCGTCGGGTTTAGGCGAGAGCGTTATGTCTCGTCAGACATGACGGTGCTAAGATGGGGGAATCGACGGCGGGACGTCAATGGGGAAGTGGCTGACGTGTGAAGGATTACCCTGACGTGGAATTTTGCGGAACGGGTGGGGGAGCGCCAGTCGTTGAATCCACCGCTCGTTGTTGTTCCCATTCTGATTTCAACTGCTGGACAAACGAATCGAAATCTCCCTCTGACACCCGCAATCGAGGAATGATAAGAGCACTTAGTTCGGTGACATAAATAAAACAATCGAGTTGGTCGATCGTGATCTTAGGACACGAGCCCAATTTATATCGACAATCGGAGCGCCAAGTTTTGGCTACCAGCCAATCGCCTTCAACCTCCAGTGCATACTCACACAATGATAGATCGTCTCTAATTTTGCTACTATTACGTCTAACGAGAATAGGGTAAAGAAGCGTTACGAAAAGAACCTATATAATTGAGAACAAGACAAAGATACAAATCGAACCTAATGCGGCTTCACCGAATAAGCTCGGAATTGTCAGGATCAAAAATAATAAAGGAGCGAACAAAGCATATAGCGTTCTTGACTGCTTCGCCCTTGGGTCGTTCTGAAAATGATACATCCGAAAATCGACATGGTCTTCTTGTGTATTGGTAAAACGGATCATTATTGCAAACCCCGCTCGTTAGTTATTCCTACCTGGATTTTCATACCAAACAACCCCCAGACCCGTACCGGGCCCGCCTTCATTTTCTTCCGTCGTGATAATATCCAGGTCGCCATCGGCGTCGAGATCGAAGAGCACGACGTTGTCGTATTTGATGCCGACCGGTCCGCTGATTAAATACGCGTTTCGCGTTTTTCCATCCACCCAGAATACGCCTGATTTTCCTTCGCGCGCGTGCTCGCATGTTAATATTATATCGGGATTGCCATCGTTATTAATATCACCGAGCGCCACGCCTTTGGCCGTTCCCACTCCGTCGGGAAATAGCAGCCTTTCGACATTCCAACGATCGCCGGAATTATCCAGACGAGAACAAATCAACAGGAGCGATTTGTTTCCTTCATTTGCGGTAAAGACGATGTCCTCATCTCCGTCGTGATCCAAATCTCCGCGTGCGAAAAAGAATGGATTGAAAATTCCACTCGCGATAAAATGATTCGCCCAGGATTCGCCTTCTTTGTTTGGATTTTCCAACCAGCGAAGACTCCGATCTGGTCCGACACGATCCGTAATTAATATATCAACGTCTCCGTCCCCATCTATATCCGATGCGTCTATTCCCATTATCCAACCTGCATCCGATAAATGGTGCCATTGCCACGTTGCGATATCGCGCGGATTGTCTGACAAGGAAAAATATCCCACGGAAGCTCCGTCTCCACGTCCACCAGCAACGATATGGGGATATTGATTACCCTCAATCTTTACACGAATTGCCATCATCCAAGGCATTATATTATTTGATGCGGGAATCGATTGTTTTGTCCAGGACTCGTTATCTTTCCAAAGTACGAACATTGTTTTCGTATCGCCTTCGCAGCTTGCAACAATATCCATATCTCCGTCCCCATCCAGGTCGGACGCGAAGGCGCTTTCAATATCGGGAGTTTCACCAACGGTTTCCGAAGCCCATGCGTTGCGAGCGTTTTCGGCCCCTGGGTTCAAGGAAACGCGCACGCAACCGCCTTCCTCCCACGCCGACACAACATCCGGTAAGCCGTCGTTATTCACATCGATTAATTGCACGCCATCCGCGCCAACCGATCCGGAATCGATAATGTGCATATTCCAAACGGCTTCTTCTTCAATTAATATTTGAGGGTCGGTCGAACACGCGGTAAAGACTAACGTTAATAATATTGCTAGCGTGTATTTATTCATTTTTCGATTTCCCGTCGTTATCGAATAACGCCGCAATCGAAGGTCGGGTTAATATCAAATAACTTACGATACAAACCACGGTTCCCAGCGGAATGAAAATCACCGAGGCATTGGCTACGAAACGACAGAATTGATGTTTCTTGAACGACCGTAAATGATTGCCCGCGACAATGTTGGCTCCTCCGGCGACCCAGAAAACCAGGATCACCAAGACATCGAGTATCAAATAAGATAGCTGTGACAATCGCCAGAGACTCGTGTCGCGTGCCAGCACTGTATTCAGCACCTGGACTACGCTGTCCAATCCAAATTGCAGCACGCATACACATGACGACAAAAGCAATACGACACCGCTCAGATAATGAAGCGTGGAAAGCACGTGGACTTGTTGAATTTCAGGATTGGTTTTCTTTGTTTGCGTCATGAGTATCCATGCTAGAGGGAGCGTTTCGCATTTCATTGTCCTTGGTGTCTGAGAATAATTCCCGAACCTCGGGTTGGACAAGCGTATAAATACTGAACGCTCCAATTACCGTGCCAACTGGCATTCCGAATAAAGCCAGACAAGCCGATATCAGGCAAAAGTTATAACTTCGCAAATCTCGAATGCGACTTCCCGAAATAAATACGGTCGTTCCGATAATTAAGTTCATTGTAACCATGATGGCGGGAAAAACAAAAAACATGACTCCCATCATCCTGCCGGAAAAGGGAAACGCTGCTTGTTGATTGGGGCCTTGCATGGCTTGTGGATCGACGAGAAACATTAATCCGATAATCAAATGAGGCAGGAAAAAACAACTCATCAATGCCATGAAAACCCCTGCAACGCGATGCAGCAAAACGTATGTTTGAATTCTTTTATACGCATCGCTGTTCATGTCATCCTCCCCATTTAATTTATTTCTTTTCCATCACCACCAACGCCGCATGTTGATCGGGATTCACGCCCGCCGAGGCTGTCATGTGCACCGACGCCACGCGCCACCCCATTTCCAGTAACGTTGGCAATGCTCCACCATCGAGCGCCGGGTTGCTGCCAATCAATGGATCGCCGAAGAGTAAAAAACTACCTCCATCGGCACGGACGCGCACGACTTTTTGCGATTGGAATGAATACATGGCAAACTCCATTCAGAAAAAATAATTGTGCTAATCTCTTTCGCGTTCGACTTTTTCCAAGTATTGCACGGAAATATTATTCAGGGCCAGCGATACATCGTTGTATCCAAATCCCTTGAGTTCATTTTTCCAAAGGATTTGCCCTGACCTAAGCGACAAACAAAACAGCGCCCCATGGCACCCCGCATACACATAACAATCGTGAACCAGAACAGATACATCCTGGGATACGCCGCCCCCGAGGAATCCTGGCATCAGAACCGTCTGCCATCGAATCGTCCCGGTGCGTTTATCGATTCCCGCGACGATTCCATTGCTGCCAATTACTAAAAGATCATCCACGATCAGTCCTTTCCCCTGGTATCAAGACCGCCAAAACAATGGCAATCCCGGCACGTCCCAAGTTGTTTTATACACCGCGTGTGTTTCGTCTTCGGTCAGGTAAATCGTGCGAAGATCATCGCCCGCGAAATCGATGTTGCTGGGGCAACTGCCGGGCGTTTCGATTTTCCGAATCAACTCGCCATCGGGCGAATAAACCAAAATCGCTCCGCCGCAAAAATGCGCGACGTACAGATTGCCTTCCACGTCCAGATTCATGCCATCCGGGTCCCCACCGGGCATTTCGCAAAACACGTCGGGAATGCCAAGGGTGCCTTCGTTCAATACCGGATAACGCAGTACGCGCTTCTTAAGCGATTCGGCCATGAAAAGCGACGCCATGTCGGCGGAAAACGCGAGACCGTTCGGAAACGAAAGAAAAGAATCCAGCCGTTCGATTGCGCGCGTCATGATATTCAACCGATAGAGCGCACCTTCGGGAAAATCCTCTTCGTACTTCCATGAATCGGTGAAATACAACATGCCGTCGGGATCGAAGGCCAGATCGTTCGGTTTCACGAATGGTTGGCCTTCAAATTCTGTGACCAGATATTCGCTCGACCCGTCCGGATGCAGGCGCACGATGCCGGGCGTGTGTCCGAAATCACACGCGTACAGGCAATTGTCTGCGCCAAAGACCATCCCGTTGGTGCGTCCAATGGTCGGGGGGGCTTCGCCCGCCGAGGCAAACACCTCGACCCCCGCGCGGCCATGAATCACCTTCATCACGGTTCCACCGTCGCAGTTTGAAAAATAGAGCGTATCCCGGCCATTCCAGGCGGGGCCTTCGGGGAAATTCTGCCCATCGGCAACCAGTTCCCATGTCGGACGAATGATTTCCATAGAGATTGGCCTCTCTTTATTTGTCCCTCGATTGACTCTTACGGAATTGCGCCCCATATTATTCACGGGGGTCGAGATTAGATTGCGTTCTTGTAGTGAGGCGAGGACAGTTCCCTAATATCCTCAACAGGAATCCTGGAAAACAATGTCCAATATCGTAGAATCCATGCTAAAGATGAAAAAATGGGCGGTCGTAGGAGCTTCGGCCAAACAGGACCGCGCCAGTTATCGCATCGTGAAGCTGCTCGCCGACCGCGGGTACGATGTTTATCCGGTCGCGCGGTTGCTCAAAACCATCGATGGACGTCCGGTTTATCCCACCTTGGCGGATTTGCCGGAAAAACCCGACGTGCTCAACATGGTCGTCAATCCGATGACCGGGATTGAAATCCTGCGCGAAGCCGTTGCAGTCGGCATTACCCATGTGTGGTTGCAGCCCGGTTCGGAAAGTCCCGATGTGCAGAAATTCATTCGCGAAAACAAGCTGAACGCTTATGAAGGGTGTGTCTTGACGGAATTGGATGCGCGCGAGGATTTGAAGGTATAGGGAGAACGAATTCGAGCGGGAGCGTTTATCTCTCCTCCTCAAATTCTACTTCCTTCGTGGATACTCGTCTGCCAATCGTTGCGAATTCTTGTGGACAACAGCCCGCCTGCGGCTAAAATCCACACCGGCGCTTGACCGTTCGATGATCTTCGGGAGCGAACGGTTCTGAAACCAACCGCCATGGGGGCTGTATGACCGGTACGCCTGTTGTCGAGCGCGAAACGATTCCCTACCAGATGGACGTGTTTTTCGACACGTTCCCCGAGATCGATGTCGATGCGTTGGAGAAGTTCGTTAACTCCTCGGACCCAAGTCGCGAGGAGTGCGAGATCGCCATGGTCACCGAGCAGGGGAAAGACGACCTGCGCATTATCAGCTACATGGCGACCCAGGGCGATTTTGCGGTGATGATTCTGATTCACAACATCCCGAGCCCATCCCAGGACACAATCGCCCATTCGAACCTCAGCCGCGAAGACAAAACACGTCTCGAATCGCATAAATCTTTTGCCTTGGTGACAAACACCGGCGGCAAAGACGAAAAACCGTGTGAACATTTCATCCTGCTGTTGAAAGTCACGGCAGGTCTCTGTCGCCAGGGAGCCATCGGCGCGGCAAACCCGCATTGCGGCACCTGCTACACCAGCGGGCAGTTCGGCAAACTGATCGATGGTAAAAATGTATGGGATTCTCTGCGCACGAACGGCACGCCGGACGAGTTAGTGCTCTCGTTGAATACCGTCGAGGCAGGGGGCAAACACTACCTGCTGACGCGTGGATTGTCGCTGCTGCAATTGCCGGATCTGGTGTGTGAATTGCCGGAAGGCGAACCGGGCGACGACATACGCACCTTTTTCCGATCCACATACGGCGACATGGTGAAAACGGGTAAAATTCCCCAGCCGGGCGAGGAAGTTAAAATCGATAAGCGCAAGAGCTTCGCCTTCTCTACCGTGCCCGACGACTTGGATTTTCCGTGTAAAACCTATGACTTGTTAATGATCACGCGTACGGTGAAGAAAAAGCGGTTCTTTGGCCTGTTTGGCTGACGTTTAGACCAAAGGAATCCGAACCCGGTTCGCTTGGTTATTTCAAAAACGGGTCCGTATCCGATTCGTATTCCACGCGTTCGAGCGATAACCCGCAGGCGTCAACCGGAGCAACATGTGGCGGTAACGTTCCCGCTTCGAGGTGATGTTGCAAAGATTCCGGCGTCAGAAGACCGTTGCCCGCACAAACCAAACCACCCACCAGATATCGCACCATGCGGTGCAGAAACGAACGGCACGCGATGACGATTTCAAAACATTGCGTATCGTTGTTGTGGGGGGCGCTTTCGGCCCACGGAACGATGTCCATGCGGCGCAAATCCAGCACCGTCCGCCGGGCCTGGCATTGTGTGGAACGCCACGCGGCAAAGTCATGCGTGCCCCTAAAAACTTTCGCAGCCGTGCGCATTTTTTCCAAGTCCAGGTGCGCTTTTACCCGTCCCATGCGATGACGCATCAACGGGGGCATCGGCTGGCCACCGCAAAGTAAATAACGATAGGTGCGCATGCGAGCGTCGCGTCGCGGATCGAAGTCAAGAGGCGCAACCACTGTACGTCGAACTCGGATGGATTCGGGCAAATGCCAATTCATCGCACCGATCAAATTCGCGTTATTCAGCTTCTCCGGCAAATCCACCGTAATCACTTGCCCGCGAGCGTGGACACCGGAATCCGTTCGTCCCGAAGCGCGAAAACGGCAGTCTTCAACGCCAAACTGGCGGGCCATTTTTTCAAATGCGCCTTGGATTGTGGGGCCATTGTCCTGCCATTGCAGGCCGCAAAACTCTGTTCCATCATATTCGATAATGGCGGCGAAGCGCATCATTCCAGGCGCCAACGCCAAGGCAGGGACGGAGCTTTCTTCTCCGTCCCCCTCGAAGTCTTCGTTCATCTTTTCGGGTGCGATCGTCATGTTGCCTGGGCGATGGCCGAGCGCACCGATGCATCGAGTGCAAGACAGATTTCCAGCAGTTTTTCCAACTCGGCAAGCGGTACGAGATTCGGTCCGTCGCTCTTGGCCTGAGCCGGATTGTCGTGCACTTCCATAAAGAGCGCATTGATGCCCACGGCGCACGCGGCACGCGCCAGAACCGGCACAAATTCGCGTTTGCCGCCCGTTGCATTGCCGAGACCGCCCGGCTGCTGCACGCTGTGCGTTGCATCGAAACATACCGGCAACTCGGTCAGGTTCTGCATCGTTGGCAAACCGCGGAAATCGGACACCAGATTGTGGTAACCAAACGACGTACCGCGCTCGGTCAGTAAAACCTCCTCGCACCCAACTTCTTTCAGTTTCCACACGATGTTGACGATATCTTCCGGGGCGATGAATTGTGCTTTCTTCACATTGACGGGTTTGCCCGCGCGGCCAATGGCCTGGACAAGGTCTGTCTGGCGACAGAGGAACGCGGGAATCTGGAGCAAATCGCACGTCGCCGCGGCCAGCGGTGCTTCCTCTTCACGATGCACGTCTGTCAGTAGCGGTGTGCCGAGGGTCGCTTTGACGTCGGCCAGAATTTCGAGGCCTTTTTCGATGCCCGGCCCGCGGTACGAGGAAATGGAGCTGCGGTTGGCTTTATCGTAGGACGCCTTGAACACCAGCGGCACGCCAAGACGGTCGGTGATTTCCTTGATGCGTCCAGCCAGTTCGAGCGTATGCTCGCGGCTTTCGATCACGCATGGCCCGGCCAGCAGCACCAGCGGATGCGCCCCGCCGACGGGGATATTTCCGATATGGAACGACCGGCACGCCGTTAATTGAGTGGGGATGGAAAAAACAGTCATCTGAAGCCTCGATTCGGAGAAAAAGGCAGTGCAAACGTCCGGGGGATTTTCACTTTACAGGAACGGTACAACAACGCGCCGAAAGATTCAAGGAAGGGCTGCCGGGTCCGCGAGGATTTTTTACCATGGAAGACACAAAGATCAAATATCTTCATCGCCGTTCGTTTCACTGCGTGGCATGTTGACGTAAACCACCGGGCAATGATTGCCTTGCTGAAAATACTCGGCTACTGATTTGTTTTTCGTATTTTCCGATACGCGCGGATCTGTTGGCGCAACGTGGCGAGTTGATGTTTCTGGTCGCCGGGCCAGTTCTCGTGGTGGTAGCGCACTTGGTAGTACGTCTGCGTCAGCGGCAGCAGGTCGTCGAATGCACCGTCGGTGGTTTCGGCGACTTGTCGCGCGTATTGCAACGGCGTTTGGGCGGGAGGGCGCGGGAAAAGGCGTTCGAGTTCTTCGATGACTTCCAGGAAAGCACGCACCTCGCGTTGGTTCGAGCGCCGCGCCTGGGCCAGGCGAACCGGCAGGTTCGACCGATGTGCGCGTCTCCATTCATAGGTCAAATAGGCTCCAATGATCAACGCGCTCAAGACGAGAAGAACGCCGAGAAGCTTCTTCCCATTGAGTCCTTCCATGGATTTTCCATGCCACCAGTCGGTGAATTCCTGCACACCGGATCGGGTAACCGTCCGACTGAACTGCAAATGCCGAATCAGGGCGCGCATGGTTTTTTCCTGATCCGCAACGCTGAAATCGACGATCGAATCGTACCAGGCAACCTTGATGGCGTCGTACAGGCGCGAGATGTGATGATAGAGCGTTTCTCCAATGCGATTCGATCCAATGCCCGTGCTGGGGGTGGGGTCGAATGTCATCCATCGTCCCGAACCGTCCACTTGGGCTTCGACCCACGAATGGGCGTGTTCCTGGCGCACGATATAGCGTTGGCTGGCGGGCGACCACTCATCGGTCAGGTAACCGTTTACAATCCGGGCTGGAATTCCACGCGCGCGCAACATCAGCGCCATGGCCGTTGCAAAATACTCGCAATGCCCTTTGCGTTCAATTTCGAGAAAGTAACTCAAGTGATCTTCGCGAGGGGAAAAACTGGTATCCAGTGAATAATCGAAATTGGATTTGAAGCGATGTTCGATTTCGCTGGCGATTTCCAAGGGTGTATCGAGGCCTTCGGTCCACTCCTCGCTCAGACGGGTCACGGTTTCGATATCCGGATGCTCGGGCAGTTGCAGATTGTTGCGTTTCTGATTTCGTCGTTTGGGCGAAATCAAAGATTCGCGCGTGAGTTCCTCCACTTGCGCGGGTAATTCCTTCAGCCGTTTGAGAGAAATCGACACCAGATCTGGTTCTGACGTTGGCGGCGAGGCCACGCGCCATTGCGATCGGCTCATCGTGCCCAGACGATCGTTGGGGGATTCCAGAAAACCCACCGATGTGTAGGAAATCGTACTGTGGCGGGGCGACATGGACTTCATACTTTGGCTTTCCACGTCCACTTCCAAACGTTGACGCGTGCCAAAATCCACCAGGGACGGTTGATCGAGTGTGAAGAAATAATCCGACGATTCGGGTTCCAGAGAAATGCGTACCTGGAAAATCCGGTCCGATGCGTTGGCGAATTCCTCCAACGGAGTCAATTCGATGGTGCTGCGTTCACCATGCAAAGTGGTGAACCGAAGCGAGAAAGATTTTTGCCAGGCGCGGCCCGTATATTCATCCAGCGACGTGCCGCGAATGCGGAGAAACTCGGGACGGCGGTCGATCAGCGCCGCGTCCGGCGCCGCGCGCATTACAATCGCCGGATCCGTTTGGATTTCACCGACACCCTCGAACGTGACATTGTCGGCGAAGCCACTTTTTTTCGGACCCGTTCGGCTATGCCCCAAACCGGGGATGAAATTCTGTTTCGCGGCGCGCGGAATAACCCAGAATAACCCTGTTCCTGCTAATAACACCATCAACGTCATGCAGCATAACCAGATCGTCATACGGTAATCGAGGAATCCGGTGCTTGCCACGTTGCGAAGAGCCGTTTCGTCCTGGAAACGCACACGGCGAGGCAGGGTTGGATTGGCGAGAGGAGCGTTTTTTTTCTTCTTCGTTGGAGGAAGAAACGTCGATTCCGCATCGCGTTTGATCGTAAAGACCATCATCGCGGCAATGATCAGGAACATGTACACCGCAAGCATTGGCGCAAACGCTACCGATTCCGTGGAAACCGACGCCGCCAGCATATGGAAGAACGTCAGGCCGAAAACCTGGAGGTAGTCGCGGTTGGTTTTGGCGGTGAGCAGCTTGTTGGCTTCCAGGTAAAAGAAAAAGTACGTAGCCGAATACATGCGTTGGCCCATGTAAAACCACCCGAATAACGCGGTGCAAAATGCCACCAGATTCACCAGTGTCCAAACCCCATCGGGCAGACGAAAACCCGTGCGATGACGCATGCAAGCCACCAAAAATGCGATGGCGAACCCCACGATGGCTGCCAGGTGAATCTGGCCGGTGGAAATCAACGCCAGAAACGCCCAGAGTGCTGTGGTGTACGTCAGTAAATGAAATGCCCGTTGGAATTTCATGCAACGACTCCCTTCCGCACGGGAGCATCGTCCAGCTTGAGATACTCGATGCCCGGCAAAGGGACGTCCGCGGGGGGAGGTGAGCTTTCCAGCGCCGTGGATAGCTCGGATTCGTATTCATGCACGTTCAGAACGATGGCGTCGGGCGATGTGGAACGCTTTGCTTTTGCGTGGTATTCGATCAGGAACTGCACGCTATCGGCTTCCGGATCGTGAGGATGCGGAGCACCTTCGGCGAGCGATTCGACGGGCAACATGGCAAGCGATCGTTGACAACGCAGGAGATGTTGCGGGCCGCTGCCGAACGCGACCTTGCCCGAAGAGGTCAGCAGTTCCACCTGATGCCCTCGTTGGACCAGATAAATCAGCACCGAGTTCGCCAGGATGAGGGCTTTTTCCAACGCTTCGGGATCGCCGCCGGAAGGCAGCCGATTGTCCAGGATGATACTGGCTCGCCGACGTTCTTCGTTCTCGAACTCGCGCACCATCAATTTACCGGTGCGCGCGGAAACCCGCCAGTGAATATCGCGGGCGGATTCGCCTTCCACGTACTCGCGTAAACCATACAGAGCCGATCCACGGCCTTTCAAATGCGATTCGTTATCGCCCAGATCTACCCGTGCCGCGCGTAAAATTTCATCCACTGGAATCGAGGCGGGCAGCACCAGTAAATCCCACGGCGTTGCGCGAACCACTGAACGTTCGATGAGCCCGAACGGAAACCGTGTCGCCAAAACCACGCGTGAAAACGTGTACTGGCCGCGACGGGGGAAAACGCATTCATATTCCGAGCGCTCCTCCGCATGACGGGGCACTCTCATGAAAAATGCGGCACCGATTGGACTTTGGTCGTCGAGGTGATCGGTAACGCGCAGGGAAAAACTGCTGTTCCATCGTTTATGATTTACCACCCACAAACGCACGCGCACTGGTTGCCCCGCCGAGACCAATCGCGGCGCGCGGCGAAAAGCCTGAACGCGGCGCAGGCTGGCCGTTGCCAGAATTGCCGACAACATCCAGAACGAACACATCATGGCGAAGACAAGGAACAGCAACTGCGCCGACGTGTTCATTGCTGCCAGGCCGATCATCAACGTCACCACGATGAAAACCACGCCCTCTGCCGTCAGACGAAACGTGTGCTTCGTCTGCATCAGCTCGCGCCATCGGCTGCGCGATTTTTGGATGATCCATCGTAGGGGTCGGCGTGGCACAATGCACTCCTCTTGAATTCCCTGTACTCCGATACTTTAACCGCTCGCAGTCGTTAATTGTGACATTCAGCAATTGATCCGCAATGCGAAGATGAAGCGAATCCTTTAGCTTCCCTTGACCCAATAGCCCAATCAAGCCAGGACGGTTCAAATCCTCAAGCAAAAGCGAGACCCCCGCATGCGTATTGTAATCCAACGAGTTTCAGAAGCCCACGTGACCATTGGCGACCGTGTGGCAGGGCGCATCGGGCGGGGGATTGTGGCGCTGGTTGGTTTTTGCGAAGGCGACACGGAAGCGCTTCTGCCCAAGGTGGTAGACAAGCTGGTCGGCCTGCGGATTTTCGCCGACGAAAACGGCAATACGAACCTCGCACTCGAAGACGTGGCCGGGGGAATTCTGGCCATTTCGCAATTCACGCTCTACGCCGATATTCGCAAAGGCCGCCGTCCGTCGTTCACGCGAGCGCTCGCGCCGGAAAAAGCCATCGTGCTCTACGACCAGTTCCTCGATGCCGTCCGGGCGCGATATTCAGGTGGCCCCGTCGAAACCGGAGAATTCGGCGCGATGATGCAGGTTGATTTGATCAACGACGGACCGGTCACGATTTTGCTGGATAGCGACGAGATTGTTAAAGGATGAAGGTTGAAGGATGTTCGGCCAGGATTGACGGGACGGGAAAATAGAGTGAAGAAACAATTTTCTACTTTATATTTTCTCCATTCTCCCTCGTTTCTGTTAGAATTTGAAATTCGAACTCTGATCTTTGTCTTTGCCTCTTAAACTCATCCTTCATCCCTCATCCTTAAATTTAGGAGTTTTTCCCAATGGCTAAAAAATCGACAACGCGTAAACCAAAGCACATCGCAGTGTTGGTGGAAAATATCTATGAAGACCTCGAAGCATGGTACCCGATTTTGCGTCTGCGCGAAGCGGGCGTGAAAGTCACCATCGTTGGCCCGGAAAAAGGCGTCACGTACACCAGCAAACACGGCTACCCGGTAGTGTCGGACATGGCGGCGGCCAAAGCCAAGGCCTCGATGTTCGACGGCGTTATTGTGCCGGGCGGTTATGCGCCGGATAAAATGCGCCGCAACGCGCACATGGTGAAACTGGTGAAGGACATCGATGCCAAAGGCGGGCTGATCGCGTCGATTTGCCACGGACCGTGGTTGCTGTGCGAATCCGACGTGCTCCAGGGGCGGCACTTCACGTGTGTCAGCGCGATTAAAACCGACTGCATCAACGCGGGCGGTGTCTATTCCGACCACGAAGTCGTGGTGGACAAAAACCTGATCACGTCGCGCACGCCGCCGGACCTGCCCGCCATGATGCGCGAGTGTTTGAAGTTTTTGGGAACGGAATAATGACCGCAAAGGCGTCAAGCCGCGAAGGAACATAAAAGAAAAATGTTTTTATCTTCGAGGTGCTTTGAGACTTAGCGGTGATCCGTAATAACCCGGCTTGCATAATCAAGGCTCTTGGAATACCATTGGCTCGTGAAAATTCCTCTCAACTTTTTGTATGAATCGAGTCCTGCCGATGGTCGCCAATGCGCGGTTGCGCCAGTTAATTCGTAATCTCCGTCCCCTTGGGCGAAGCAAACGTTCTCAACCGGTTCGGTTTCCGTCTCCCGCCGAGCAAATGGTGCGCGAGCAAATCCGCCGCCGAGGCATTCGCGATCCGCGTGTGATCGAGGCGATGATGCAAATCGACCGGCGACGTTTTGTGCCCGGAGAATTCGAGCGCCGCGCGTTCGAGGACAACCCGCTTCCCATCGGATTCGAGCAAACCATCAGCCAGCCCTACATCGTGGCGGCGATGACCGAGTTGTTGCGTATCGAATCGTCGCATCGGGTGTTGGAAATCGGCACCGGCAGCGGATACCAGACGGCGATTTTGGCGCGATTGTGCCGGGAAGTCGTTACCATCGAACGCGTACCTGAATTGTCGGACATGGCGCGCATCACATTGAGCGAACTGGGTCTCTTCAATGTCGAGTTTCATGTTGCCGACGGGTCTTTCGGTTGGAGAGAAAAAGCACCCTACGATCGCATTTTGGTCACCGCAGCCGCCCGGAAGTTACGTCCGGAGTTATTGGAGCAACTGGCCCCGGGCGGTATTCTGATCGCCCCCGAAGGCGAGCCTTACCTTGCGCCGCTTTCCGAGGACTGCCAGAAATTGCGCCGCTGGGTACGATGCGCCGACGATTTCCTGGTCGAGGATCTGATGAACGTGCGCTTCGTGCCTCTCGTCGAAGACACCGAATCCCCATGACTCGAACAGTGAATGACCGCCGTTAACGCCATCGAATTCCGCCACGTCACCAAAACGTACTACATCCAGAAACGCGCCTCGCCGCGGCTCGGGGCGTGGGCGGTGAACAAACTGTTCGAGCACTTGCGCCGCGAACCGTTCGACGCCCTGCACAATGTGACGCTCGATGTTCCTCGCGGGCAAATGCTCGGCATTTTGGGAACAAATGGCGCGGGTAAATCCACGGTGCTCAAGCTGACCGCTGGTATTATGCAGCCTACTACCGGCACGGTGCGCACGCGCGGGCGAATTGCCTCGATGCTCGAATTGGGGGTCGGGTTTCATCCCGAACTCAGCGGCATGGAAAACATTTTTTACAACGGCATCATGATGGGCATGACCCGCGAGGATATTCACGAACGCCTCGAACGCATCATCGAGTTTTCCGGGCTGCGGAAATTTTTGTACGAGCCGGTGAAACACTACTCGTCCGGGATGTATGCGCGGCTGGCGTGCAGCGTGGCGTTGCACGTCGATCCGGACATTATTCTGGTCGATGAAATTTTGGCCGTTGGCGATTCCGAATTCCAGCAACGTGGCCTCGGGCGAATTCTCGAACTGCACGACGAAGGCGCGACCATCCTCGTCGTCACTCATGTGCTGACCGCGGCGCGCGACACATGCGAGCGCCTGATCTGGATCGAACACGGCAAAATTCTCGAAGATGGTCCCGCTCCCGATGTGGTGCAGCGATACCGCCATCATGTGCTGGAACTTTCCATGCCAGGCAGCCATTTTCTTTCGCGCAAACGCCCCGTCGTGGCCGAGGTGCCGGACGGCGAGCGCGCCGAACGCGGGCTGGAATCGTTCACGGGCAAGGACCTGCCGCGCCTCGCGGCCATGCGGCTGGAAAATGGCAACGGCCAAACGGTTGACCGCCTCTCAACGGGCGAGACGGCGCGCTTGGTGTTCGAGGTCGATGGCGACCGCGCACGGGTACCGTACCGGCTTCAGTTCTGCGTGCGTTGGCCGGACGGGCGACGGCTGTTCGAGGACCAGACCGACGTGCTTGCGCCCGGTGCGGGCGGTCCGATTGTGTACGAAGTCGATTCGTGGCCGTTGCTGCGCGGGCGGCATCTGGTCAGCGCGGCGCTCGTGACCGACGGCGAACCAGGCGTGGTGCTCGACCGCCGGATCGACGGGCTGGAGTTCCACACGCACACGGATGAAGTGCTGCTTCCCATGGGGAACGTGGTGTTTGCTCCGATGGCGGAGTGGAGCGTG
>CAZOKZ010000011.1:0-30992 GCA_964580585.1 uncultured Candidatus Sumerlaeota bacterium | reverse complement strand
GCCTTGAACTCCTGCCACTGGCCTGCGCGGATGGCGGCGCGCATGTCTTCGCACAGGCGCAGCATGTAACGCACATTATGCAGCGTCGTCAGGATCGACGCCGAGATTTCTCCCTGTCGATTCAGATGGCTCAGGTATCCGCGCGAATACCCACCCATGCACGTTGGGCAATCGCAGCCCTCCATAATCGGGCGCGGGTCGTCGATGAACTGGGCGTTGCGCAGGTTCAGGTCGCCTCCCGGGCAAAACACCCGTCCGTTGCGGGCGTTGCGTGTGGGCAGCACGCAGTCGAACAAATCCACCCCTCGGTCCACGGCTTCGATCAGGTCCGTTGGCGTGCCCAGGCCCATGAAGTAGCGAGGGCGCTGGGTGGGAAGTTCGGAAACCGAATGCTCGAGCATTTGGTAGGTCAGTTCGCGGCTTTCGCCAACCGAGAGGCCGCCGATGGCATAACCGGGGGCGTTGGGAGCGATTTCGCGCGTGCGTCGCGCGGACGACCGGCGCAGTTCGCCATCCATGCCGCCCTGGACGATGGGGAACAGCGCCTGATGAGGCTTGAGTTCCACCGACAAACAACGCTCCAGCCAGCGCAGCGTGCGGTCGGTCGAGTCGGTCAATTGCTTGCCGGTCATCCCGGCGTTGGGGCATTCATCGAAGGCCATGACCACGTCGGGGCCGAGCGCGCGCTGGATTTCGATGGATTTTTCCGGTGTCAGGTCGATCAAAGAGCCATCGAGAGGCGAACGGAACTTGACGCCGTTCTCATCGATGGCGCGCAATTCAGCGAGACTGAAGACTTGAAAGCCCCCCGAGTCGGTCAGGATCGGTCCGTTGTAGCGCATGAAGCCGTGAAGCTCTCCCAATTGTTCGATAACGGCTTCTCCCGGACGCAGATGCAAATGGAACGTGTTGGCCAGAATCATTTGCGCGCCCAGGGTTTTCAGATCGTCCGAGAGCAGGGCTTTGACCGAGGCTTTGGTGCCAACGGGCATGAAACAAGGGGTGTGCACCGGACCGTGTGCGGTCTGATATGTCCCGCACCGGGCATACCCATCGGTGGCATGGAGGGCGAAAGAAAAGCAATCGTCCTCGGCGGGAGTGGTTTTCTCGGTTGAATTTTTCATCATGTTCAGGAAGGTGTTGCCCTTCGGTAGAGTTCGTGCTCAATGTGGGTGGACTATGTCCTGGATGCTTTTGCCGATGCTAGCATGAAGATGTATCCGACCCCCGTTCGACGAAATTTTACGGACGCCGACTTGAGACCGAACGGGTTAGGGGTTGAAAATCTAGGTCAGCAAGGTGGTTTTCTGCTGACAAGAACGCCGAATGAAAGGCTATGCTGGTGCGTTGATGTCACCGAACGGTCGGCCAGAGATAATGAGTGAACGCATGCCACCCGGCTTTGAAGCCCATTCGATCCTTGGCAAAGGAGCGATGGGGAAGGTGTATAAGGCGTGGCAGCCCAAGCTCCAGCGATATGTGGCCGTCAAAACCTGTAACATCAAAGAGTCCCAGGATGCGGGCCAGGACCCGGGTCGTCTTGAGGACGAAGCCCTCACCATTGCGCGTTTAAATCATCCGAACATTGTTTCTCTCTACGACGTTTATCGCGACGAAGAAGCCATTTATCTGATCATGGAACTTCTCGAAGGCCCACCGGTCTCGAAGTTTCTGAACAAGCGAATCGCGCTGGAAAAATTCGGCATCCTGAAAGACGTTCTCGACGTATCGAACACCGAACGGCGTGTTTTTATCAACGAATGGATTTGCGAAGTCGGTATCGCGGTTGCCAAGGCGCTGGATTACGCCCATGCCCGCAACGTGTTGCACCGCGACGTCAAGCCCGCCAACATCATCATTACCGAAGAAAAACACGTCAAACTACTCGATTTCTCCATCGCGCGCGATGTGAACCAGACCATGGGCCGCACAGCGGCAGGCATGGTGTTCGGCACAGTGCAGTACATGTCGCCGGAACAAATCCTGAGCAACCCGCTCGATGGTCGGACGGACATTTATTCGTTGGGGTGCACGCTCTATCACATGGCGACCTCCAAGGTACCGTTTGTCGATGATAACGATATTACGGTGTGTATGTGCCACGTCAACCAGCCGCCGGACAAGCCAAGCACGCTGAATCCCAATTTATCGTCTGCGCTCGAAGAAGTGATTCTTCAGTGCATGTCGAAGCGTCCGCGCGAGCGGTTTGAATCCGCGGCTCAATTGGCGACCGCGTTGAATGCAGTCCTGCATGGAACGCAAACGCTTGTCGTGCGGCCCGATGAACTGCCTCCTCCCAAAGATGCGCCTCCGAAGCGCCATCCGTCCGACAAAAAACCTTCTTCGACAGGCGACCCGCGTGCGCGGGTGAAGAAAATGCGCCCCAAGGTGCCGCGCCCGAAATTAAAACCGTCCTCTCCGCCGTTGCCTACGCCCGAGCCGTTGCCGCGTTACAAGACGGAGCAACTATTTGCGCCGTCCATCCTGGACCCGAACCTCCAGGATTATCCCAGTTCCGAGCCGGAAAGCTCCGAGCCTGTCTCTTCGTCTCCGTCTGCTTCCTCACCGAATCCCCCGGTGGAGCCTGTGGTGTCGGCGCCTCCGAAATCAACACTGCCACCCGTGGAATCCAAGCCTGTACTGCCCAAACCGAACCTGGCTCTCAAGATGCAAGAGAACTTGGTGACGTCCGTGCCTAAAGAACGCCTCGAAGAAACGCGCAAAGAAAGGCAAGAAAGAAGGGCGAAAGAACAAGAATTACGGCGCGATCTGGAAGCGCAAAAAGACGAGGAAGGTTCGACTGGCAGCCAATTCCGAAAGCCCAAAAAGCCGATGGGATTGGAAGAAATGGCCAAGATGGCCGAGGAAAAAACAGGCAAGTCATCGAAGATCAGCGAAGGTCGTTTTCGCCCCAGTATTACGCCTTCGGCCCCCGGCAGTTCGTCAGCCTGGATGACTTCGTCCTCGGGCACATCCAATCATCAGCCCTCTTCATTAACCGAAGCGGTCTTTGCCCCCGAAGATACAGCCATAAAGGAAGCTGCCAAGCGTCGGCGTATGTTGATGATTGCCGGTTTCCTGGGCGCTTTATTCGTTGTCGGCATTATCGCGGCGGGAGTTTCCTTTGTGAGCAGCCTGGATAACGACGACTCGAAAAACAATGGCGGAACTACGCCAGTTGAAACACCAACTCCAACGCCCGAGCCCACAAAGGTAGCCTTGGTGCGCCCCACGATGACACCGCTGCCGGATTCGCGGGAAACCCCTGAGCCGGTAAAACCAACAAAAACAGCTACGCCGACACCAACACCTGTGCCGACGCCTGAAACGTTACCCGTTCCAACGCCACCCACTCCGCTTTCCAGCATTCACACATTCCGCGTGCCGCTCGATACCGGAATTGAACTGGTGATGGCGGAATTGCCTCCTGGCGAATTCGTCATGGGTTCGCCTTTGGATGAATACAGTCGCCATGAAGACGAAGGGCCGCTGACAAAAGTACAGTTCGAGCTCCCCTTTTACATGAGCCAAACAGAAATCTCGCGAGCACAGTGGCGTGCCGTCATGGGGCAGGAAACGATTGCCGGCAGCCCGCATTTGCCTATGAGCAACATCACGCATCGGGAAGCCGAAGAGTATTGCCAGAAATTGTCGGATATGACTGGAATCACCTTCCGCCTGCCGACGGAAGCACAATGGGAGTACGCGTGTCGGGCCACGACAACCACTCCATTTACGTTTGGACCGATCATTACCAGCGACTTGGCGAATATCAATGGACAGGAGGTCTATCCCCTGACACCGTTGAGCGAAAATGCGAAGGACCTGCAACCCGTCAGTGAACTGCCACCGAACTTGTGGGGATTATATGGCGTTCACGGCAACGTATGGGAATTCACACGCGGATACTACACCGTTCGGCTGCCCGGCAGCAAAGTGACCAATCCCCAACCGCCCTCCAAAGGCGTGGAAATCGTCTTGCGGGGCGGCAGTTATCTGGAGGGACCGGCTGAAGCGCGCAGCGCCGCCCGTCAAAGAGTTCCATTCGACACCAGTGGCCGGAACATTGGTTTTCGAGTCGTAGCGGAACTTTAGATTGCATTCTGATTCGAGATCGTTCATAAGCAATCGAGGTTCGAAAGTCCGTTGTTCACGGGAGAACTCGGCACCGAGAACGAACCCGAAGGGGCTGATTCTATAAAATGGCTATGTCGATAGATAGGCCAGGAACTTATTCTGTGAAATTACCGCAACTGGGAAGAATGCCCGGATCAGCGATGCTGTGGCCCTCCGACGAAAACGGATGGGACCACCCGCCGTTGTTGCTGCCCACGCCTATTCTGATTTTGCGTGTCAATCGTCAGGGAACACGGGTTGAAACACCCGAAGGCGAAATAATCGCCTCTCATGACGATTGCATCGTGACTCCCTACAAATGGATCGACGAAATTTTCAAATGTCTGGTGGAATCGGCGAAAGGCACGGCACGGAAATTATTCCTCCGTCCCGCGTGTCCTGTCGCCATCGTCGGCGCTTCCTACGAATTTGGCCGCCATATCAATCCACACGAAAATTGTTTTCCTCACGCCGACCGTAATGAAGTCGATGAACTCTTCGTTGCCTTTCATGCCACCGGATTTGCCCTGATGAACGGCCGTTGGTCGTTGGTTGGGCGACCCGCTTCGCGATTAGCAAGCTGGCGCGGTTGGACGATTCCCGATCGGCTGACCGATTGGCCCCGCCCGCCGATGATGATGCCGGATAAACCCAAATCCGCCACGCGTTCGCCGCTCGATCCAATTCAATTGCCCGGCGTGGAACCCAAACCCTGTATGTCGTTTGAGGAATATTCCACCGCCATCGATAAAATCAAAGCCCACTTGGCTGCGGGCGACATTTACCAAGCCAACATGACGGTGCGTTTCGAAGGCCAGACGTCTGCTTCCGCCGAGCGTATTTTTGCCGCCGGTTTACAGGAAGGTGGCGAACGTTACGGGGCGTTTGTGCGTGGCGTTGGATGTTCGCACGTATCGTTTTCACCCGAATTGCTTGTACGCAAGTGGGGTCGCACGATCGTCACCAAGCCGATCAAAGGCACACGCCCACGGGGCGATAAAGCATCGACCCAAATGACGGCTCTCGCACTGGCTTCGTCCACCAAGGACCGCGCCGAACACGTGATGATCGTCGATCTTGAGCGCAACGATCTCGGCCGACTTTGTGAATACGGCAGCATTCGAGTCGATCCGTTGATGGAAATCACCACGCACCCCACCGTGCTGCACATGGAATCGACGGTAACGGGTACGTTGCGGTCTCACGTTACATGGCGTGAAATCCTGGTCTCGTTGTTTCCGGGCGGTTCCGTTACCGGCGCGCCAAAACGTCGTTCGATGGAAATCATCGGTGAAATCGAGCAGCATCCGCGCGGCATTTATTGCGGAGCGCTCGGATGGATTGATGCACGCGGCGACTGCGAATTCAACCTGCCCATTCGTACCGCGACGGTTTTCAATGACCGCCGTATCCACCTTTACAGTGGCGGTGGCATTGTGGCTGACTCAACCGCCATCAACGAATGGAAAGAGTTGCACCATAAGTTGAAATTCATGCAAATGGCGCTGAAAAAAGCGCAGTAACATTCGGGCTCCAATTTCATGACCACCTTGACATCGTTTCGCACAGCATTGCTGCGTTGGTACGATGCGCATCGTCGCGATTTGCCGTGGCGACGTACGCGCGATCCGTATTGCATCTGGCTGTCCGAGGTCATGCTTCAACAAACCACTGTGCGAACCGTCGAACCGCGTTGGCAGCAATTTCTCGAACGCTATCCCACGATCGAGGCATTGGCGCATGCGCCGCTTGACGATGTGCTCGCCGAATGGTCGGGCTTGGGATATTACGCGCGGGCCAGAAATTTGCACGCGGCTGCCAATCGAATCGCCGAAGACTTCGGTGGCTCCGTCCCCGCGTCGTTCGAGCTCTTGTTGGCGTTGCCCGGCATGGGACGTTATACTGCTGCCGCCGTGGCGTCGATTGCGTTCGGTGAAGCAGTTGCCGTAGTGGACGCCAATGTCGAACGCGTCGTCGCGCGGCTCGACGCGGTGGATCGCGACGTGCGCACGCCTGCCGTGAAACGTCAATTGTGGGAACGCGCGCAAGAATTGCTCGCGCCGCGCCGCGCGGGCGATTGGAACCAGGCCATGATGGAACTTGGCGCGGTCGTTTGCCTGCCACGTGCACCGCAATGCTCGGCGTGTCCGCTGGCGAAACAATGCAAAGCACGCGCAACCGGTTCGCCCGAACGCTTTCCCGTAAAAGCACCGCCCGCTGCGCTCGAATCCGTGCGCGAAATCGCCGCCGTCGTGCGCCGAGGCTCAGAGGTACTCGTGCTGCAGCGACGTGAAAGCGTATCGTTCGGCGGCATGTGGGAAACGCCGCGCGGGGAATTGCGCGATGGCGAAACGCCCAGCGACGGAAGCGTTCGCATCCTGCGCGAACAGACGGGAATCGACTCCGTCCCCGTGCGGGAACTCATGGTGCTGAGGCACGTTGTCATGCGGCGAAAAATCGACCTGCATGTGTGGTTGATGAAAACCAATGAACGCACCGTTCGACTCGATGGGCACCAAGACAGCGATTGGATTGCCCCTGCCGAATGGATCAAACGCCCGATTTCCACCACGCAAAAAGACATCGCACGTTATTTGGAAACGGGGAAGTTGCCGACGAAACGGTTAGTCAAAAAACAAACAGCGGAAACGATGGATATGTTTGGGGGGGATGAAAATAATTCACCGCAAAGGCGCTAAGCCACGAAGGTACGCAAAGTTATCAAGTAAAACGCTTTGCGATGCTTAGCGGCTTAGCGCCTTCGCGGTTATTACCATATCCCCTTATTTCCAGTCTGCGGCGCGCATTGGCCGATCGGTTCCCACCCGAGCAGTTTGCCGTCTTCCGTGCGATCCGATAATGATGCTTCGTCGCCTTCGTGCGCAGCCACGCGAATTGGATACGCGAGCATTGGCCGGTTCCAGCAGGTGCTGATCCATGTTTCGTTTTCACGAACCGCGTCGAATTCCAGCCGATAACGCCCCGTTTCAAGGTCTCGCGGCACCATCACGCGCATGGTTTCGTCGCAAAAACCGCCCACGGGGACGGAGTCGCGTAACGCGTGACGCAGACCTTCCCATTCGGCGTATTCGCCGTTTTCGCGCCGCCAATGATAGGATAGAAAATCGCCGTGCTCTGTCCCTCCGAGGGTCTCCGTCCCCATATTTGTCACGCGGATGGGTAATTCGACCACGTCGCCGGGACGCAGAACGCGATTCAGCGCCGCGTTGAGCCGCGCTTTGTTCCACGCGCCGATGTAAGGCGCAAACGGCACGCTTGCAACGCGCAGCGGAATTTCCAGCGCACTGTTGCTGCGTTCGCCAAACCATGTGACGCCTTCGTGGACGAGATCGATTTTTAATTTCAACTTGCCTGCGTAACGCACGGGCCGAATCGGCAACTCCAGTTCAATCGTTTGTCCGATTGCCACGTCGGCGGGGACGGAGACGTGTTCGCCTTCGTCGATTAATTCGTTTGCCGTGCTCAGAAGGCGATAACTCGCCATGACGCATGCGTTGCGCGTATTGCGGCGAATCATTTTCTGGTCGGCTGTCGAGAGAACATCCGCCATCAATCCGTCCGGCGGGGGAGTGCTTGGATTCCACGCAAACTTGCTTTTGTTGCGAATCGTCAGAGCAACCGTTGCGCCGTGCGTACCATCGATTTCCAACTCCGTCCCCACGTTCGCCTTGATTTCCGCGCCGTAAATGCTCGAATGGCACCCCTCGACCCAATTGCAACTCGCGCGACGGCAACTCGCCCAATAATTGCCTGTCTTCATCGAGCGGCGCAAATCCTGGTACTTTTCACTGTTCCAAATTTCGTCGAACGATTGCTTGCGTAAATCGCCCATCACCTCGTCGCTGAAACAGCACGGATAGACAAGGCCGTCGCTTTTCACATGCACGTGCGTCCACGGATTGCCGCAACTTCGCGGCGGCGCGTCGTTGGGAATAACGTGCGGAATGGGGACTTTGCGGCGCACGTTGCCAAGAACGGGGACGGAGTCGAGCACTTTGTCGCGTGCCTTGATGGCCGAAAGGAACAAAAACGCTTTTCCCGTGCTGCCCGATTGTTTCCACGTGTTCTCGAATCGCCACCCGATGCCGTTGCGCCACGCGCGTTTTGACCAATTGAGCGCCACGCGTGCCAGCGAAACATCATGCGGGGACGGAGACGCGCCGCCGCGAGGGACGGAGACCTTGAACGGTTTGCGGTGGAAATTCGAGTGCAAATCCAACTCGACCGAACGGCGAAACGCTTCGCGAAATTTCGCCACCGTCTTTTCCTGCTCGTGCACGAGCGACATGTAATCCATTTCTTCGTCATCGACGTACAAATTCGGATTGTATTTCACCGAATCGAAACCGTGCTGCTTGGCGAAATCCACAAACAACGCCGCTTCATCGATGTTCAACGTCGAACCCACGACGCACAAATTCAGGATCGGCGTTTTTGCGCCGAGACGTTTTTTCACGCGAGCGAACATTTCGAGTTTTTCAATCAGCGTATCCCATTTTCCGCCCGCGCGAATGCGTTCGTACGTTTCGCGCGTCGCGCCGTCGATCGACGCGTTGATGTACGCCACACCGGATCGGATAATGTGCTCGGCCATCTCCTCGGTCATCAGCAGAAAGTTCGTAAAGAAACCCAGCTCCAGCCCCGACGCCGGGTCGATTTCGGCAAATAGACGTTCGATGCCGGGATAGAGCAGCGGTTCGCCGAACGACGACACGATGATGTCCTGCGCCGTCGGCAGCAGATCGCGCAGCACGGGTTCCAGCACGCTGTCTTCCAGGTTTTCGCCACGCCCGTGATACTTGTCGCGCGCGCACATAATGCACGCCAGATTGCATTTCGTGGTCACTTCGAGCTGGATCGAATACGGGCGCGAGCGCATCACGATGCGGCGTTCGCGCATCTCGATCGTGTTCAGCAGCCTGTTTTCGCGTGCCGGGTGCGGCATGGTTTCGTTCCAGTCGATGTGTTGGCGAAGCGCGTTTACGTTCCCAAGGCCTTCAATTGTGGCGCAACGAGAACGCCGCGACAACGCAAACCTGATAAGGGGCAAAATTTGGGCCAGGGGATTGACATGCAATTGAATGACGAGTAAGACGCTTTTGATTTTCAGATGGGATTAAATAATATCTTCATGGGAGGGGAAAATGAAAAAGTTCGAAGTCGAACATTGGGTTTATGGAGTCATTGCTTTGTGGTTTATATTGGGATTCGGTCCTTATGCTTGTTCTGATAATTCGGGGCGCTTTGGAGATACGTTCGGTGCCGTCAATGCTCTGTTTTCGGGGTTGGCATTCGTTGGTGTTATCTACGCCATTGTCCTGCAACGGAAAGAATTGGCGCTGCAGAGAAAAGAACTAAATGCGAATACTCAAGCGCAAAAAGGACAAGAGAAGCAGCTAAAGCGGCAGAGTGATTATCTTGCCGAGCAAGCGTTTGTTAGCAATTATTTTCGTCTGCTTGATAACTGCGATAAAATGCACTCCCTGATATGGAATCATGAACAAAATCCCAATTCCATGCGTGGCGATCAAGTCATAGATAAAATCATACGTGATTTCAAAAGTAACGTCTGGTCGCAATTTATTCGGACTGATTTTCCGGATGCAAAATACATCAATGCCCGAGGTCATTTTCATAAACACTACAAAAATGAAGGATACGATAAGAAATTGAGAGTTTACATCTCTTCCATATTAGAGGTGTTGAAATATGTAGATGCGGCAAATATTCCTAACAAACAATTTTACTTTCAGCTTGTTGGCTTGAGAATAGGAGAAGAATTCAAGGCTATACTTGGGTGTTGTGTTCTCACAATTGATGCTTACGCAAAGTACCAGCAGGCATTTCGGAATTCTAGGATAGCCGAACAAGTGGCTATTCAATTCAAAGAACCAAAGGATAGTAATAAAGATTCTGATGTTATGTATAAGCATTCTGAATGGGAGAGAGAATTATTGAAAATTGAACCACCTTCTTAATCCTTTTGAGATATAGACATGCTCTACTAGATTTAGGTATCAGTCACCGGCCTGAAAGGCCGCTATTCCCTAGCCCAGCCCGCAGGGCTGGGTAAATGATCGCCTTGATTTTTGCGGCCTGTAGGGCCGCGAGATGGAATGTGTAATAGCGTGCGGTATCGCGGCCTTTCAGGCCGCTTTCTTATTAACATTACGTTACCCAGCCCGTTGGGCTGGGCTAGGGAATATCGGCCCGTTGGGCCGAATGCGATACTATCATTTTCATCGTACATGTAACCCGATAAGTCGTATTCGATACTATCATTTGCATTGGAATGTGGCCCGATAGGTCGAATTCGATACCATCACTTACATTGAGAGTGTCGCCCGTTGGGCCGAATTCGAAATATCATTTTCATTGTGAGTGTCGCCCATTGGGCCGAGATCGATACCATCGTTTACATCAAGAGTCTGGTTCGTTGGGGCATTCGATATTAGAAATTGCTTCGGGAATGTAGCCCGTTGGGCCGAAAGGCAATTATATTGGTACAATAGAATAGTCTGAATCAATGCATTCGTTCAATCCGCGTCCTTCACCAGGTCCCAATTCTTAATGAGATACTGCGCGCCGGAGAGCACGGTGAGGGTGACGGCGATGCAAAGTAATATATGTAATATAATGACGCAGATGGCTTCGGCGTCCCATCCACCAATCAGCGGGGTTTCCCAAACGCCGGTCCAGCGCAAAAATTCCCGCGCGGTCAGATAAACGAACGTCGTGATAATTAACCCCAATTGCCAACCGGTCTTGTGTTTTCCGAGCCGGTCGGCGGCCATGACGCTGCCGTTGATGGCGGCGAGCGTGCGCAATCCGGTGACGAGAAATTCGCGGCAGAGAATTAAGATAATTGGCCACGAGGTGAAAATACGCAACTCGACAAAAGCAACGAATGCCGCGGTGACGAGCAGTTTGTCGGCCAGCGGATCGAGCAGTTTGCCCAGGTTTGTCGAAATGTTACGTTTGCGCGCGATGTTGCCATCCAGCCAGTCGGTGATGGTGGCGGCGACGACAAGAATGAGCGCCACGAGCCGGAACCACGCGATCTGGCCTGGGTTGTCCGAGTTGGCACCGCCCCAAAGCACGGTAAAGAGAATCAGCGGGATAAGCAGGATACGGCTGAGACTGAGCTTGTTCGGCAAATTCATCGAGAGACCTGCATCTCAAAGGGGTCGATGATGCGAGCGCCTTGGATCTGGTCGTTGCTGCGCACATGGAAGGCATTGTTGGGATTGGCGCGCACGGCATCGACGAATCCCATGCCCATGGGGCATTCGTTGCGGGGGCTGAGGACGGCGCTGGTGACGAATCCAATGGGAACGTCTTCCATTTCGATCAAATCGCCGGCCATGGGGACAGTGTTGCCTTCGAAACGCAGGTTAACCAGCCGCCGGGTGAACTCGGCAACGGTGCTGTGCATCAGAGCGCGTTTGCCGACGAATTCTTCCTTGGTGAAATCCACGTGCATCGCCGATCCAATTTCCAGCGGGGTGGTATTTTCATCTATTTCGGCGCCGACGCCCGGCATGCCGTTTTCCACGCGCAGCAATTCGGTCGCTCGCCATCCGGCGGGAACCATGCCCTGGGCTTGACCCATGGTGACCAGACGATCCCAAACGCCTTGGATGAATAAACTGCCGGTTTCGATGCGGATGGATTCCAGGTTGAACACGCGGCGTGTAGTTGCGAGGCACCGTGCCTGACCGATCTGGACGATGACGGCGCTGTTGCTCTCTTTGGAAAGGTGTCCGTCGAGCATGGTGGACTCGACGATACTGCGCGCGCGCGGACCACGCACCTCGATGGCGCCTTGCGCGGTGCTGGAATCGGCGATCATGACTTCTTCAAAGTTCTGGGATTTTTCGCGCAACCAGTCGATCAGGCGTTTTTTGGCGAGGGCGCTGCAATAAACGGTGCAGAATTTTTCGCTCTTGAACAAATTGATGTCGTCAATCACTCCACCGCGATCGTTCAGCACAAAGCACTGACGACAACTGTTGGTGGGGATTTTTTCGATGCTGACGGTAATCAGGGAGTCAAGCATGGCGAGAGCATCGGTGCCACTGATCTTGATGCGCCCTTCGTGACACATGTCGATCAAGCCCGCCGTGTTGAACATCGCGTCGTATTCGGCCACGGGCGACATAAAGTAATCGGGGATCAACCACTCGCCATAGCTGATGAAATGCGCCTTCTGGCCTTCGTGACGTTCATGCAGGCTTGTTTTCTGAACCGTGATGTTTGTCGTCATGCCATTGTTCCTCGGTTGGTTGGGGGCGTTTTGATCGGCGGCCAGCCCGATTTCCCGGATGCTTGGCTAACATGAGGGCCCAGGGAGAGCAAGGAGCACATTACCGAATTCTGCAACCCCAGATGATTCGCCACTTCTGCTCTTTCGGCGTGTTGGAAAAAAAAAATCGCAACGTTGGGGGCATAATCATTTCGTTGAAACAATCAATTGTTCGACCATTTAGGAAATGATTCATTTTAGTCCACAATATTGGAGCGGTGCAATTTTAACACGGTGGTCTTATTTGTGCAGCAATAGGTGGGTAATCTGGACCAGACTGATTGGGGTGGTCAATTCGCACCAGTTGGATCTGAGCTGAAATCAAGCCCATGGTAGGGGGATTTGGTAAGGATTTGGTTGGGGAATGCCCACTAACCTCAGTATTTCGAGTACTTTTGTTAGGAAATTGTGAGATTGGACGCCTGTTATCTTAAACAGGCTCAATACTTGTACTCTTCGGCGTCCGGCTAAAGTAGCCATGATCCTTTCTAATCAGTGAATTCAGTTCCTCTGCGACAGAGTCGTAAAGGGCTAGGGGGGCTTGTTGCTTATCGTGCCCTCAAGAATTCCAACCCAACGGTGCGAGGTTTACCGCAGGATGAATCGACGAACACTTTTCAACTCCGTGATGGGTTCAGGACTGGCCTTACTGGTCCTGATGTCCGCCTCGGGGTGCTCGTGGACAGGCAAGAAGTCCACAGCGGGTACGGGGGTGCCCGCTTCGCCGCTGAAGTTAGCCATTTCTCTCGACAAAGACGCTTATCAACCGGGCGAGGCGGTGATTGCCACCGTTTCGCTAACCAACGACGGCTATGAAACCGCCACGGTACCGCCGCTTCAGGACGGAACGCTGAAGTTTTATTTTGGTCCCGAAAACGAAGAACGCCGTTTCCATCGGGAACCGGTCACATCGCCGAATGAAACACACGCTCCGGAAGCCAAGCTGGTGTGGGAAGAACAACTCGAACGTCAGTTTGTCTTCACTCGTCTGGCCGACATGCCTGGAACCAATGTGTTGACCGTCATGTACGATCCTTCCCTGGATGCGAATACCGTTCCTCAGCCCCTGAAGATTGTCGCCGAGCCCGTTGCGTACATGGTCGAAGGACCGCGTGCGGTTCAACGTGACAGCGAAGGTGTATTATTGAAGGAAGAGGCCATCCGTCTGTGTACGGAAGAGGCCGGCAAGCACGTTCTCAGCTCCGATGCATTGTTGGTTCGCAATGAAGCCGGGTTCCTGGACTGGTGGGTTGTTCTGGAACTGTCCGAAGGCGCCAACAGCCCTAACTTGAGCGATCCGATTAAGAAATCTTGGTTTGTCAATCCATACCTGGCCGGTATTCGCGCGGAAGCCCAACCGTTTTCGCCCGAGATGAAGAAAACCAAGAAGAACTATCGGCTCTCGCGCCGACTTGGGAACGGA
Organism: uncultured Candidatus Sumerlaeota bacterium; assembly: GCA_964580585.1. Classification (GTDB taxonomy): domain Bacteria; phylum Sumerlaeota; class Sumerlaeia; order SLMS01; family JAHLLQ01; genus CAZOKZ01. The sequence goes on along the minus strand of CAZOKZ010000011.1, from coordinate 17,127 downwards.
GAATGGGAAGTGCTCGAGAAGGAGTTCAATCTGACGAAGGAGGAACCCGTTTTGAGTTCGAATTAACTTCGTTCGATTGGCCATCGAATGTCATCCCCAAACCGAGAGTGATCTCGCAATTTTGCACCTCAAGATGAAGGAGAATTTAGCATGATTAAGAAAGGCTTAACCCTCGCGCTCGCAGCTTCCGTACTGGCTGGTGGAGTGGCTTATGGCCAGAGTTCGCTCGTGCCTGATCAGAAACTGGTCAAAGTGTTGCGCACCACTAACAAGGCACAGACGAACCATTACGTCACAAAGGCCTATGAGTTCCGTAGCAACAATCCGTACAACGCACGTCGTTTCCTCCAGCGTCCGTTGGCGGTTGAAGAAGGTGGTATCTTCACCTTCGGCCATCCCGATCAAGGCGGCGTTGTCGTCATGATCTGCCCCGAGCATCAGGTTCCGTATTATGACGACCTGATGGGAGTTCTGGACAACCCGAGCGTCAGCTCGGCGGACGGCAGCAAGCGCGTTTACAAAAAAGTCAAAAACCGCAGTGTTGGCGATGCGGATTTTATCGGAACGCTTTCCTCGTTCCTGACGACGAACTCCTGGTTGTACACCGACGAAGAAACCAACTCAATTTATGTTTCCGACGCTCCGAGCGGTGCGAACACGCTTCTTGCCATGTTGGACGGCGACATTGACGTTCCCACCGAACAAGTCGATATCGAAGTGACCATTTACGAGGTCGATCTGGCCAACGACGGCACGTTGGGTCTCGACTTCCACGCCTGGAAAAACGGTCCTGGCCGTAACTTGTTCGCCGCGGGCGGTTTCTACGAGCGCGAACATACCGATGGAATGACAGTGACCGGTATTCCTGGCAAACACGTTGTTTCGCGTGGTGGCAATGCCGCTTATCAATACAACGTGCCTTCGGCGTATTTCGACGCCTTGGCCGTCAAGGGCAACGCGCGCGTTTTGACCCGCACGACGATGTCGGTGTTGAACACGGACGCCGCTTCATTGTCTGCCGGCGATCAGATTCTTTATTACGATGTGCAAAACGGCCCGGCTCCCGTGGGCGGTACGCGCGACGGTTTGTTGGACGAACGCGATTGGAATGGCGACTACCCGAACAACCGCACGGTGACGGGCACGTTGCGCGCAATTGAATCCGGTGTCGCGCTCGACGTGACCCCGATCGTTGGCGATGAAACCATCAACCTGGAAGTCAACTACACGGTCTCCACGTTGACGGGATTTGACGCCGAAGGTCATCCGTTGGTTGCCACGACCAGCATTGGCGCAATTGGTCCCGACGACGAATTGATTCCGATCGATGTACGCGTCGCCGACGGCGAAGAAGTGATCATCGGCGGATTGACTCACGAAGAGAAAGTCAAGACGACCCGCAAGGTTCCGATCCTGGGCTCGATTCCGATCCTTGGATACTGGTTTGGCGGTGAAGTTACCACCAGCCGCAAGCGCATGGTAGCGATCGTCATGCGTCCGACGGTTGTCGGCTTTGACGCGGGCAACGTAACGCTCGCAGCCGACGATGTGATTGGCGAATTCGGTCACTGATCCGAGTTCTCCGTCCCTCGACGGATTGTTTGTTCAACCCGATGAATTTCGACCCTGACTTTCTTTGACACCGATTGATCAACAAGGAGTATTTCAAATGAAAAAGCTGCATAAAGCCCTCGCACTTGGTTGTCTCGCCGCACTCGTGGCGCCTGGCGCCGTGCAGGCCGAGGTCGTTGACCGTGTTGGTTCTGTAAGATTGCAAGCTGCGCCTTATGGCTTGAACGCGGGTGGCGCGCCGGATTACGCCGAAGGCGTTCAAGCAGTTGTGGGCGACGCCAGCCCGACCGCGGGCGCCAGCCTGATTAATAACTACCTGTTTCAAGACGAACAAATCAACGTTCTGCCGACCGATGGCGTTGTAACGGTTCTGCGCACGGATCAAAAGAGCGCCGTGCAACCGTTCGTTACCACCGTGTTCGAAATCAAGAACGTGAATCCTCGCGAAATCCTGAACGTGTTCCAGGTCGCTTGCGGCAAAGAAGGCGGCCGCGCCGAGGTCCTGATGGATCCCGACAATGGCAAAAAATACATCCAGGTGATTTGCCCGAAATTCCAGATTCCGTTCCTTGAACAAACCATCCGCACGATGGACAAGGATTGGTTGGAAGAATACAACGACGGTGCGATCGAAGTTTATTACAAAGCCAAGCACCGCGATGTCGCATCGGTCGATGCCATCGCTTTTGATATCGGCACACCGGACCAGAGTGTGCGTGCTATCGATACGCGTAACAACTCGATCAAATACCTCGACGATCCGGGCAGCGTGAAATGGTACCTGTGGATGGCCGAGCAAGTCGATATCCCGCCCCACCAGGTGGAATTCGAAGGCGCTATCTATGAAATCAACGAAAACGACGATCTGAAACTTGGTCTCGATTACGTTGCCTGGAAAAACGGACCGGGCCGCAGCCTGTGGACGTTCATCATGGGCGGTTTCGCAGCCGATCAGGAATTCTTCCACTTCACCGGTGGCTTTGACCCGACAACAGGCGCGTACATTCCGAGCGGCGATCCCAGCGGTATCGTGATCAATACCCGCGCACATCAACGTTACTTTGCCGCAAATGCCGTTTTGACGGCCGCCTACCTGGATTTCCTCCAGGCAAAAGGCAAAGCCAAAGTGATGTCGAAGTTCAGCGTCACGACCAAGAGCGGTAATCCCGGTATCTTTGAACGCGTGGACGAAGTCGTTTCGTTCGAAGCGGCGGACCTGATCAGCCCGTTTGACGACGTGGCGGATGGCAACACCACGACGGACCCGGGCTCGAGCGGCTCGTCGGCTTTCACGCCTTATGACGGTCAGCAGTATGACGTGCCCAACCGCACCTTGCGCTACAAACATGCGGGTGAAACGGGCCTGTTCCTCAGCATCCTGCCATACATTGGCACCGAATCCATGGAAGTTGCCGTGGAAATGGAAGTCAGCGACTTGAACGGCCTCACCCCCCAGGGTCAGCCGATCATCAACACGCGTACGCTTTGCTCGACGGTTCGTCTGCAAGACGGCCAGCCGATCGTTCTCGGCGGTTTGACGAAGAAAGAAAAAGTCAAGATGCACCAGGGCGTGCCGCTGCTCAGCGACATCCCAGTCCTTGGCTACCTGTTTGGTGGCGACACGACTGTCGATCGCGAAAACAAGGTCATCGTCGTCCTGACGCCGAAGATCAGCCTTGGTTCTCAAGACGATCTCGACATTCCGATCGAAGTCAGCACGTTGATGTCGCAGGCCGAAGGTGAAATTCACGCCGATCTGCCATCGAACTCCTTTGGATTCGACCAGTGGCTGCTTGACAGCGGTGACTAATTGATTGGGCGCACCCGTGGGGACGGAGTCGCGCGACTCCGTCCCCACGTTTTTTGAATGGAAAAATTTTACAGGGATTATACCCAAACTTCTTTTAGGAGAGAGACAGCCATGTTGAATCGATTGTTCAAATTGGCGCAGGACAAATTGGGGGCGTTACTCACGGCGGCAATGGTTCTTTGCCTGCTGACAGCGACGTCGGGAGCTCGGGCGGAAGATACGATCAAAGTCGGCGTTTTGCACTCGCTCAGTGGCACGATGGCGATCAGCGAAGTTTCGTTGCGTGACGTGACCTTGATGGCGATTGAAGAAATCAATGCCCAGGGTGGCGTGCTTGGAAAAAAACTCGAACCGGTGGTTGTTGACCCAGCATCGGATTGGCCCCTTTTTGCCGAAAAAGCCAAACAACTTTTACTGCAAGACCAAGTCTCGGTGACGTTCGGTTGCTGGACGTCGGTGAGCCGCAAATCCGTGCTCCCCGTTTTTGAAGAACACAACGGCCTGCTCTTCTACCCGGTGCAGTACGAAGGCGAAGAGTGTTCCTACAATGTGTTCTATACCGGCGCCGCTGTGAACCAGCAAGCCGAACCCGCCGTGCAGTACCTGCTCGACGAAGGCTACGACAAGTTCTACCTGCTGGGCACCGACTACGTGTACCCGCGCACAACCAACAAAATTCTGCGTGCGATGTTGCTGGCCAAAGGCATTCCGGAATCCAGCATCAAGGAAGAGTACACGCCTTTCCACCACCAGGATTATCAAACCATCGTGGGCAGCATTAAGAAATTCGCAGCCGGTGGCGGAGCAGCAGTGATCAGTACCATCAACGGCGATAGCAACGTGCCTTTCTACAAAGAATTTGCCAACCAGGGCCTGACCGCTGAAGAATGCCCCATCATGGCCTTCTCGGTTGCCGAAGACGAATTGCGCGGTATGGATACCAGCGCCCTTGTCGGCCACCTGTGCGCCTGGAACTACTTCCAGTCCATCGACAGCCCCGTGAACAAAGAGTTCGTGAAGAACTTCAAAACTTACTGCGAGAAAAACAACCTGCCGGGCGGCGCCAGCCGCGTGACGGACGACCCGATCGAAGCGGCCTACATTGGCGTGAACATCTGGCGCCAAGCCGTCGAGCAAGCAGGCACCACCGATGTGAACGCTGTTCGTCAAGCCATCGCAGGCCAGACGTTCCTTGCCCCGAGTGGTTGGACAAAAATGGACGAGAAAAACCATCACCTGCACAAACCCGTGTTGATTGGCGAAGTGCTCGCCAACGGCCAGTTTGAAATCGTGTGGCGCACCGAAGGCAACGTGCGCGCCGAGCCGTGGAGCCACTATGTCGAAGACAGCAAAAACAAGATCGCCGATTGGACGTGGCCGAACCTGACCGGCAACGCAACCAAGCCGAAATTCGACGCGCCTGCTCCTCCCGCAGGTTGGTAATTCGACCCGATCTTCCGTTCCCCTTCCGATTGCGATTCCACCGGTGATTGTTCGTCGGCCGGTGGAATCCAGGGGAACCGCACCACAGCCGTTCCCGTTTCCAACCCCCGAAACGGGAACGGCTTTTTTCAAAGAAACCATTTTGACTGAACCCGATTCTTCACGATGGATAGAGAGATGAGAAAGCAATTGTACCGCTACATATCCTGCATGGGGATTTTGTCCTTCCTCCTGCTTGCCGCGCTTTGCCCGGCACAGGATTCCCCGACTGAAGAATCCCCAACGGGGACGGAGCAAAAAACACCCGAGCTGTCGCACGCCGAATTGATCCGCGCATTATGCAGCGATGATCGCGATGAGCAGCAAAATGCGATCAAAATTATTGGCGAAGTCGGTGATTCTTATGCACTGCCCGCGCTTGCCGCATTGCGCCAGGGATCGCTCTATCTTTGGACCGACGAAGAAGGAAATCAGCACCCTGTAATTGGCGGCGACCCTGTAACCGACGAATCGGGTTTCGGGTTCACCGTTGACCTGTACGAAGCGGAAACCAACAAACCGATTCTCGATAAATCGGGAAAACAGATCGTCGTCAAACAAGACACACTCGAAAAAGCAAAAACCAATAATCGGTTACGTCGGGAAATCCGTCCGATTCTCAACCGCCTCAGCCTGATGAGCCCCGACCCCGAAACACGCAAAGGGGCAGCCGTCAAACTTGGGATGGAGCAAGATCCCGAAAACCTGGCTCTATTTGAAGAAGCACTTGCGCGCGAAAAAGACTCATGGACGCGGCACGCACTCGAAGAGTCCATCTGGATCACGCAACTCAAAAACGAAGATCCCTATGTGCGGCGTTACGCGGCGGAAAAACTTGCCGGCATTCATGCGCCTAATGGTTTGATTTACATGGAAACCATGTTGGCTTCGGTGGAAGGTGCCGAGCCCATTGAACAAGACCCGCAAGTTGCCGCAACCATTCAGAATTCCATCGAAGACATTCATCACTATCAACGCATGACCCAACTACTGGGCACCGGATTTTATGGCCTCAGTTTGGGGGCTGTCTTGACGATGATCGCGTTGGGGTTGGCAATTACCTTTGGCCTGATGGGCGTCATTAATATGGCGCATGGCGAGTTCATGTTGATCGGTGCCTACACTGCGTTTGTTGTTCAAACGATTTTCCAGAAATATCTGCCTGCCGAATACTTCGACTTCTATTTTATCAGCGCATTGCCGCTCGCGTTCCTGAGCGCTGGCCTTGTGGGCTTGCTGCTCGAAGCGGGCGTGATTCGTTTCCTCTACGGACGGCCACTTGAGACGTTGTTGCTGACATGGGGCATCAGTTTGATTTTACAACAAGCCGCCCGCCATATTTTCGGTGCCGCCAACGTCGATGTTGCCAGCCCAAGCTGGCTCAACGGCGGCGTCCAGGTCATGGTTGGGCTCGTACTACCGTACAACCGATTATTCATCATCATCTTTTCGCTGATTTGCGTATTGGGAACCTACATCGTTTTGTTCCGCTCGCCTCTGGGACTGCGCATTCGCGCGGTGACGCAAAACCGCAACATGAGCGCTTGCCTGGGCGTGCCGACGCGCCGCGTCGATGCCTGGACGTTTGCCATCGGAGCGGGAATCGCAGGCATGGCGGGTTGGGCGCTCAGCTTGCTGGGCAACGTTGGTCCCGATCTGGGCCAGACCTACATCGTCGATGCTTTCATGGTCGTTGTGTTGGGAGGCGTTGGAAAACTGGCCGGTACGATTGCCGCCGGACTTGGCATTGGGACGGTTTCCAAGATCATCGAACCGTTTGCCGATGCGGTGATGGGCAAAGTCATCGTGCTCGCGATCCTGATCCTCTTCCTGCAATGGCGTCCGGGTGGGTTGTTCCCCGCCAAGGGCCGCCACGCGGAAATCTGAGAATAAGGTTATGAAGAATATGCCGTCGAACAAAAAAAAATGGATCGAAACCGGTGTGCTTGCCGCGATTGGGATCGTGCTGGTGATCGTGTTGCCCGCGTTGAACACATTGCCTGCCGACCATGCGTTGCACGTTTCCAATTATACGTTGAACTTGCTCGGTAAATTTTTGTGTTATGCCATCGTGGCTATCGGGATCGATTTGATCTGGGGTTTTACCGGTGTGTTATCTCTGGGCCAGGGTGTGTTTTTCGCTCTCGGTGGGTATTGCATGGGGATGTACCTGATGCTTGGCATTGGCAAGCAAGGTTCCTATGCCAGCGAACTGCCCGACTTCATGGTATTCCTGAATTGGGATCACCTGCCATGGTACTGGCCGCCGTTTAAGAGCTTCGCTTTTGCCGCCGCCGCCGCGCTGTGGGTTCCGATGCTCGTCGCGGGAATATTCGGATTTCTTGCATTCCGCAGCCGCATCAAGGGCGTGTACTTTTCCATCATCACGCAGGCCCTCACGGTTGCGTTGTGCCTGTTGTTTTTTCGTAACAACGTCGGCCTGGGTGGTAACAACGGATTGACCGATTTCAAAACTATCCTCGGTTACGATCTGCAAACCGACGTTGTCAAACGCGCCCTTTATATCATTACAGCGGCATCGCTCGTGGGCTCGTATCTGGTGGGACGGTTGCTGGTGAAATCGAAGCTCGGGAAAATCCTCGTTGCCATTCGCGACAGCGAGGCCCGCGTGCGTTTCTGTGGATATTCGACCGTCGCGTACAAAGTTTTCATCTTCGTCGTTGCTGCGGGTATGGCGGGTTTGGCAGGCGCGTTGTATGTTCCGCAAGTCGGCATTATCAACCCGAGCGAACTCGAAGCCGCCAAGTCCATCGAGATGGTGATCTGGGTGGCGGTGGGTGGTCGTGGCACATTGATCGGCGCGCCGTTGGGCGCGTTGGCAGTCAACGGAGCCAAGAGTTATCTGACTACCAACTTCGCCGATTACTGGTTATATTTTTTGGGCGGGATATTCTTCTGCGTGGTGATGTTCTTCCCCGACGGTTTGTTGGGATTACCGGCGCGGTTCCGTCATTGGGGACGATGGATAAAAAATCGCCTGCATCGCAACGGCGAGTCACCACAAGAAATCACGACGGAAGGATAACGCCATGACTGCGACTGTAACCGAACCAACTCCGACTGTTGCGCCCAAAAAAACCGGCTCCATCATTTCCGTCGAAGGCGTCACCGTCAGTTTCGATGGCTTCAAGGCGTTGAACAACCTGACGTTCTTTGTCGATTACGGCGAACTGCGCGTTGTGATTGGTCCGAACGGCGCGGGAAAAACCACGTTGCTCGACGTGATTACCGGCAAAGTCAAACCAACCGTCGGACGGGTGATTTTCGAAGACTATCCCAAACCTCTTGGAGAGTTGAACGAATACCAGATCGCCAATTTAGGCATTGGACGTAAATTTCAAACACCCACCGTATTCCCGAACCTGACGGTGCAGGAAAATCTGATGCTCGCCGCCAAGAACAAACGCGGTGTGCTGGCAAACCTGCTTTTCAGCATGAAGGCTGAGCAAAAAAAGAAAATCGAAGAAACCTTGGAAACCATGCGACTTGCGGACCAGGCTAATCGTCCGGCGGGATTGCTTTCTCACGGTCAGAAACAATGGCTCGAAATCAGCATGCTGATTATGCAGGACCCCAAGCTTATGCTGCTCGACGAACCCGCTGCCGGAATGACGGACGAAGAAACCGAACGCACAGGTGAATTGCTCAAGCAAATCGCCACCCAACATACCGTGCTTGTCATCGATCACGACATGGAGTTCGTCAAACAGATCGCGCAGAAAGTTACCGTGATGCACGAAGGCGCGTTGCTGTGCGAAGGAACGGTTGAGAAAGTGCAGGCCGATCCGAAAGTGCGCGAGGTGTACCTGGGCCGCGAGAAGGAGAGCGCAGGATGATCTCAAAGTCGCAATCTCGGTGTTACGCTTCGGTCTCGAACTCCCGCCTTCGCCTGTTGGCTACGGTCGGACAAGCCTGCAACGTAGCGCTGCTACGCCTTTGTCGTCCTCGCCTTGCGTGCCTTGACCTTGCAACTTTTAGATTCATCCGATGCCACTGCGCGATGTCCCGGAAGGGGAATAAAAAGAATGCTGAAAATTGAAAAGCTCAACGTTTATTACGGCGAAAGCCATATTCTGCGCGACGTGTCGATGCACATTCCGCCGGGCAAAGTCGTTTGCCTGATGGGACGCAACGGTGTGGGAAAAACCACCACGTTGAAGACGGTGATGGGGCTTCTTTCCTCGCGGTCGGGTTCCGTTGTTTTCGATGGCAAAGACATCACCAAAATGCCGACGTACAAACGTGCACGCGCGGGTATTGGTTACGTGCCGCAAGGCCGCGAAATCATTCCGCAATTGACGGTCGAGGAAAATCTGATCGTCGGTCTCGAAGCCGCGCAAACGCGCTCGCGCAAAATCCCCGACGACGTGTACGAAACGTTTCCCGTGCTCTACGAAATGCTTAAAAGACGCGGCGGCGATCTCAGCGGTGGGCAGCAGCAACAACTCGCCATCGCGCGGGTGCTCGTCGCGCGTCCCAAGCTGTTGATTTTGGACGAACCCACCGAAGGCATTCAGCCCAACATCATCCAGGACATCGAAAATGTGATCCGCAAGCTGAGTAAAACCATGTCGATCCTGATGGTCGAGCAATACCTGGAATTCGCGTGGAGCCTTGCCGATAATTATTATATCATGTCGCGTGGGTCGATTATCGCGAACGGAGAAACCAAGGACCTCTCGCACAGCGAAGTGCAGGAGCATTTGACGGTCTGAGGAAGTTTTATTAAACACAAGACACGGAGAAGAGCGCGGAGGCAATCCGTGCTCTTTTTTCTTGTTAAGCTGCAACAATTCATTGTATAGAAACGATTTAAAGGAGAACGGGCATGCTGCCCGTTCCATGTGGTACTTTTAAACGGGCGAGACGCCCGTTCTCCTTTCTGGGTTGTCGAAAATCTGGGAGTCGCTTCATGCGGACTTTCTTTCAAATCGGTGGAAATCAAGTTACTGGACCGATGGCACACGCAAAGCCGTCCTGCGCAGTTACAGCATCGATGGTGACGCGGATTTGACAAGCGAGCAGGTTGAAAACGCCCTTTCGCAAGCCAGCACACACCCCGATCCGGCGGCTTCGATCCAGGCCAATCTGGCGCTCCAGCTCTACGATCCGACGAATGGAACGATCAGCGATGGCGATTTAGTGCGGATTTTGGTTTTTTCCGGCGAGCGATTATTGTAAGCATGTCAAAGTGATCATTCGGCCAGGAGGCCACGTTCGCTCTCATGAACCCCGGCGATGTGTATGCGACAACCGCTTCCGGCGGCAAGTACCTGATCAGCAAGGTGCTCGTGGTGGATTCCGGCCCCAAGGGGACGTTGCTGCACACCATGCAGTACGGCAAAATGAGCTATGTGCCTGCACTGGACGACGTTCCGAACCTGAAAGTGAAGGCGGCTCACACGGCAATCGTGCCTTCACGCGATGGCAAGGAAATCCCCATTGGTACCTTGCCCGTCAAACCCGAGGAACTTGGCGGGTATTACGCCTATCTGCACGTAACGGACTTTCCGCGCTTTTGTCGCGAAACGGGCAAGGATTACGAGCGCTTGCTGGCCGAAGCCCGCACACAATTTAACAGCGGCAATTTTTTCACCGAAAAAGGCCAGGTGCCCGAAGCGATCAGATCGTATTCGACCGCGATTGATATTTTTCCCCAATTCACCGAAGCGCTCGACAGCCGTGGGCTCGCGCGAATGGAGGCCGGCGACCTGGAGGGAGCCAAGGCGGATTTCAAGGCGTCGTTGGTCGTGGCGAAAGACAACAGCGTGGCATTTTTAGGCCTGTGCGAGTGCCATTTGAGGATGGGCGATTGCAATCTGGCGGAAAGCCTGTTCGAGGAAGGCGCCCAACGCTGGCCCAACGAGATGAGTTTTGCCTCGGGCCTCGTTCGCGCGCGGGAGCAGAAAGCCCGGGCCGAACGCCCATGGTGGAAATTCTGGTAAGATTGTTTCCGGTGTAAGACAGTGGCGCTTGCGTTCGATATCTCAAGGAAAGTTGACTGCCGGGATCGCTGGGTTTCAAGCGCCAACGACGCGAAAACTACCGGCCCAGACCGCAAGGTCTGGGGGACGGAGCAACAGTTCAGGCCTCGGCGTTCTTTTCGTCCACGGACCCGAGCCTCGCGGCCTGGGTTGAAATACACCGGGCCTTCGGCCCTTGCTTGCCGCCGGTCGAGAGCAACTTTTGACTACTTGAAGCCGAATTGGGATAATCGTAGTCTTATGATGGAGTGTCGATTTTCCCTGACAACGCATCAATTCGGAAGGATTCTTTCTATATCCCGTTACGAACGGCGGTAAATCTTCTGAATTCGAGTCGTTATGATCCACACACGCACATCGTTAGTCCTCTGGCGCCTCGTATTTGCCGTTTTGGTGATGGCAGCGGTATTGGCTTCCTCGGTCTTGGCTCAGGACCGAGTGGAAACGGGTTGGGTGCTCGAACCGCCCGTGGACGACTTCAAAGTTCATCTGCTGGGCGAGCGCGAAGATCCCAAACCCCGGCAAGGCCCTCTTCAGGTACTGGGCCTTGACGACCGCCCCCAGCTCAAAGCCGAAATCGAAGGCATGGCGTACGAATCGCGGCGTATTATCCGCCAAACCACCCGAATCGATTGGGAAGGCACCGCCTGGATTGTTTGGAGCGACCGCGAATCCGATTACAGCAAAATGACCGGCAAACGAGCCGAATTCACTGCTGCCGCCGCCAACGCGCGCAAACATACCATTTGGATCAATGGCAACGCGTGGCGCCGCAGCACCCCCGTGGAAAATCAGAAAGTCATGACGCACGAAATCGGACACTTGCTCGTCGGTAATTTACCCGGCGGACGCAATCGACTGCCCCTCTGGGCAGAAGAAGGCATTGTTCAACACCTCGCCGACGAATGGACGTTCCAAAAAGAATGGACCCTGGCGCGAGCCCATGCCTTCGATCAATTACCCACCCTCGCCAGTCTCGAAGATCGCTTTCCCGAAGACCCCGAAGGCCAACTTCTCGCCTATGCCTACGGGTATCGCGGAATTGTCGAACTCGCGCAGTCGTTTGGCGACGACACCGACTCGCTCGAACGTGTCATGCGGCGGCTGGCGGACGAAAAAGCGGGTCCCGAACTCAATCAATTCCTATGGGAAGACAACCAACGCGATGCGCTCGACCGCCAGGTGCGTGAATCCCTTGGCAGTCGCGTTACCAGCGCCGTTCTTATTCTCACTTCGGGCATGACGTTTTGGATCATCGCGATGGTGCTTGCCGTCTGGGCCTGGGGGAAAAAGAAACGCGACCGCATTCTGGCTAGCCGTGCGGCTGAAGAAGAAGCCTGGGCCGAATCGCTGACCGAGGAAGATATCCAGGAGGTCTGGGGCGACCGCGAAGACCGCTGGGAAGAAGTCGAAGAAACCCCGTGGGATCGCTATGAACGCGAACGCGACGCGGAACGCGAAAACGAACGGTGGATGTAGTTGGAAAGGATGAAGGATATGTATTTGCGCTGCTGGAACGTAGAGAGGGACGGAGCCGATTGACTCCGTCCCTCTTGTTTTTCTTTGCGACTCTTTGCGGCTTTGCGTCTTCGCGGTGCGCTTTACTTTCTTATTTCTTCTTCAGGAAATCCAGCAGCATTTTTCCGTACGGCGAATCGACATCCATTTGTCCATCGAGTTCGATTTTCGTGTCGCCGCTGGTCAGCATCTTGACTCCCGATAATCCAAAGTCGATCGGTTTGACGTTTAATTCAATCGCAAGATCGTGCGTTTCTCCGGGGGCGAAATTCAACGAATCGCCGAGCAACTTTCCTACGGCAACCGATTTGTCGCCCATCTTCAATTGATAATCAATCGTCGATAAATCCACCGGGAATTCGTTTGTATTCGTCAGCGCAAATTCCAGTTTCCCTTTTGCCGCGCTCAACGAAATGTCGTCCCACGTCAGGCCCTTGATGGCTACGCCTGGCACGGCGGGAATTGGCACGTCGGTACTTTTATCGAGCGAAAAATCCAACGCTTCGTAACCTTCGCCTGCCAAGGACAGGTCGATCTTCGTTCCGAGCGGAATGACTTGTCCCGGCCTCACGCCCTGCAATGTTGAGAACACTTTGGAAAATGGCAGAGACAAATCCACATCCACTGTTTCGGTGCTTTTTGCACCGACGCGCAGTTGCTGAGATGTTTTTCCATTCATGAGTTCCGTGTCGCCACTATTCAAGGCAAACCCAAGCGAATCGGCCATCAACGGCACGGGGTATGGATTGTTCACATCGAGCGCACAAACCAGGTCGATGCTGTCGGGATTGATTTGTTTGATTTTCACGTCCTTGAACGCCGCTGTGGGTTTGGGCGCAGCAGCAATGTACTGGTTCATGACGCTTTGCACTTCTGCGCACGAAGTAAAGATTGGCGCGGCCAATGTTAATAAGGCCATGGTCGTTGTAACGCGAATAATTTTATTCATCACTTTCATTCTCCAATAAATGGATTCTTTCCGTTTCCGTTCGACAATTTCGGTTAAGAAAAGTTCAAGATCGAAACAATACTTCCTCGCGGCTGAATTGCCGCACACAAAATGCAATGCACGCAGTAGCCAACAAAGCGCACGAGATCAGCGTTAAACCATAGTAGCCCCAATTCGGGTCGCCTTTCAGGAACTCTTTCGAGAGCATACTGACATTTACCAACGGGATCATCGCCAGCTTCCAGTTCAACTCGATGCCTGGAACGATAGGCGCCATGGCTGGAAGGATCAAAACAAATTGCAAGGGCGCCATGTAACTTTGCGCTTCTTTGAACGAACGAGCGTAAATGGAAATGGCCAGAAAAATTCCGGCGAATGCCGCCGATGGAGGAATGATCAGCAAGGCAATGGGCAGCAGCAGCGACCATTCGATTTTCAGGTCGATCATCTCGATCACGGCGCGCGGTAAAATATACTGGTACGATATAGCCATCGAAACAACGCCTAAAATCGCTGCCGTGAGCGACGTGGTCAGGATGACGAAAAATTTCCCGAGCGCAATTTGGGTGCGGCTGCTGGGCGAGAGCAAAAGCGTTTCGAGCGTGTTGCGTTCTTTTTCGCCCGCGCCTAAATCGATGGCGGGATACATACCACCCAAAAACGCAAACACAATCATCAAATAGGGAAGGATACTGCCCAGGACTTCCATCGTCTGCCGCGACGTCGATGCCATATCGCGATGGTCTGCCATGCGCACGGGTTCCAGAAACGTGTGGCTGATATTGCGCCCGTCCAAACGTGTTCGCACAAACACTTCTTTCGTCCACCAAGCCACGGTGCTCATTCGGTCGCGTGCTTCGCGCGAAAGCGGAATCGTCGAATCGTGCAGGAATTCCAACTCGATTCCGGTTTCGTCGTTTTCCTTGATCGAGGCGTACTCGCCGCTCAACGTCAGTACGCCTTGAATTTGGCGCGTGTTAATCGCATAGGCATAATCACGCAAACGAGGAATGTCGTTCAATTCTTCCGGGATGTCTTCGCGCAATTGAAAATCGTCGGGTGCCGTTTCGATTTCGGCAGGATCACGAAACTCAACCAGCGCGTAACCTTTGATCGCAATCCGGTAAAAATTGACGACGGCCTCTTTCATTTCATCGGGTAATTCCGCAACGGGCGAACCGGCTTGCTCATCCACGGAATCCAGGTTTTCGCGCGCCTGCTCGGCGATCTGATGCAGCCATTCATCGAATACGGCGGGATCGCGAGAAATATTCGGAGGGATCGCGCCGAATGCGCCCATCGCTTCGGGTTTGATCAGCGCGCGCAAAATCGGCGCGTCCACAATTTTGAAGCCTTTGCCCAGATCCGACTGGAGAAACCAGTCGTGCATTAATTGGCGGTAAGCGTCCTGCGTTGGCTGGTCCGCAACAATAACGACCGGGCGCACTTGTTCCGCTTTTTGTACCGACTGGAACAAACGACTGATGCCCACCATCAGCAGTGGCATTGCCAGCGTGGGAATCAGCAGCATGAAAATCAATGTCTTGCGGTCGCGCAACGTATCCAGCAGTTCTTTTTTGAAAATTGACCAAATGCCCTTAAGCATCACACCACCTCCCCGATCAGCTTCACGAATGCCTCTTCCAGATCATCGCCGTATTGTTCGCGCAATTCACCCACTGTCCCCGAGAAAAACAACCGTCCCTCGTGAATGATTCCAACGCGGTCGCAAAGTTTTTCCACCTCGGCCATGATATGTGTCGAAAACAGCACCGTCTTCTGCTCGTCCTTGCATTGACGGATGAAGCGCACAATCGTGCGGCTGGTTAATACATCGAGCCCCGCCGTCGGTTCGTCGAACACCATCACCGGCGGATCGTGCAGCACCGTGCGCGCGATGTTCACCTTTTGCTTCATGCCGGTCGAAAGTTTGTCGCACGGGCGGTCGAGGAAATCCTCCATCTGAAACAGGGCGGCCAATTTGGCAATGCGTGCTTCAACGTTCGATTCTTCGAGCGAAAACAAGGCGCCGAAATACCGCAACACCTCGCGAGGGGTCAGCCGCCCATACAACCCTGTGTTCGCCGAGAGAAATCCCACGGCGCGGCGCACATCGCTCGCCTGGCGCACGGAATCGAATTCCATCACGCGGGCCGTGCCCTTCGTTGGCTTGATTGCCGTGGAGATCATGCGTAGCGTTGTCGTTTTACCGGCGCCGTTTGGCCCGAGCAGGCCGTACACTTCGCCCGGCGCGCAGGAAAACGTCACCGACTGCACCGCGTGGATTTCACCACGCTTGCGGTCCTTGTACGTTTTTGTCAGCTCTTGAATATCGATCATGGGGGGCAACTTTGGAAAATTTCGAAGCGTTGGGCAACCTGCCTCCCAACGACTTCCACATTTAGTTAAGGGTGCGGGAACAAAAAACGTGCACGGTGGTGAAAAAAAAGTGCATTTCAGCCTTCAGCTATCTCCACGCCCGCCCACCGTAGCAACTGGCAATCTTTCTGCCTTTTTCCTTCCAATAAAACGTCTCGGTCCAAGTCCATCCGGACCGCTCCGCTTCCGGTTGACGCCCCCCGGGTGGACGGCGTTTTCTCTTTTCGGCGTAAATGCAAGAATTCCCGCCCCCGGGATTCATTACATAGATTCAAGGAGAGGACATTATGCCTCGCAGAAACAAAATTACCGTGATTGGTGCCGGTAACGTCGGCGCAACCGCGGCCCACTGGGCGGCCAGCAAAGAATTGGGCGACGTTGTCCTGCTCGACATCGCGGAAGGCATTCCCCAGGGCAAAGGCCTCGACCTGTACGAAGCCAGCCCCGTCGAAGGATTCGACTCGCGCATCGTCGGAACGAACGACTATGCCGACACCGCCGATTCGGACGTCGTGATTATCACGGCGGGCCTGGCACGCAAGCCTGGCATGAGCCGCGACGATTTGCTGGCTAAAAATGCCACCATCGTCAGCTCTTGCGCCTCGAATGCTGCGAAATATTCGCCCAACGCCGTGTTTATCATCGTCTCCAATCCACTCGACGCCATGTGCCACGCTGCACATCAAGCCACCGGCTTTCCGCGCGAACGCATCGTCGGGATGGCAGGCATCCTCGACACGGCGCGTTACCGCGCCTTCATTTCCGAAGCCACTAACCTGTCGGTCAAAGACATCCAGGCCCTCGTGCTTGGCGGTCACGGCGACACAATGGTGCCGATCGTATCGACGACGAACATCGGTGGCGTGCCGCTGACCACGTTACTGCCCCAGGAGAAAATCGACGCCATCGTCGAGCGCACCCGCAAAGGTGGCATTGAAATCGTCAACTACCTGAAGACCGGCAGCGCCTACTACGCTCCATCCGCGGCAGCGGTCCAGATGGCCGAATCCATCCTCAAGGACCAACGTCGTATTCTGCCATGTGCCGCTCTGTGCCAGGGCGAATACGGCTTCCAGGACCTCTTCGTGGGCGTTCCTGTTGTGCTGGGTAAAAACGGTGTCGAGCAAATCGTCGAAGTGCCGCTTTCGAGTGAAGAAAAAGCGGCGCTGGACAACTCGGCCAATGCAGTCAAAGAACTTGTTGGCGTGCTGGCTACTCTGGCCTGATTACGTTATACCAACCACAGAAAAGGAATGGCCCCTGGGAAAACCCGGGGGCCATTTTCTTGTGCACCGTCGATAAATGCTCGAACGAAAAATTCCCTCCCGCGTGGGGAGGGAATTTTACGATTCGATGGCGGGAGCGACGAGACTCGAACTCGCGACCTCCGGCGTGACAGGCCGGCGCTCTAA
>CAZOKZ010000010.1:0-96307 GCA_964580585.1 uncultured Candidatus Sumerlaeota bacterium | reverse complement strand
CGCTGCCTGCCACACACCCGGCAACAATGTCCAGAACTAGAACGGAAAGATCCTGAAGGAAACAGAACGAAATTTCAGTGAAGCATTAAATACTAATAGCCCACCCGTGTACGAAATGCTCAATGATGACCCAGGTATCCTATCGATGAAATGGAGGCGGAACCATGGATATTTTACAACACCTTCCCCCGAAAACGCTCGATGCGCTGCACTTTCATGGCATGGTGGCTAAACATCCGACTGGAGAACAGCTTTTTCGCGAAGGCGATCCGGCCTATGGTATGTACCTGATCATGGAGGGTGAGGTTGAAATTTTTCGTCCGACATCCCATGGCGAGTCGAAACTCGCGATTCTGGGACCGGGTGAAGTTTTCGGCGAGATGGGATTATTGCTGGAAAGTTCCGCCCGCACCGCTTCGGCGCGGATTAAATCCAACGCTGTCTTGTTTGAAATGCCCCGCAACCCAATCGAACTGCTCAAGTTGGTGGATCATGATCATGGCGCGTTGATTTTCTTGGAAAACCTGATTCAACTGCTGGCCGAACGATTGCGCGCGCTCGATCTGCGTCCGGAAAAATGCGCCGAACGCGGATTCGGGTTATTTCTAGCCAATATTGAAATCAAAGATTACGAGGATAATCCCAAGGACGCGATCGAAGTCGTGCGGCGCGCGTTGCCCACCGGATTGATTTCCCGTTGGCGGGCTGAAAAAAAACTCCAGGCGGGCGATGTACTTTTCCGCGAAGGCGAGGATTCCGACTGCTTTTATTTCATCGAAAGCGGGCGCATGGAAGTCAGCCGGGAAAAGGATGGCGAACTTCTGATTCTCGGTGAACTCGAAGCGCCATCGGTTACAGGTGAACTGGGATACTTCACGCACCAACCACGCTCCGCAACGCTCACGGCATTGGTAGAATCGCGCGTGGTGCGTTTCCCCAACGGTGAATTATCCACCCTGAAAAAGAAAAACCCACGCGAGGCGTTTGAACTTTTGTACGCGGTTGCTCAATTGATCGTTTTCCAATTTCTCGAACGAGAAAGTGGATGAGCGGTTTTGTGTGAGGAACAACATCTTACCCGGGAACACCTAAGCTGAAGTGGCAGGAGGGATCGCCATGAAAATGGAACAGTACATTCGCGCAATTGCCGGAACATTTATCCTGCTGTCGTTGGCATTGGGGCATTTTGTCAGCCCCTACTGGTATTGGTTCACCGCTTTTGTGGGTGCCAATCTCCTGCAATCGGCGTTCACAAAATGGTGTTTGATGGAAGACATTTTACATAAATTCGGCGTGCCGAAATCCAGTTGATCAAACGACGCCAGTGGCGATCAACAGCCCTGGTACGATAAGTATGGCATCTACCAGCGTTGGCCCGGTCGCTTTACGTGAAAGTATGCCCGGGAATTGAGCTGCCGCGGCCAGTAGAACGCCGCCGAGAGCCACTCCTCGACGACGATGGGCCAACGCGACACACACCGCCAGTACAGCCAACGTTGCTGGATTGTTCGACCGAAGCCATAAGGCGAAGGCGGGATGCCGAGTCCGAAGCACAGCACAGAGATTGCGACTTCGAGAACCTCCTGGTGCAATCATTCGCGAAACGGGGTTGCAATTGGCAGGCAACTGGCTAAGATACAAATCGGTCCCTGAAGTGGTATAATTTGCTCTAAATGACCCATGTAAAACTCCAGGAGTGTTGTGTAGAAATGATCAAGATCACCGAAAAAGCCAACAGTGAACTCAAGCGACTGTTAAAGTTGGAAAATCGCGAACACTGGGGATTGCGTGTTGGCGTCGTCGGAGGCGGATGCTCGGGACTTAGTTACACGCTGGCTTTCGACGAGGAGCCCAAATCGAGCGATACGGTGTTCAGCGTGGAAGACATCAAGGTATTCGTCGATGCGAAAAGCTTCCTCTTTCTCAACGGAATGACGCTCGATTATTCCAGCGACCTGCTCAACGGCGGATTCCGTTTCGTCAATCCGAACGCCAAACGCACCTGTTCGTGCGGCAGCTCCTTCTCCGCCTAAAGTTCCCCAAACCCATTTTTTTGACTATTTCCCCGTCTTGTTTTTCGAGGCAAGACGGGGGCTAAAATCTGAACTCCCGATATAAGATAAGTATTGTCTATTTTGTCATTTTTCCTCTTGACGTGGCCCAGAAAACTACAGATAACAGCGCCAGAAACTGACGAGTGGCCTCTCAGTAGAGGAAAAGAGAAAAAGGAAGTTTCAATGCTGTATCTTATCAACTGCCTGCAGGAGAGTGATTTAGCAGGGTAGTCAGGAGTCGGAGCTCCGCGCAGGGGAAGGGTTCAAGAGGCTGAGGGGAGTTTCTAATGGAGACGCGGGGGCAGCGAGGGCAAGTTCTGGGGACGGTTTCAGTGGGCATGGGATATATCTCCTCTCCTGCAGGACATACAGCACGAAGGACGGTTAAAACAAATTTTTTTCAGACTTGTTTCGGGGGGCAGGTGACGGGACGGGGGCCCCTACCCTGTTCCCCGGACAAAACGATCCATCTCTCTCTACTCAGTGGCATAAAGCGGACATCTTGGGTCAGGATGTCCGCTTTGTGTCGTTAAGGCGTTTGAGCGGAAACCGCAAAAATCAAGGTTCGTTGTTCGCCGTAAAGGTTGCCGAATCCAACGAACTCAAATGCTTTGCAATGGCGCGAGCCGCCATTTGGTTTCCCAACGGGCTGTAGTGCCCATCTTTTTCAAAACTCCACGAACCACTCGCATTTCCCTTCATCATTTCGTCGGATTCTTCGACGAAGGGAATGCCCTCCTCCTGTGCAAACTCGCGTAACATGCGCGTTGGACCTTGGGCGTCGAGCGTGATCGTTTCGCCGTTTCGCTCGATATTCATGATGAAATCGTCGGGAAATTGAAAGTTCGCGTAGATTGAAAACGTGGCATCGTGCGCGGCGCACGCATCGTTCATTGCGCGCAGTATCGCGAGAGTCAATTCCCAGCCATGACTCAATTTCGGCGACCAATCCGCACGCGGTTTAAAAATCGCGTATCCGGAGTAATCGTTGTCGAAATCTTCCATTGAATCGGGATCGTCCAAGAGCACCTTGGCATCGGTTTGACCTTCAAGTACCCGCACGCCTTGAGGATTCGCCGTCACATTGCCTGCTTGCTGGCGCAAACGAATCAGCCGACAAATGTTGCTGTGCCCGAACAGACGACGGAGCAGTCCGGGGCGCCGTCCCACGAAAGGGCGTTGCTTCAATTCGCCGTCAATTAATTCAAACGATGGTTTGGGCGCTGTGCCGAAAAACGAAATCTCGTGCATGTTGTCCATCACGTCGTTACCCGTCGTGAAAACCAACACCACTTGATCGGGTTGCCAATCGAGCCCCTCGTTCAGCAGCACCAGGTACTCTTGATCGGTGCCGTATCCGCCGAGACCCATCGAAAGGACTTCAACCGAATCGCCCAAAATGTTCTGTAACTGGCGGCTCATGGTGTTTTGCAAGGCCACCCCGTGTCCGAAAACCTGGCTATCTCCCAAAATCAACACTCGCGGTTTGGTTTTCGCAGGCGTGTGATCGACATCGCGCCAACCCGATGCGTTGACCGTTTCCGTGAAGACTTCGTTTGTATCCGGATCGATGATGTTGAGCTTTTGATTGGGTTCAAGCGCCCAACCGTAGAGTTCAGCTTTGGGGACATCCAGCCGACCGGATGCGGGAATCGGAATCGCCATTCCAACGACCCAATCGGCGAGGAGAAACAACACGAGGTAAAAAACGGGTAAGGCAATCGAAGCCATTTTCAGCGGACGACGTTTGTCCATGCGCCGTAACGCCAGCCCACAGGCCAATATCCCCAGGATTCCCGCCGCGATGGAAACCGTCCACAGTACGAGAGCTAATTTTGCCGTGACGCGACCTTCGCCGCTGAAAGCAGGCACTGCGATGAGGGGGCATGACGCAATTGCCATCAGGCACAAATGCAACCCAGCCAGATAAACGTTTTGCAGCGCGGTTTTCGATGGTCTCATGCACTGTTCCGTTCGTTAATCGTTCACCTGTGCTTGCCAGACCTCGACTTGCATGGCGTTCGCTTCCTCGTCAAGCAATGGCGATTCCTGTCCGCCGACATGCAAGCTGACTTTGTTCATGCCGAAATACATATTTTTCCGTGGCACATCCCATTTCACCCATCGCTTGCCGGTTGTATCGAGAGCGACGGGGGGATCGAGTTTTTCGCCGTTGATCGTGACGTCCATCACGACGCCGGGGCGTGGATTCTGAACGTCAATGACTAGATAGAAATGCCGCAAGCGTGGATAATTGACCACGATGGAAAAGTACGCGTTGGCTGCATCGAGCTGTCGTGGCCAGAGGTCCAGGTTGTGCACCCAACCCGCATGCTCAAAGCCGTCTTGAAGGTAAAATGCCTGATCGAGGCGCAGGTTGTCCATGCCGTCGAAATTACCGGGCAGGGTTTTTGGACGACCGAACATGCACAAACCTATCAGGATCATTTGCACAACGACGTAAGCAGCCACAACGCTCCAACGCATTCGAGCTGCGGTTGGGCGGGAAATCGTGCCGATAGCGTTCTCTTCGTCAGAGGTGACACTGGTGCCTGCGAATGCGAACAGGATCAATGTAGGCACGGTCAGGTAAAAAAACGGAACGAGGGCAAAAAAGGAAAGAAACAGCACGGACACGGCGATCTGGCGCAGAACGCTTCGTTCCGTGGAGGGGCGTCCGATCAGGAGCACCAGCAAGATCGCTTGCGTGCTCAATGCCAGCACCATCAGGTGGATGGACATGTTCAGTTTGTACAGCAGGCCACTGAGGCCAAATCCATGGGCGAGCATTGGATTCGCATCAATTGCCGTGATCAGGTGGGTTTCATAAGACCCGATGGTGTTGGCAAGAAAAGCCCCCGGTTCAAATGCAAAAAATGGCCCGCCGATCGCCATGCCAGTGAAAATCAAGGCGATCCAGAATCGAATGATTCCATTCCAACCGATCCATGAACGGTTTTGCATGAAGTAGATGATCATGTATGGAATGGCGAAGATAAACCAGATGCGAAATAGAACGCAAAGTGCCAACATGATGCCTGCGGTCAAAAAACTTCGGGTGCGAAGCGACAGTGCAAACAACGCCACCACGAGCCACAACCCGGCAACGTGGACGCGCATCAGAAAGTCGGAAAAATGAGGAAGGAGAAAAATCGCAAACGGTACGATTGCGGGTACGATCACAGCGATGCGTCGCGGTAACGACCGCGCGGTGGCTGCCATGTATCCCGCATAGCCTAACATCACCATGGAAAGCAACGCGACGGCGCAAATCTGCCACGCGCGAATATCGACATTGAACCAGTAGGGGACAGTGAACGACAGCCAGAGTCCGGGCATGTAAGCGCTCGACGTGTACCAGTGGCCAACCATGTATGAATGATAGGGGAAATGACTGTCGCGCCAGAAATCGCGTAATGCCAGTTCGATAAAGGGAACCATATCGGCGCGCACGACATTTTGCGGTTCGTATGTCAGCCACTTGATGGTGTGCCAGATCGATGGCACCAGCACCGCCATGCCGATGATCGCCGTGGCAATACAAGCCAGGGTTTTCTTGCGTGTCGTGACAGGTTTTATACGTTTCCAGTCACGGTTGGATCCCAATTCCGATGGCTCGGGTTTGAGCAGAAAAGCCAACGCCAGCGCCATATAGACGATGGTTAAAATCGTATAGGAAGGCCAAAGCAATTCCTTGCTTTCGCTCCACTTCAGCCGTTCTTGCAGGTCGAGAAACAACCATGGCACGCCTGCCAGCAGCAGATACAGCCCTAAATCCAACCAAGGCGAACGCCAAACCGACTGCTTAGCGGTGCTCGAAGTGGATTTCTCCTCCAAATGATTTGTCATCAATCCCGTCTCCTTGCGATTCGCTGCATCGAGGCATCCTGTTGTGGGAAACGATACCCGAACTCTTCACGCTACCTGCCGAGGGGCAAGTGAACTTCCCTTGAAGAGCGTGCGTTCCAGGTCGTTCCCATCCTTAATGGGATGGAAACCCATGCAGCTTTGCAATTTAGTGGTGAACGGAAAGATTCTCCCATCCCCCGTTCTCCCCCGAACCCTGAAATTCTGGGTCCAAACGTGGAAATCGTCACCTCAAGTTTTGGCGGAAATTGCAGCCTGACGATACGCGCGCAAAACCGCTCCACGATACACGATTCCCACGATGACAGGCGTCGAGGTGTCTTTCAGGATCGGGATGCCTTCGATATCGGTAGAGGAAAAAATCTCTAATGCCCGGTTGGCTGTGGTGGTGGGGTAGAGCACTGGCGGGTTGGAGTCGGCGATATCCTGGGCGATGACCGCGATACTGCCAATATCGCCGATGTTGACGACGGAGCGCAGGTCGCTGGTAGAGATCACACCGCACAATTCGCCCTTCTCGTTGCTGACGATAAAGGCATCGACGTCTGTTTCGCTTAGAATTTCCATGATCCGATTCAATGGATCGTGCGGACGAATGGAAACAAACGACGAGGTCATGATTTCTTCGATGGGAATCGTTTCGAGCGGATCGCGGCGTTGGGCATGAGATTCCTCGACGTCGAATCCATCGCGCAAAAGCGACAGGGTGTACACGGAGCCTTTCCGCATCCGTCCCGTAATGACCGAGCTGACCGCCACGGTGATCATCAACGGCAAGACGAGCGTGTAACGTCCGCCGCAAACTTCGTAAATAATCAGCATCGCCGCCATGGGAGTACCGAGTGCGCTGCTGACCACGCCCGCCATGCCCACCATGGCAAAAATGCGGTAATCGGGGGCAAGGGTCGGCATGATCTGCTCGGCTAGAATCCCCACTGCTCCGCCAACAAACGCACCGGCAACCATCGCCGGAGCGAACGAACCGCCCGTGCCGCCCGAGCTTAGCGTCAAACTGGTAGCGAGAACTTTCAAAACGCAAATCAACAACATGTTCAGCAAAACCATCCCGATCGCCTGATTCAGGGTGCCTGCGCCGAGAATGACCGAATTGACGGTTTCGTACCCTTCGCCCAGGATGCCGGGGACTTTCAATCCGATCAAACCGACGAGCAACCCGCCAATGGTTGGCTTGATCCACATGGGGACTTTCAACTGGTGAAAACGGTCGTGCATCCAGTAGATCATCGTTGTCAGCAAAGCGCCGACCCCCGCGCAGGCAAGCCCGAGAATACCAAACTGGACGACAAGGAAAAGCGATGGCTGGATGGTTTCCAGAATATTGTCGGAGGGACGTACGAAAGCCGGATTGTTGGGCAGCAAGGCGCTGGAGGTCACGGCGGCGATAACAGCCGAAATAACGACGGGAGCAAATTTTCGCACATGGAAATCGCGCATGATCAATTCCAGCGCGAACACGACACCGCCCATGGGAGCGTTGAAAACCGCCGCGATTCCCGATGCCGCTCCGCATCCGATTAAAGTGCCCATGTGGTCTTTGCGCACTTTGGTGACCGAACCCAACCAGGACCCCACGACCGAACCGATTTCGATGATGGGGCCTTCCGGACCGGCAGAGCCGCCCGTCGTGATCGTCACGGGCGAGGTCATCGATTTGATCGCCATGGAGGGCGACAGGTTTACTTGGCCTGTCGCAACGGCTTTCATCACGCTGGGAACGCCATGCCCGCCTGCCAGATGCAGAACTTTGTAAATCAACAACCCAACCAGCAAACCACCGATGGCGGGGAGAAGTGCATGAATCACGGTTTCGAATGATTCGGGAACGCTCTCTCGCATTCCAAAAAGCGAGTTGGCTTCGATATGAAAAAAATCGTGGCTCTTGATGATCATCCAGCGAAAGAGCGCCGACGTTACACCCATGGCGAGGCCAACGATGCTGGCGATAGCCAACAAATAAGACCCCGAATCGTCTCGCCAGGCAACTAACTTGGATTGCAGCTTGAGAAGGCGCTTTTGGGTCTTGCGATCCAACTTGTCGGTGAAGCTCATGGGACCGGAGGGACCTTCCAATAACTCGTGCGCCAGAATGAGGTTGCCGAGGTGCAACGCGAAAACGCGCGAATTGAACGCTGGAACCATGGGTGGCCCGGGGCGTCGAGGACAATGCGTTTTCACCTCTTTCTTATCGTTGTGGAATAAATCCTTTACGAAAGTACGAGCACAACCAGAGGCAATCGGGATTTCACTTGGCCCGGCTTCCCGATGCTGACCACGCTTTGCCACGAGTTTGATGGGAATTTCTAATGAACGAATCGTTGAAAATCTTACACCTGATGGCATCGCATCGTTGGACGGGTGCCGCCGAACCCGCCGCGCGAGTGGCTGCGGGGCAGACCGAGCAGGGACATGAGGTTCTGTTTTCTCTGACGACGGGGTCGAGTTTCGACAAACGCGCGCAGGAACTTGGGGTTAAAACGACCGATGCCGTGCCGTTCGAGCGCACGTATTGGCCTCACAAAAAACTGCGCGACCTGCGTTGCCTCAAGGCATTGATTCGCGATTTCCAACCGCAAATCGTTCACACTCACCTGACACACGATCACACCTTGGCTGCCGCGGCGCTTGGGCCAAAAGGTTCTAAACGTCCAAAACTGGTGCGAACGTTTCACCGGGAAGAAAAACTTCGCGCAAGCCTGTTCACCCGGCGCTTTGTCATGGCGCGCACCGATGGCGTTGTGGTGATTTCCGAAGCGATGCGCCGGAATTCTTGTCAAGCATACGGGCTTGGCGAAGATCGCGTCGCCTTGATTGGCGGTGGAATCGATTCCGAGCGATTCAGACCCACGGATCGCGGAGGAGCGCTCCGTAAAAAGTGGGGAATTCCCTCCGATGCCGTGTTGATCGGGCTGGTGAGTCGCCTGCGGGTCGAACGCGGCGTCGAGTGGTTGCTCGATGCTGCGGAGGAAGCGCTTCCCGCCTGTCCGAACGCTCGATTGGTGATTTGTGGGCGCGGAAATTATCAAGATGCCATGGTCGAGCGATTGAAAACGCATCCCGCGCGCGAGCAGATTCACTACGCGGGGTATATTGAAGGAACCGATTTGGAAGATTCCTACAACGCGTTCGATATTTCGTTGATGTTGAAGCCCGGAAACGATGGAGCGTGCCGTGCGGCGTTGGAAGCAATGGCGTGCGGCAAGCCAATCGTCGGCGGCGATATGGGAGCGATTCGCGACCTGGTCGCGGGAGATTCCTGCGGGTGGTTGGTGCCGGTCGGAGACCGGAAAGCGTTGGCAAACGCAATGAAATCAGCCGTCGATGATCCCGAGTCTCGTTTGCATCGCGGTCAAACAGCGCGTCAGCGAATTTTGGATACCTACAGCGAAGAGGCGATGACTCTCCGCACGCTTGCGTTCTACCATCAGATTTTGAAGGCAATCTCGTGAATCTTTACCAGTCACTGATTTTCCCGGTTTTTAAGCGCATGGACCCCGAGCGGGCGCATGATTGGACCTCTAAATCCCTGCAGTTTGCCCAATCGATGGCGCCGGGGAGGGCTGTCTTGAGGACGCTTGCTGGAAAAATTCCAGATCGAAAGGTCAAGTTTTGCGGCTTGACATTCCAGAACGTCATTGGCATCGCTGCCGGGTTCGATAAAGACGTGCACGTATCGGAAGGATTGGCCTGTTTGGGCTTTGGTCACATTGAAGTTGGAACGTTGACGCCACGTCCGCAGCCGGGAAACCCGAAACCGCGTGTCTTTCGCCTTCCGCCCGATCGAGCAATCATTAACCGGATGGGTTTTCCGAATGGCGGGGTGGATGCAGCGCTTCCTCGATTGCAACGGTTAGCGAACAGGGATCGGGAATTTGTGTTGGGAGTCAGTCTGGGTAAGCAGAAAGAAACCCCGCTGGCTGACGCGGCAGGCGATTATATCGCGGTGATGCGCAAGGTTTACACTTCTGCCGATTATCTGGCGGTCAACATCAGCTCGCCGAACACGCCTGGTTTGCGCGAATTGCAGGGCGGCGGTTACCTGGGCAAGTTGCTGGGTGCGCTGGTGCAGGAGGGAAACGAGTTGGCGGAACGGGAAAAGGTGTCCCGGCGACCGATTCTGGTCAAAATCGCCCCGGATTTGACGGACGAGGAACTGGACGAGATTCTGGAGGCGGTCCAATCGAGTCAAATCGATGGGATGATTGCCACGAATACGACGATCGGACGCGAGGGCGCGACTCATCCGAATGCCAAGGAAACCGGGGGGCTGAGCGGGGAGCCCGTGCGCGAAAAAAGCACGCGGATTATTGCCCGCATTCACGATAGGACGGGTGGTCGGGTGCCGATCATTGGCGTAGGGGGTATCAGTTCGGCTGCCGATGCGCGTGAAAAGCTCGATGCGGGGGCCTCGTTGCTCCAGGTGTACACGGGGCTGGTTTACGAAGGGCCCTGCATGGCAGGTCGGCTCCTGCGGGATTTGGCGACAGGTTAAATGTTAACCGCTCCGGCGAAAACCGGAGCGGATGGTTGACTTTTCGGGATTTAGTAACGCCCAGGTTACTCTTTGATCGGTTGAACTTGAGCAGCCTGCATGCCCTTGGGGCCTTTAACGGCGTCGAATTCGACGCGTTGGCCTTCCTTCAACGTGCGGAAACCTTGGACGTTGATCGCCGTATGATGAACGAACAGGTCAGCGCCTTGATCGTCGGGGGCGATGAAACCAAAGCCCTTTGCATCGTTGAACCACTTGACGGTACCAGTTGCCATGACTATGAAACTCCATTCATGCTTGTGTTTGTTGTGTTATGCATTAGTACAACTGCGGGTTTATTGATATAACTGCCGTTGCGACCATCCCTTACTTCGGGACAGGCGGAATGCCATTCATACTCCTTCTTTCTATTTCGCCTTAGAAGCGAAAGGTTGATTGCTGGAGCAGGTATAACAGGTTCGCCTTTTTGTTGTAAATGCTAGCGACTCTCTGCCTTCTCTTGTTGAACCTGTCAAGCGTCATTTATGTTTTTCGTCTATGATTTTGATTAAAGGCGATGTTTGAAAATCGGTCCAAAATAACCACTTGGAATAAAAAATCACATTTTGACTGATAATTCAGCGCTTACGAATGCCTGGAGGGGTGGGGCGGGGTGCCAATGCGGATCGTGTTTGGCTTTTTGATTTGATTTTTGGTCAATTGCCTGCTAGGGATCTGCGTTGTATAGGGATGATGCGTGATGCTGATTGGTCGTGTTTGGATGATTGGACGGTCGTGGGTCATTTTATCGGCTTTGGCGGGGATGGGACAACAAATCGGGTTGCCCGCCCTTTTTGGGATGCGACAAGTTGGCGGCTGTATTTTTTGAAAAGTTTTCCCCATTTGGTGGAGGGCGGTTTGCGCAGGGGTTGTATCCCCCGTTAGCCGCTGAGAACCGTTGAACCCGGATGATTTCCTGATGCTAGAAGTCAAACCTTTTCTAACCCGTTCGATGCGCGCAACGTGGGGCGTAGGCTTATTGTGTGCGGGGGTCGCCTTATCGCCGAATTCCGCCGTTGCCCAAAAAACGTTGTCAGAAGCATTCAAAAAACAAGTCGTTGAATTGGAGCAGCCGAACGAAATCGTGGCTGCCGATTTGTTTAATTCGATCACGCCAGAGATTATCGCCACGGATGTGCGTGGCAATATCATGGTTTTTAATGCAGAAAACGGTCAGCCGATCTTGCGTGCCAAAGATGCGCTGGAAAAGGCGTTTACGGGTCCGGTGGTGGCGGATTTTCTGGACGATAACACCTTGGATATCGGGGTGGGAACCGAGGACGGGCGGGTCTTGATTTTCGACGGTAGTACGTTGAGTGTCATTTCCGAGCGTCAAATTGCCCAGGCCACGTTTTCGGTGTTGCCGACGTTGGTCACGTTGCCCGACCCCGAGGATGCGTCCAGAACCGTCGAGGTGATCGTTCTGATCGACCAAAACGGTGTCATTCATTCTGCTTATCCACATCCGCGAACGCATACGATCCTGTCCTATTGGGAGCCGATTACTTCGGGGACCAAGGCATCCGCGCCAGCGACGGTTGGTCATGTGCGCAGTCGCAACCAGTTGGACATCGTGATTCCCGCCAGCGACGGGAACTTGGTTTTTGTCGATCCCCAGGCGGGCAGTATGAAAAAAATGCTGATCGCCGAAGGTAAACCGATCGAGACGACCGTGCTGATGATCGACGTCGATGAGGACGGTCTCGACGAGATGGTCTATACGATGAAAAACGGCGAGGTGCACGTTTCGTACTACGATGTCGAAAACGACCGTGTTGAGGATCATCGGGTCTTTGCAACGGGCAATGCGCCGATTGGCGATCCGGTGCTGGTTAACACGATGAAAACTCCTGTTCGCGAGGGGCTGATTTTCCAGGGCGGCAAAAACACTGTCTTCGCGTTCAAAATCAGCGATCCGAATCCGGCGAACTGGGACGAAATCCCGGGCGATAAAAGTGAATTCGGCGGTTTCAACACACCGATTTCGGTTGTTCCCAGCGAAAGCGGTAATCCGTTGGTGGCCTTTGGGGTGAACCGAATCGTTTGCCTTGTGGATACCAGCGATTGGTTTGCGGAACGTCCAACGGTTAAGAACTCGATTTATGCGGTGGATGAGGATCTGACGAACACGGTGGTGTCGGTGACATTGCCCGTCGATGGTAAAAACCAAGCCTGTCTGGTGGGGCTTTCTCCCACGGGTCGGCTTTTCAGCATTCAGACAAACCGGTTGCCGATTGCGACGACCACGTATCCCTGGATGACGCGTGGCGGTACGCCCAAACACAGCGGTTTTGTGGATTTGAATTACCACGGTCAGGATTTGCAACGTCGCATGGCGTTGGACAAGTTGGTGGCGGAGAAAATCGCCAATCGGGACGAGGCGACGAATTCCGGTCGCTATGCAGAGGCGCTGGCGGCTGCCGATTGGTTGTCCAAACACGATCCACTCAGTCAAGAATTCAAGTCCGAGTATCAAAGGATCTGGTTGAAGAAAAATCTGTGGTGGCTGGCGTTGTCGGTCATTGCCGTGGTGTTGTTTGTCGGCTATATCGGGTTACTGATTCTCCGGTTGATCTTGCGCCGGAATCTGGAACGCCGGGCGAAAGCCGCGGTGGCGGCGGAGAAATTCGACGAAGCCGAAACGCTGTATGAAAAACTCCGCACCAAAATGCCTAAGACCCCGCGAATCGTGGCAACGTTGGCGATGGTTTATGTTTCCAAGGGCAATACCGAGGAAAAAACCATCGAGGTCTATCAAAAGGCGCTGGAGCAGGAGCCCGATAAACAGAATATCCTGCACGCTTATGCGCGCGCGTTGATTCGAGCGGAAAAAACCGATGCCGAGGCGGTGGAGATTTACACCAAGGCCCTCAAATCGAATTTCCCAGAGCCCGCCCTGATGGAATATGGCCTCGGTATGTGCCATAAAGCATCCGGAAAGCTGGAAGAAGCGGGCAAATGCCTGCGCGCGGCGTTACGTGGCGGACTGACGTCGAACAATGTGTATTCGGCGTTGTGCGATATTTATCTGACAACGAATAACCGCAGCGCCAAGACGTTGCCGGTGTACCAGCATCAGTTTGCCTCGCGTCAATTGGATCAAAAATTCATCGAAGCTTACCTGGACGCCTGTATCGATTCCAAGCAATGCGACGGCACGGTGGAATCGCTTTCGTATCAGGTTCTCGAAGGCAATCCGAAGTACGTTCCCGCGTATTGTCATCTGGCGTCGATGCATTTGCAGAAGGGCGAAACCGGCGCGGCGATCGAGGATGTCAAACGCGCGCTTGAACACGAACCAACCAACCAGACGGCAACGGTGCTTCTGGCGCATTGTTACTTGATCGAATCGCGCAAGGACGAAATGGCTCAAAAGGCATACACCAATGCGTTGGCGATCGTTCCGGACAATCAGGAGATTCTCACGACATTGGCGGATATCTATTTCCGTCAAGGTCGTTACGATTCTGAGGCGATCAAGATTTACCATCGCTCGCACCAGGAAGCGCCGGACGATGTGACTACCCTCAAGGCGTTGGCGGAAACGGCGAAGCTCAGCGCGAATCACGACTTGTCTGTCAAGGTAATCGAAAACCTGGTGATCCAGGGGCAAACCGAAGCCAAGCACATGATGCAGTTGGCCCGGGCCTATGTTGCCAAGGGTGTTTATGAGTCGAAGGCTGAGAAAATTTACCGCGAGGCGCTTCGCCAGGAGCCCACGGATAGGGAACTGACAGCAGCGCTTGCCAAAGTTTACGTCTTGTTGCATCGCGAAGACCTGGAAGTGATTCCGACGCTGGAAACCCAGTACCGTTTCGACCCCAAAGATCGCAATGCCGGTTGTCAGTTGGCCAAAGCGTACGTGAAGGCCAACCGTTATCCCGACGCGTTGCGCGTTTCGCAATCGCTGTCGCGCGATTTCCCCGATGATCCGGAAATCAAGAACCTCGTGGCGCTTTCGAGCTTGTACGATAACAAGATCGACGATGCGGTGGCGGAATATACGCAGATTTTAACGCGCAATCCGAATGATCGTCAGGCGGAAGTTCACCTCGCGATGGCCTATGCGCAAAAAGGCAAGGTCGATGACGAAGCCGCGAAACTGTATCAGCGAGCCATGGAAACGCAGGGAGCGAATCCGGACCTGCATATGGCAATGGCGCGCGTGCATCTGACGCGGAACGATTCGGTGAAAGCCGTCGAGTGTTACCAAAAGGTACTGAAGATTCTGCCCGGTTCCGAGGAGCACCTGATTCGCCACATTACGGGGTTGCTCAACGAATTCCCGGACGCGATTCGCGTGCGCTGGTTCCTGTGCGAAGTGCTCGTGGCTTATGGGCACCTGCGTGAAGCGCTCGAACAGCTTAATACGGTTTACGATACAAACCCGAATCAGGCGAAGAATATCCTCGGCGCATTGGAGAAGATTCTTTCCAAGGACCCGAAGAATATTTCCGCCATGACAACAAAGGGCCAGATTCTTGCCGCGACCGATTCTTTGCCCGAAGCGCGCGCCGTGCTCGAAGCGGCTTACAAGCTGCAACCCAGCAACGCCGACGTGACGCGCCTGCTGTCGAACGTGTATGAATCGACGCTTAAGAAGAAAGAAGACGCAGAAGTGCGTTTCCGTCTGGGTCGTATTCACTACATGAATCAGGATTTCGACAAGGCCATCGGCGCGTTCCAGAAGACGGCTCAGGATTATCGCTGGGAAGCGGAATCGACGAAGATGCTTGGCAAGTGTTTCACCGCCAAAGGCATGCTCGATCTGGCGCTTCAGGAATTCAAAAAACTGGTGGTGGATGACGAGACGAAGGAATTGCTGTACGACCTGGCCCAGCGTTACGAATCGAAGAAGGATCTCGTGGGCGCCAAAACCGTGTATCGCCAGCTTTTCGCCGCCGACATCGACTACAAGGACGTGCGCACGCGATTTGAAATGCTTTCCGGTTCGACCAGTGATCCGGTGGCGTTTGAAAAAACCAGCATTGTGCAGGCGATGAGCGAAGACGCCAAGCGCCGCTACGAGTTGTTGGACGAATTGGGTCGCGGCGCGATGGGCATCGTTTACCGCGCGCGCGACAAGGAACTCGAAGAAGTCGTGGCGCTTAAGATTTTGCCGGACTCGATGTCCAACAATCCGGAGGCGGTGCGTCGCTTCAAGATCGAAGCGCGTAACGCTCGCAAGGTCTCGCACCCGAACATCGTTCGCATCCACGACATCGGCGAGGAAATGGGTCGCAAGTACATCTCGATGGAATACGTGGACGGTTCGGACCTGAAGAAAAAACTGCGCACGAGCGGGAAATTCGATCAGAAGGATTTCTTCCGTTACGGTATCCAGATTGCCGACGCGTTGGCGTACGCTCATCGTCTTGGCATCGTGCACCGCGATATTAAACCGGCTAACATTATGCTGACCAGTTCGGACGATGTGAAGGTCACCGATTTCGGCATTGCAAAGATGTTGGATTCGACTGCTGCCGAAGGCACGATGGTTGGCGCGGTGATTGGAACGCCGCTTTACATGTCCCCCGAGCAGGTCCAGGGCATTCCGGTGGATAACCGGGCGGATATTTATGCCTACGGCATCATGCTGTACGAGTTCATCAACGGGCGCCCGCCATTTACAGAAGGCGACCTGGCATACCAGCACATTCATCGCGAGCCCACTCCGCCCGAAGGTTGCCCGGACGAAATCTGGCAAGTCATTAAGAAGTGTCTGGAAAAAGACAAGGAACAACGATGGAGCACCGCCGAAGACATCGTCGAAGAACTCAAAGCGGCACAAAAGAAACTGGCGACGGCTTAAGGGCGGCAACACCCAGCGCGAATTCGCCCGCAGGGGAAGACAATGACACTGTTCGTGTGGATGACACCACGCGAACAGTGTTCGACTTTAAGCTGCTGCGTTTGTGGGTTCGTCAAAACGAGCGATTGTGCCTGATTTTCCTTCTGATTCTTGGGATTGTTTCTCGTTTTTATCTGGCGCAAAACTGCCCGCGCGAGTGGGGCTATGCGTGGGATGAGTACCACGAGGGGATTTCGCTTTTATATGAAGGCGGAGAACTGGCAGAGTCGCCCGATTGCTGGCAATGTTATCATCCGCCGTTTTTCTATTATGCCGGGTTGCCGTTTTACGCCGCTGCCTATAATTATTATTCCGGTGCTCGTTGGCCAAGTTTATTTGCCCCAGTTAAATTCATCAATGTCTTATCGCTTCTATCTGTCGCGTTGGCGCTGATATATATCTACCGAATTTTTCGCCTCTTTAATTTCCGTGGCGTGTATCTCGTGTTGGGGTTCGGGTTGGCGTTGATTTTTCCGGCGCTTTATATCGCGTCCTGGAGCGTTGAGGCAGACGTTCTCTTAACAACAATCGTCGTGATGCTGCTGTATTACCTGATGCGGTATTATCTGCGTCTCGAACCGGCAACGTGGCTTCAAATCCTCGTGCTCGGGGTGTTGTGCGGACTTGCAGTGGGCACGAAATACAACGGGTTGACGGCGTTGGTTGCGACGGGATCGATCGTATTGTTTCGCGGTATTCGTCAGCGCCGTTTCGGAATCATGTTCCGCGATGGGTTGATTATTCTGGCTCTTGCGGTGGCGATTGGCGGGTGGAAGTATTACGATAATTATCAAAAATATGGTACTCCCTTGTTTGCCAATGGGACTGCCGCCGCGGGTTTTTCCGTGGAGAAGAAATATCACTGGGATCAGTACGAGTTCTTCTCGCTGCGGCTGGGTTCGCTCATCGACAGTATGGACCCCGAGAAGGAGTCGCGCGACTTAACCCACTTGGAAGTGTACCGAAGCGTTCCCACATCTCTCCACGCGCTGGCCTGGAGCGACATGGGGATTTTCTCGATCAGCGATCGGCATGGCGCTAACTGGGACATGTATCCGACGCGCGACATCCCCGTTTGGATGCCTGCCACTGTGTTGGTGTTGGCGGTCGTGCCGAGTTTGCTCGCGTTGTTGGGAATGTTTGTTTCGTCGCATCGTAAAATGATACTGCCCATGACGATTTTGACCGTGGTGACAATGGGAGCTTATTTCCAATGGTTCTTGTCTCAGGATAGCTGGGCGCTGAAAACCAAGTACATCCTCTATTTGCTGCCCGCATATCTGGTTTGGATGTTATTGGGGTTGAAGTGGGCGGAACGCAAATTTCCACCGCTCGTTTCACAAATTTTGTGGTTTATGTTGTGGAGTCTCCTGATCCTGACCCATATTTACATGTTCCAGTTTTCGTATGCACGGGTGAGGTGAGGGGAACATGGGAGAGAACACAACAATCAACCATCGAAATGGTTCGATCTGGAAAACGCATTGGCCCAGTCTGGCGCTGGTGCTGACCGATATCGTGGGATTCAGCCTTGCGTGGTATGGCGCGTATTTTACGCGTGCCTGGCTGGGTCAATGGCTGGGTCCGCTGAACGAAATTACCCCGTACAATCATGTGTATATTGTGGTCGTGATCGCGGGTTTGGTGAATTGTGCCTTATTCGGGTTGTATCGTACGCGGCGGCGGTTGTCGTCGTTGGCGCGCTGGGGGGCGCTGCTCAAAGCCACCTACCATTACCTTCTGTACATGATGGTGATTGGGTATTTTTTGAAGGAACTCGACCTTGGGCGCCTCGTGATTTTTTTCGCCGCCTTGTATGCGGGAATCCATCTGTACATTACGCGTTCAACGTTCCGTTCGATCAAAGCCACCTCGCTTGGCAAAGGCCATGGCCTTGTGCGTGCCGCTGTGGTGGGGACGGGAAGCCTGGCGTGCGATGTGCGCAGCACGCTCGATACGCACCCGGAGATCGGGTTTGAGTTCATCGGGTTTGTGCGTCATCCGGGCGACGAGGAGTTCGAGATTTCGGACGCGGATCGTATTCTGGGCGATTCCACGAAACTCGAAGAACTTGTGCGCGCGCAAGGCATCGAGGAATTGTTCATTGCCGTGCCGCATTTGAGTCCGACCGAGCAATTGAACCTGATCAACCTGGGGCAAACGCCGGGATTGCGCATCCAGATGGTGTCGAACATGTTCGGCGTGATTGCTTCGCGCGCGAAAGTCGATGAAATCGCCGCGTTCCCGGTTGTGACATTGCGCGACGGGCACCTGCCTCGTCCGCAGGCATTCGCCAAGCGCGTGTTCGACTTGCTGGTGTCGTTGGCGGGATCGTTGGTATGGATGGCGTTCTTTCACTGGTGGATTGCCTTGTGGATCAAATCGGATTCGCCGGGTCCGGTGTTCTTCAGCCAGGAGCGCGTCGGGCGCGATGGTCGGTTGTTTCAGATTTTCAAGTATCGCACCATGCGCACGGACGCCGAGCAGTACGCCGTGGCGCCATCGAGTGCCGAAGACCCGCGCGTAACGCGTGCCGGGCGTTGGTTGCGCAAAACGAGCCTCGACGAATTGCCGCAATTGTTGAACGTATTGCGAGGCGAAATGTCGATG
This sequence comes from uncultured Candidatus Sumerlaeota bacterium, assembly GCA_964580585.1. Taxonomy (GTDB): domain Bacteria; phylum Sumerlaeota; class Sumerlaeia; order SLMS01; family JAHLLQ01; genus CAZOKZ01. The sequence goes on along the minus strand of CAZOKZ010000010.1, from coordinate 77,376 downwards.
GTCGGTCCACGTCCCGAGATGCCGTTTATTGTCGAACAATACGAGGCGTGGGAAAAACGTCGTCTGGATGTCAAGCCGGGCATAACGGGGTTGTGGCAAGTGATCGGACGGAAAAACCTGCCATTGCACCTCAATATGCAGTACGACTTCTATTACATCATGAATCAATCGTTGCTGCTCGATGTGGAGATTTTAATCCGAACCGTTCCGGCGGTGTTGAAGGGTAAAGGCGCGTTTTGATTCCAATGATTTTTTCGGGGGATAACCCGCCATGCGTGTGATTGTCGTCGGAGCCGGAACGGTCGGTTCCAACATTGCCAGCCACCTGACGCGCGAACACCACGATGTCGTGATGATGGATCGCGATCCGGGTAAACTTGGCGAACTCGAAGACCATCTCGACGTGCAAACGTTCATGGGCGATGGATGCGATCCGGTGGCCTTGCGCACGGCGATCGGCGGCGAAGAAACCCATTTGCTGCTGGCGCTCACGGAACAAGACAACACGAACCTGATCATGGCGTATGCCGCCAAAAAAATGGGCGTCAAACGCGTGGTCGCGCGCGTGCGGTCGCGATTTTATTTGAACACCGCCGACGTGAATTTTCGCGATCCGCTCGGGATCGACCTCCTGTTGTCGCCGGAAATTTTAACCGCGCTCGAAATCGCCAAATTTATCGAAAACCCGGCGGCGCTGGCCATGGCAACGCTGGCCCAGGGACGCGTGCAACTGCGTACCGTGTTGCTTTCACCGTTCAGCTTATACTCGACAAAATCCTTGCGGGAACTGGAATTGCCGTTCGGTGTGCTGGTCGCCATCATCCGACGCGGCAAGGAGATTTTTATCCCTGGCGGCGACGACACGTTGATGGCGGGCGACCATGTGACATTGATCGGTTTGCCCGAGATGATCGACCAGATTCACCCCGACTTCGATACCGAGCAGGAAACCAAAGTCCATGAATCGCGCCGCGTGGCCATTGCCGGAGCGGGCGAGACGGGGCTTTTTCTTGCCGAACAACTCGAAGCGCGCAAACATCGCGTTTACCTGATCGACAACAACCGCTCGCGTCTCGAGCAAGTCGCCGAAAACCTGAACAAAGCCGTCATGTTGCATGGCGATTGCACGAATATCCAATTCCTGCGCGAGGAAGGCATCGATTCGATGGACTACTTCGTCGCAGCGACGGGAGACGACGAATCCAACGTGATGTCGGCACTCTTGGCGAGCGAGTTGAAAGTGTCGAAAACCGCCTGCCTGATCGATCGCCCCGATTATGTTCGCGTCGTCGAGAAGGTTGGAATCGATGTCGCTCTTTCGCCGCGCATCGTCGCCGCCAACCGAATCATGACACTCGTCAAGCAGGGAAAAATTCGCTCCGTCACCTTGCTCGAAGACGGCGCCGTCGAAGTCACCGAATACCAGGCGCTCTCGCGTTCCGCCATCGTGGGCAAAGCGCTCAAAGACGTGAAACTTCCCAAAGGGACGCTGATCGGCGCCGTCGTGCACGGGCATCAAGTCACCATTCCGCGCGGCAACGACCAGATTCGCCCCGGCGACATCGTCATCACCGTGGCGGCTTCCGGCGCGACCGAGGAACTAAGCCAATTGTTCCAGGACGAACCGACGAGTTGAAATTTAGTGTTTGGAGGAAGAAAAAAAAATGGTGGGCGATACAAGGATCGAACTTGTGACCTCAGCGATGTCAACGCTGCGCTCGATGTGCGAAAAGCCTTGAAAACAGCGGGCTTTATGAATGCGCGGCGAGCGCAGAATATCCCGCCTGGCGCGCGGCGTCCGAAGCGTTGCGGCTGACAAGGTAGTGATCGACAAAGGCGCGTTGGCGAGCGGAGAGCATGATTGTTTCCTTCCAATTCGGGTGGTTGCACGTGTTACGGATTTTTAGCCTTCAGAAATGTTAGCTCTGGTTAGTCGTTTCGATTCAAAACCTGCTTGCCTTCGGCTAACTGTCAGAACTGTCAGACCGTTTTGGTAAATAGATTCTGAAAATCGCCCAGTGTATGGTGGGAATCTTAATATCAATAGACTTAAAAATCGCCTTTAAGTATTCCTCCGACAGCACGGACAGTTTTTTGAGTTCATTTCTCCAAAACCCTCTGACAGTTCTGACAGTTAGCATCTCACCACCTCGATTTCGGCTTCGGTTGTCGGCAAAATCACTGGGTTGATTTCAAAATGAATGGTTGCGGGTCCGGGCGAAGGAGGCGCGGCGATATGTCGAAGGTAGTTCTTCGCACAAAGCATTTCGCACACGGCGAGCGTTCGTTCTTTCTCCCAGGTTTTCCCCCGTTGCATCTCGCGCAAGGTCACGGTGCCGCCTTCGGGGTGTGTGCATTCGATCCATCCGATAAGGGCGCGCGCGTCTTGGTTCGTTTCGTCCCATGAAATCTCGTGGTAAACAACTTTTGCATGGCTCAAAAGGTACGGTGCTAGAAAGAGCGCCAATTCCATCGTTTCGCCGGAGACTTCGATTTCCTCGGGTGCATTCGTTCGCTGGCAATGCGCCGCCAGATGCAGGTTCCCCGCCACGCGCAAGATTGCACCGTGCAGTTTGCCCGCGAACCCTGCAATTTCTTTGAATTCGTCGAGTAAACGCGGTTCACGCTGACGCTCGAAGTCTTTGAGCAAACAGAAAGCATTGCGCGACAACCAGAGGCATTTCGGTTCGTTCTGCCGGGCGGAAATTTCTAGCAGGCGCCGAATCAGGGCGCGATAACCGGTTTCAGTGGCGTTGGTCATGGGTTGCGGTTCGATTTCACGCCGTCCTACCCACGATTCGGGCATCGCAATCAAAAAGCGGTCGAGCAGTCCGCTGTCGCGAAACGCCTGGTTTTTGAAAACGTTCCTGCCCAGAATTGCCGGTTGAATCATCAGCGCCACAGTCAGGGCGGGTTGCAAAATAACTTCCTCACGCCCGCGACGGTGGATTTTCAAACTGTCGCCCCCGTGGCCCGAGAGATAAATTTCGAGACTGGTTGCGCCGCTTTTGGAATATCGCCCGCCCGCCATGCTGAACAACCCGGACCCTTCGGCGGAAAACAACGCCACGCGCCCGCCTTGTTCCGCCATGATCGTTGCGAGTTGTTCAACCGTCACGTCGCCCACGGTGATGCACGTTTTCGCGGGAACGATCAAACTTTCGTGTTCTTCGATCAACCGCTCGAATTCGGCTTGTTTGTCCTCGCTGTATTGTCTGGTGAGTTCTTTTTCTGCTTTCTCAAGTCGCCCTTTCAGAACGTCTTTCTGGCGAGTCGCCTTGACGATTCCGATTCGTTCGGATTCCCGCTTTTCCTCTTCGTACTCGTCGAGCGGTTTGCGCACGGTACCGAACACCGCGCTTTTTCGGTTCGCTGGGGGCAGGGCACAAAGAGTGAACAAATTCAACGGCTCCCACCATGGCCCGCGTCTTGGGAACTCAAATCGCCGCGCTGTGCAAGTTGCCAACGCGGCGAGCACCGCCATGCCGCCCGCATCGGGCGGAGTTTGCGTCTCCCATGATAATTGATGAACAAAATCGCGAAGAATCGGAATGCCCGCGAACATATCGAGCGGGAACTCCTCGGGTGGTGGCGGACCAATTGTGCCGACTTCGCCCCAATCGCGCGAGTACGTCGAGACTGTTTCAATCGTGCCGCTCGACGGCTCCCAGGCAACGGCGGAATCGAGTAAATCGCGCACGCTATCGATGTCGTTTTCCACCAGCACGTTGTTTAGATCGTATCCGCTCGGCACGTCTTCGGGCCAGACAATGCGGCGAATATCGGCAACGCCCGCCGCCCGCAACAGACGTCCGGACTTCTCCGTCCCCTTTGTGCCTCCGTCGTCCGCATCGAAAGCGATAATCACGCGCGCGGGACTGGCGTTCGCAATCATCGCGGCAGCGTCTTTGTGCAAACCGCTCGCGCCATTGGCGGGCGAGACTGCGCTAAAGCCCGCTATTTTCGCGGCAATTGCCTTCTCTTCGCCTTCGGCAAGAACCAACTTCGCACCCGCGCAATGATCCAACCCGCAATCGAACAGACCGCGCTGGAACCCGCTACCCTTGTCCCCCCAAGGCAGACGCTTGCCGTTTTCACCGCGCACGATGGCTTTGAATTTCCGAACGGTGACTCCGTCCCTCTTGCGAATCGGATAAAGGATTATGTCTCCGTCCCTCGAACAACCGGCGTCCTGAAAATCCTGCCATGTCAAACCGTATTGCCGAGCCAGATCGTCGAGCGAATTGCCACCAGATTCCGCGCGTGGGGCTTCCTGGACGATCCCGAGCAGGTCGCACGCAATTCGACCTTGGGGAATTCGCGGGCACAATCAAGCCGATTCGCACGGGCAACCAACTCGAAAATATCGCCTGATTCATCGCGCCCGAAGTCGCGCCAGAACCCAGGATCGTGCCCGTTGTTCGATTCGCGCAACACCTTGAGGGACGGTTTGTTGTCTTCGCGCCATGGCACGCAATAAACCGCATTCGGGCCTTCCGGTTTTCCAGGTCCACCCAGCACAATTTGCGCAAGTTCCCACGCACGCGCCTGAATCGCCGAACGTAAGTTGTAGTTCGATAGCTTCACGCTTCCGCCTCTCCATATTCTTTTTTTGGTCGCAAGGTTCAACCCTCCCCTGTGTGCAGTGCCGACAATGCTGCGCCTGCGTCGAGTTCCGGCGTCATGCGCCGGGCATCGATCATCAGCGCGCGCTCCAGACTGCCGACCTCGACCGCATTGTGGCGACGAATCACCGGTTGCGCGGGATGGTCGGCGTTGAATCGACGGCACCAACGGTCAAACGCGCGGTTTGTCGGGTGCCCGCTGATCTCGATGGCATTGCTGATAGGGATGAACTTCACCTTTGGCATGGTGACAAATCCTTTCAAAATGAAACTGCGGGTGTTCGATCTGAAGAGTACGCAACAACGTGGCATTTACCTAGACGCAGATGCACAAATTGTCACGATTGGGCAGAAACATCAAAATACCGAACCATTTTTCCTTTTCAATAATCCGTGAACCTTCTTTTACCGAGTGAATAGTCTCCATTTTGATTGATCGATAGGTGACTCCAAAAGTGATAGACGCGCGAGACACCCCCTGACCCAAAAAAACATTCACATTTATTCCCATCCTCGGGGGAATATACGCTTTGAGTGGCATCAAATCAGAATCCCTCCAAATTTTTCTCAAGATGGCAAAAACCCATTTTGAAGTCACGATCTCTTAAATACCGAAATATCGCTCGAAAAGAGCGATAAAAGAGTTCTTGACTGTGAAGGGTTTCACTTCCCCATTCCGCTAAATATAATAACCCAGGGTTCGTTTTTTCTCTCTCAAACAACATGGCTGCTTAGGCCACTTCACGAACCTGCACCAACAGACAGTAGAAACCAACGGGTAGTCCTGTAAATAGTTGCTTTATCTTCGACGAGGGCGGAATTCACTCCATGCAGAGTTCGAAGTTCTTATTCGGCAAATTTACTCAAGGATGGACCTCAATCTTGCGATTATTAACCATGTTTTCGACACTTTGTATTGTGTTGCCTTTGTGTTCTTGCAGCACGACGCGGCAAGCACGTTCCGTGGAGCCGTCGGGATTTTTGAATGACTATTCGTTGCTTGAAGAAGGCGGGAGCGGGCAGGCGGCGTTGGTCTATGTGAATCCCAACACCGATTTTACCCGCTATAAATCCGTGATCATCGATCCGGTGTCCGTATGGGCGCCGGAGGACTCCAAACTGGTCAGGCTCGATCCGGAGCAGCTTCAGAATCTGGTCGCCCATCTTCAAAATTCCCTCACCGAAGAACTTGCTAAAGACTATCATCTTACCACGGAGCCCGGACCGGGAACAATGCGCGTACGGGCAGCCATTACCGAGGCGCGCGGTTCCAAGGTGGTGCTCGATAGTGTAAGTACGATTATACCAAACACCCGTATGTTATCTACGGTAACGCAATTGGGCGTGGGCACATCGGTGGCAACAGGCAAGGCGCACGGTGAAGTGGAAATTTTGGATTCCATGACAAATGAGCGGTTGTTTGCTGGTGTGGACGAGCGCTATGGCTCCAAAGCATTCAGAGGGATGTTTACAAAGTGGGGAGATGTGAAGGATGCTTTCGACCATTGGTCGTCACGAATCCGCGAGCGGCTTGTAGCAGAACGTATTGAGGACGGCGAACAACCGGTGGACGATTCGCAATGAGGACCGCTTATTAAGTTAATACCATAAGACTATCGGATCGCGTGAGTTTTATATGGTGCGATTACGTTTTCTTACTGCCGTGTTTTGACGTTTAATTAAACAAGAGAAATGTAAATGACCTTGGCATTGAATGATAAACGTTCCTGGCATTGCAACCTCGTACACCTGGTTTTGATGTTGTGGATTGCGACGGCATTTTGGGGGTGCGGTTCGTCTCGATTAATGCGTTGTCCCACTTTGTATGTGGATGGCGCGAGCAACCCTTTTACCAATGTGCCAGGTGAATTACAATCCTCCGACATTGAAGTTGTATTTGCTACGGATCGTTTGCCGTTGCAAGAAAGCGCGAACGAGGCTCTGTCGTTCGGAGCAGGTCGGTCCGGTCATTTGCACATTGGTCAATGTCGCGTCGAGGTCGGCGAAAACCTTACCTGGAATGATCTTGTTGAGGAGAGTCTGAGCAAGAAACGTAACGACAAAACAAAACTTTCAATTGCGGAACCAGACGTTGTTTTTCGCTATCCAGGAACATTTTGGCAGGCGGCACGAATCGATGATCCTTCGGCTACATACGCGGAGTTTACTGAACGTCGGCTCCTCACTCGCCAACGACTTCATCAATACCTGCAAAAGCGCCTGGAGCGTTCATCGCGCAAAGAGGTTTATATTTTCATTCATGGATATAATAATAGTTTCAACGATGCGGTCCGCACTATCGGAAATTTGTGGCATTTCATGGGGCGACAAGGCGTGCCGATTGCCTACAGTTGGCCCGCAGGTTCCGGTGGCCTGACGGGCTATACAACCGATTCGGAATCAGGTGACTTTACCGTCTTTCATTTGAAGATGTTTTTGGAAGATTTAGCGGCGGACCCCGATATTCATAAGATTAACATTCTTGCCCACAGCAGAGGTACCGACGTAACGCTGTCGGCTCTCAGAGAGTTAACCATTGCCGCGCGTGCATCCGGTCAGAACCCACGAGAATCCCTCAAACTTGGAAACGTTGTTCTTGCGTCACCTGACATTGACATGGAGGTGGCAGCGCAGCGTATCAGTAGCGAGCAACTCCCTTTGAGCATGGGTCGTTTGACAATTTATCTTTCCAGAAGCGACAAGGCGCTGAAACTTTCCAGTTGGCTTCACCAAAGCTGGTCGAGAATCGGATTGCTGAACGTTGATTCGTTCACGCCCGAGCAATTGCAGGCGCTCTCTTACTTCGAAAATGTCGACATGATCGATTCAAAGGTCAGTACCGATTTTCTTGGCCATAGTTACTTCTATGAAAATCCTTCGGCCAGTTCCGACCTTATCTTACTATTACGGGACAACCGGGATGCAGGCGCCGAGTCGGGCCGACCCTTGATACCGCTCGCCGATCAATTGTGGCGTTTAGAAGACGGCTATCCTCAAGCACCCATCAAACACGGCAAAGCACCAGTTTCGAAATAATGCTTCAACCTTGTTCCTGAAAATACCAGGCTTCGGGAGAAACATTAGGTGCGCCAGGGCATGCCTGAAACATCAGAATCTGTCCTGGATTCAGCAGAAGAATTCCCCCGTCGAAACGGGCAGCGATTGTTGACGCCAAGGCAAGTTTCTTCAGACGGATGATTTGATCGATATGGGAACGCAGCGCGTTTTGCATGCGCAAATAATGGTTTTTGCCACTGGTCATGGTGCAACTTACATAGTGAGTAATTTCCTGGCCGGGTCTGATTGTTTCTCTTTGATCAACCAGACGTTCGCCATCCTGTTGAAGTATTGTATCGAACTCCGCCGCGTTCATTACTTTGTTGCCCTCCAACCCAGCGATTGCCGGGATGGCGATTCCGTCAAATTCCTCGAAGGTTAAGGACTCCACATGTTCCATTGCCACCCCGCCAATACCCATTGGGCCGCAGAGAGGTTTGAATTCCTGGTTAAATAATGAGGGGCGGGTAAGTTGCTCGCAAATGTGATGGCATCTCACGGGATCGCGTTGCCAAAGGACAAAGTCCGTTCCATTAACAAAGGTAAATGTAATTTTCATCTTTCGATCTCCTGAAAAGTCAGTTTCGTCCTTCTAGTCATTATCTCTTCAATGTTCCCTCGCCAATCGTATTGCGGATGATGTCGATCAGTTCGCGGGTCGGAAAAGGTTTTCGTAAATACAACACCGCGCCAAGCGCCCGCGCTTGCTCGAACACGTTTTCCTCATCGAAGGCACTGATGAAAGCAATGGGGCGATTTTCGCCGAGTTCGATCAGTTTTTTTTGAAGATCGAATCCGGTCATATTGGGAAGTTGCACATCGACGACGAGGAACTTGATCGCAGCGCGTCTTGGATCTTTCAGAAATGCGTCCGCCGAAGAAAAACTCAATACATCATACCCGGCAATCGTCAGGAGCCGGGTTAGCGCCTGAAGCATTCGTTTATCGTCGTCGATAATACCAACCATACGTTTTGCCGTGTGCCCATTTGTAGTGTCTTCGAGCGTTCGGCGTATGCTGGCAGGTAGGATGAAATGGATTCTACTGACCTTAGGTACAGGGAAAAAATCTGCTGCAAACTTATATTAATTAAAAAGTCCGTGTATAGGTCAGGAGGATTTAGCGAGCCCGAGTTCCTGGGCGATTTTCCACATGTCCGTCGATGTTTGGGCGCAGAGCTTTTCCATGATGTTTGCGCGATGAAACTTAACCGTTCGTTCTGCGAGACCAAGGTCGAAGGCAATTTCTTTATTCAGCTTTCCCGCGAACAGGTGACCTAGAATTTCGCGCTCTCGCGGTGTCAGGGATTCGTACCGGGCGCGCAGGTCTTGCTGGCGTGTGACTTGATCGTGATGCTCTGCATTGCGGTTGATTGCTCGATCGATTGCGTCGCATAAAACTTCCCGAGAGACGGGCTTGGTGAGAAAGTCTTCGGCGCCGGCTTTCATCGCGCTCACGGATGCGGGGATGTCGCCTTCGCCGCTCAGGAAGACAACGGCTATGGGGTCGAGATTTTTCGCCAGTTCGGCTTGCAGTTCCAGTCCGGACAGTTCGGGCATTTTCAAGTCCACCACCAGACACCCCCGTCCACCTAGTTTTCGGTGACGGATGAAATCATGAACGGAATTGAAGGCAAGTACCTTATAGCCGCAGAGTCGAAGCAGACGTTCGGTGGATTTTAGAAAGGAAGCGTCGTCATCAACCAGGTAAACGGTGCTCATGGCGGACTTCTCGTTTCGTATCGTTGGCTGGGCCGTCGAGAACAGACTAAATCTTTTCAATTGTAAAAACTAAAATATCTCGGGCTCAAACACAATCTTAGCCCTAGGTCCACCGTTATTTGTTTCTTCAAAAATCATTGCTGAACAAAAGGGATAACAGTTGTTTGTTAGTCCCTCGTTGGCTTGTCCTGTCCATTTTTCACATGATTGAAAGAACAAAATACCCCGTGACGCCACCTTCCGAATTATTCCGTAGCTTTAAAGAGCCACCGTGGCTTTCCACGATCTTGCGACAGATGGGCAGGCCAAGTCCCAAACCGTTGGGCTTGGTGGAAACAAAGGGTGAAAACACCTGCTCTACATCATCCTGCTTAATTCCATGGCCACGATCCACAACTGCGACTTCCACCGTTTGAGGATTTATCAGCCGCGCTTGCAGAATAAGTAGCCTATTCTCGGGCGGTGATTCGCGCATGGCATCCATGCCATTGACAGCGAGGTTCAATACGACTTGCAGCAATTGTATTTGATCGCCTCGAACGATGGGCAAGTTTTCCATTACCTCTGTCTTTACTTCGACATCCAACAACGTTGCGACGGGACGTATCAGTCGGATGGATTCCTCGATCAGTTTGCTGACATTCAGACAACTGATTTTCGGTTCTTCGCGGCGCAGGAAAGAACGGATTCCGTGAATAATTTCTCCTGCCCGGCTGTCATCCTGTCGGATGTCGGAAAGAATCGAACGGATTTCATTGATGTCAGGGTTGGGAAGGGACAGGAGAATTTCCGCTGCTTCTGCGTTCGCCAGAATAGCGGCAAGAGGTTGACTGAGTTCATGGGCAAGGGCGCCGGAAAGTTCTCCCAGTGTATTGACACGAAGTTGATGGGCGAATTCGGAACGCAGTTGCGACGATTCCTCTTCTGCTTTCTTGCGACGCGTCACGTCTATTGAGACGCCGCGCATTCGACGGGGATGTTGCTGGTCGTCGAATTCCACGCGACCACGTGCAACGATCCAACGGCGGACGTTTTGAGGCGTGTTGATCTGGTATTCACATTCGAAATCCGTGCCATTGGAAATGCTTTCCTGTACGGCGACAAGCAACGACTCTCGGTCTTCCTGCACGACGGTTTCGAGAAACTGTTGGAAGTCGATACGTTCGTCTGAAATCAGGCCATACAATTCACGCCCTTTTGTTGTAGCCCAAATTTCATCGGTTGGGATATTCCAAATCCAATAGACAAGTTTTGCGGCATCCGCAGCTAAACTCATCGCTCGTTCGCTCGCTTCAATCGATTGCTGGGCTTCACGACGAATTAACGCATTCAAGATCAGGTTGCCGACCATCCGGTGACGCTTCAGCAACTCAGCATTCGTTGTCATTTTTCGGGATCGGTTGAACAGTGTAAAAACTCCGAAAGCGGAACCTTCGGAAGAAAGTGGGATGCTGCACAAGGAGTGGATGGAAAGTTTTTCGAAGGCCAATCGATCGGCGTTCGCTTCCCGTGGAAGTTCATCCAACGTGCAAAAGTAAACATCGTGTCCTTGTTGTAAGCGTTGTGAACTCCAGGGGAACCGGTCTGGATTGCTCAAAGCCTCGATTGCAGCATTGTCCTCGGCATCGGGATTGGCGGTAAGTCTGATTTCAATTCCTCTTTGGGTTTTGAAAGAAAGTCGGGCACCGTCGAATTCCAACAACCGGGCCGTCGCCTTCATGGTTTCTTCGATGTGCGATTCGATTTGCGCATCGGGCATGTTGACAAAGGCGGTGGAACATTCGGAAACCATATGTTCGAAGGCAAGTCGTTCATCGAGGCTGCGCTGGACACGCATCCGGTGACGGCGTTGGATCAACAAGCCCGCGATCAGAAGACTTTCGGCGATGAGAACGGCGATCATTCCCAGTACATGCCACCGATAGGCTTCCCAGAACGTTGGTTCCCGATATCGAATGATGCTGTCTGGGGGAATGCGTTCTTCTGGGATTTCCCAACGGCGCACCATCCGCCAATCGAAGCAGGCAACGCGCGGCAGCATCTCCTCCTGCTCAATTTCGGAAGGTGGAATCCCCTGTAGAATTTTAATAACTGAATCGGCGGCTTTTTCAGCCATGCTTTCATAGGTGGTGATCAGTCCGCCCGTACAACCATTACCCACATGGTTTTCAAATGCGCCGTAAATGGGGGCGTTTGCATTTTTTGAAACGATATTAAGAGAATGTTCGCCGTTAAATGTTTTTCCCGACCCGTCCCCCATGATGCCTGGGGTGAAAACGATATCTTCCTTCCCCAACTTCGCCAGATGCGAGGCAACCTCTTCCAGGGGCAAGCCGCTTAAAAATTCAACCGATCTCCCGGTGTCGTTGACCGAAGCCCAATGGCGAAGAGCCGCATCCCAACGTTTGTCAAAGGGTAGCGTCCCGGTAACGATAGTAAGCCGTCGTCGATCGGGATGCATCTGGAATGCTAATTCCAGGATGGGAGTCGGGTCCCAATTGACAGGAGTCCCAACGACATCGGCGGGAAATGAATTTTGCTGGACTTCCCGCGTTGTCAGAACGGTGTGGACAATTGGCGTGCCGGGAAACAGGGTTTCACGGTGTTTGAGCAATAACTTGAGGGCGGGAATACGCTCCGCGACAATAACATCGGGGGGATGGTCCTGATAACGATCCCGCAGGAAATTAATGATGGCGCTGTCGTCATGCGTATCGGAAAAACGTTCCAGGTCCAGATATTCGACATAATAGTCAAACGCCCCTTCGTAGTTTGATCGAAGCGTGCGTTGCATTGAATCGTCGAATATCGCAACAGCCGGGATGGCTCTGTCTGAATATAAAACCAGAACGACTTTCGTTTTTTCCGAATCGATCTCCGCATTAATCGATGACGTCAGGAATAAAAACAGACACAAAATCCTGAAACAGGAATAATTGAAAACACCCGGCAAAATCCACTCACTTCTCATCTCAGAATACTCGCTTCCAAACCACAATCCGTCCGTTCAACGGGAGCTGTTTTCATTTGAGTTAACCTGAATAGTCTGGACGCCGACTTTTATCATACCTTCACGAATCATATCAGTCCTCTGAAAATGCGTCATACCTCCGCCGATTGGGCGGAGGTATGGAGGCTGCCGTGTAACGCATTCACGTTAATAGACTTTGCTTGTTCGGCAAGTAGATTATGCTCCTTTCGAAGGAGCGCTGGTGATTTTGTTTCATTCCGGAACGGAATCCAGTTGTTGTGTATTGAGTTCTTTTTTGCCGGTAAAGGACTTCCAATCGGTGCGCTCCTGCATGCGTTCGCGTATCTCCTCGGGCACAAGATTCATGGTGGTTCGGTTTTCCCATCCACCACCCAGCGCCTTATAGGTTGCCACCATATACATTGCGGCAGCGCCTTGTGCTGCAATCGTGCGATCCTGGAGGGACGCTTGATAGGTCAGCGCCATCAGAGGGACGGAGACCTCGACTTTACCCTGGCTGTAGTCCCGAATGGTCAATTCGGTGGAGCTTGCCGCTGCCTCGGCGCCCTCGGCGGCAATCTGATGTTCCTGGAGCGAGTTGGCATAGGCATTCATTGCATTTTCCGCTTCAGCATACGCGCGCAAAACCGTCGATTTATATGCCAACAACGATTCTTCGTATTGCGCGTCGGCAAGACGAACGCGCTCGACGGAAAACGGGTACATGATCAGATCGGTAAAGCTCACCATGCCGCCAACGGCGCCTGTTGCACTATCATGGTGGAAGAACCTGTCGGAATCCGTCGAAGCAAGCCCGATGGAGCCGATCAGGTTGAATGAAGGCAGGATGGATGCCTTCGCCATGCCAATGCGTGCGCACTCGGAGTGGGCGATGAATTCGGCACGGCGCACGTCGGGACGGCGTCGCAACAAGTCGGCGGGAATACCAACAGCGATGGTCGGTGGAATCGACGGAATTGGTCCAGGTTCGCCGATCAATCCATCTGCCTCCTGGGGTGTTTTCCCAAGTAACACCGCCAAGGCGTTTTCCGATTCGCGGAGCGCTTGTTCCAACCGTGGAATATCCAGTTTCATTGTCGAAACCAACGACTTCGCCATCAAAACATCCGACTCTGAGCCTTCGTGGCGATCAAACCGTTCCTGTGCCGCTGTCTGGAACTGTTCCATTAACGCAATATTTTCTTGGGTTGTTGCCAGGCGTGTCTGTACGGCGCGGATTTGAATGTAGGTCGCCGCAACTTCCCCCGCCAGTGTGACCATCATGTCGTCATAGCTGGCATAGGCAGCGCCAAGTAATGCGGCTTTGGATTCGATACCACGACGCTTTACCCCCCAGATATCCAGTTCCCAAATGGCGTCAAAACTGGCGTTATACAAATCGAGCTCCGGTTGCATCGATACATTTGGTTTCTGTAATTTTTTGCCCGGTAATTTTAAATCGGGAATCGAGACCTCAACATCGGGTTTTTGTGTTTCACTCATCCAAACGTGCGCGCCAGTTGCTTTTCCCGTAACAATGGGCAGAAGCATTTCCGAAGCAACGGCTCGGCCAATGCGTGCTTGTACGATTCGAAGAGCGGCTGCTTGCAGATCGGTATTATCGCGCATGGCCTGCGAAATCAGAGACTCCATCGTCGGGTCGTTGAACTGATTCCACCATTCGATCTGATTCAAAGGTTCGCCTTCTAATTTTTCGTTGCCAGCGTCGCGCCAGGAATCGGGTGTTGTTACCTCGGGGCTTTCGAAATTCGGCCCGAACGTGCACGAAGTGGTAAAGACTGCCATCGAGGCTAACAAGGCGATGGCGAAGCGATTGCGAGTTTTGAATTGCAAGGTAATCTCCTTGAAAATAAACGGGGGTGGATCGTTGTGACCGTGGTTTTCGTTTTCGGAATAAAGTGGATCAATAAACGCGCTCGTATAATTCCAGACGATGAGCCACGGTGATTCGGTCGGGCAGATCCGAAGTTAACAACGACATCATCGCCTGACGAAGTTCCTCCTCGGATGCCCACTCGCTCATTCCATAATATCTCGGCGTGCATTGATCTTTAGTGCTGCGATATAAGTGCCCCTGAATAAATCCTGGGCGGCGGGAAAAAAGTTCCCGAATCCGCAACCAGACAGTTTGAACCCGGTTGTCATCCTGTTGCTCGGATTCAATAGCGGAAATGATGTAAACACTCATGTTGAGCTCAACTTTTTGATGAAGTTAAAAAGCCGAAAGATCGTTTGGTGCAAATATCAGCGAGCGGGAGTGTACCAGATGGGCGAGGTGTAGGCTCTTTCCGTGGTTGTCATGGGTACTTCGACTGGCATTTTGATGCCGTAGCGTTTGGCATCATAACATGTCCAACGAGGCGTCGGAATTTCGATGACACGGGCATAATAACACGCGCGATTACTGGGATCGAAATCCGGGTCTTCCCAAATGGAAATCAGCTCAGGCGCGCCGATTGTATTTGTCCAGGTGGCATTTTCGACATCGACCGTGTTGCCAACCGAAGGCAGCTTTCCATCGGGCCCTGGTTTGCGATCGCCAGACCAAGCCACGTCATATACTTTCTCTTTCAATTCGCCTGCGGAATCTTTCCAGCACTTCACGATTTGAATGCGATCCAGGTTACCGCTGAGCGGATCTTTCATGGCGGCGACCAGGAAGGAAGGCGCTTTACCATCCGGAGCTTTCCAAAGGTCGCCACCCATTGGAACGCCCTTGTCATAGCCTACGTTTGCAGGGCTGCGCGTATTGGCATCGGCGGCTTCAAAGTCCCATCCCCCAAAAAAACGAACGGTCATTCGAGAACCCGTGGTTGCGTACACTTCCTTGCGTTTCATGGCATCGAAGATGGATTCACGCGTGTTGTCCTTGGCCCACACTGCTGCCAAACCGGACGAAAGCATTTCCCAACCATAAACGTTAAGCGTGGGGTCCGGTTTGTATGCCACACCGACATGTTCCCATCGGCCCGCCGATGGTTCGTAAGGAGGCAGCTTGCCAAAGTAGTTGTCTTCCTCCACTGCAGGAATACCAACGTGGGAATCGGTGCTGCCGATCATGCCAAACTTGAACGGATTGACGCCGAGTTCCTCCTCAAAACGAAGTCCGCGTTTGAGTGCTTCTCGAACATATTCGTATTGGAACATGTCGGTCGTTTGCGGCGTATTACCATTGAGGTTCAGTTTATCCCAGCGGTCACCAGGAGCAAATTCATCCTCCGGCGAAAGATACGGATGGGTTTCGCTGTCCCCTTTTTGCTGCGTGACCTCGACAAGGGGTTCCCAGCGCATGCGATCGGTGGCGTATTTGCTCGTCAGCTTGTTCCCCACAAAATCGACGTCGGAAAACATGAGCCCCCCGCTGATGTTACCATTGTGAGGAATCGCCAGGAGGCGTCCGCCTGTGCTGTCTTCGTATGCCTTCATCCACTTCCAAAGGTCTTCGGGGTTGGGACTGTCGTATTGGGAATAAGGAAGCGTTCGGTTTGCTTTATCGGCGTTATCGCGGAACACCACGACACGATGCAGGTTGTTTCCGTTTGGCGCCGACGTCCATTCAAACCCAATGAATGCTGTGAATCGTCCGGGTTCATTATATTTTTCAGCAGCAATGTTGTTAGCTTCCCATGCGGAGCGAATGGCATCGAGGCTATCGATGGGAGGATCGGGCGCGACAAGCGTTCCAATGATTTCCCACATGCCTTCGAAAGCGGCGTCCCCACCTTGTTTCAGCATGTCGTACCAACGTCTTCCTTTTTCCGTCGCAAGAATGCTGGGTTCACCCTTCAAGAGTTGTGGCATGAGTCCGAACATTTCCGCGTGGTCGGCGACCACCAGGAAATCCAAAGGACGAGAAATTCGTGCGCGCTCACCCGTTGAAGTTGTTACTTCCTCGCCACGTGCGAACCGATAAGCGTCTTCTGGCCCGAGCTTACACCCCGCTGCCCCCGCATCCACCGAGATTGCCGTGTGCAGGTGCGTGTCGCCCCACATCACGCGCGTGGGAAATTCTCGCCCAGCATACGGTGAGTAAGGTTTTTTTCCAATAACCAACTCGACGCTTTCTTTAGTGGGAGCGTGGTCGGTTGATTCCTCATAGGCCGTTGCTGTAAACGTTGCCGAGCAAGCAAGGACCGATGCCAACATCGCCATCTTCTTCATCTGTTTCATCGAAATCTATCCTTTTGAAAAATCGGGATACTTCTCACCAAATCGCGATGACTCGCGTGATCAGCCAATAACTGGCGGTTGAACCGATGCAGTAGGTGGTAGCAAAGCGCCACCAATCCAGTTTGATGCGCGGTACACGCTTCAAACCATAAAGGAAAGCCCCAACGATTAACACAAAAACGATCTGACCGAGTTCTACGCCCACGTTAAAAAGGAAAAGTGCGAGCGGGACTTCACCATTTGGCAGCCCGATATCGGACAATGCGCCAGCAAATCCGAATCCGTGCAAAAGCCCAAAGATAAAGGCCACAAGCCATGGGCGACGCGACGTTATGCTCTTCTCTCCGCGCATTTCTTTGACGATTTCCACCGCCAGAAAAACGATGCTTAACGCGATGGTTGCTTCCACGGGGCCCGAGGGTACTTGGACAAAACCAAGCGCCGCCAGCCCCAGCGTGATGCTGTGTGCGAGGGTGAATGCGGTGATGGTACGGAAAATTTCAAACTTGCCATGAACCAATAACAGCAGACAGGTGACAAACAGCAGGTGGTCGATTCCCAGAAGGATATGCTCTACGCCCAGGATCAAATATCCGCTCGCGCGAGGGGTCGCATTTTCTCCTTGCACTTCCAGATAGGGGGCATCTGGACGAAGCACCTGACTAAATACATTTCCATTCAAGAATTCGATTCGAACAAGTGCATCCATCGAAGCCTGATCCAGCCCTTCGATAGAAATTCGGGAACCAGCAAGTTCATTCATTCCGGTGGAAATACGTGTCCGACGAATGATCGCTCCCGGAGCGTGTTCAATCGTCATCGGTGACAGAAGTTCTGTGCCTGACGGAAATTGGGGCGCGACATTGGGCGCCGATGAACCGGGCGAATTCATTGTTTCGCCCAGCATGGGAATTTTCCAGGTAACGTCGAAAACACCGTTCGTTACCTCTTTCAATTCCAGAAATGCCGGGCGCATTTCATGCGCGGAGGCTGTTGTGCAAATACCAAAGAAGACGAGAACTTGAAGCAGGCGGAACAACCGTTGGATCATCGCACGACCTCTCGCGTTTGATTGATCGTGTTCGATGCCAACAACGCTTCATCTTCGATTTGAACCTTGTAGCGTTGCTCCAGCTTATCGAAGAGTTCCCGATTTGCGTCCCTGCGACGTTCATCCTGAAAATCGCGAAGAACACTCGCTCTCACTTCGTCCAACGTTGGATTTTGTGAGTAAACACGCGCTTCGACAAACACCAGATGCGATCCAAACGTGGAGTCGATGGGGCCTTGCCATTGTCCCGGTTCAGTATTGATAATCGAATTGGCAAATTCGGCACCAAAAGTATCGATCACATTTTGCTGGCTGAGATTCTCGAAATCAAAACCTGTTAAAAAACTATCACCAAGCGAATCCTCAAGCGATGGCTGATCACGCAAGCGGGCAAGCGCGGCCAACGCATCGTCATCCGTGCGATTTCCGCGTTTTTCGCGGCTGAAAAACACATGGCGGAAACTTATTTGCTCGGGCTTAGTGTACCGAATAATATTTTCTGCAAAATAGTCTTTTAATTCTACTTCTGTGGGTTGCCCGATTGGCAAAGCATCCTCCATCAGAAATACCATTTTCTGAGCAAGACGCTGGCGAATCACGCTGTCTCCCTCGTCAAGGTCAAGCGCACGGGCTTCACGGGAGAGAATTTCCTCTCGAATGCGTGTCTTCACCGCCCCGATCACTTCGGCCTCGCTGGGTTCTCTCTGGAACTGACGACTTAGTTGCAGACGGATCAGCTCCACAGTAGTTGCTGAAATTTCAACCGTTGGTTGTTGCGCCACGAAGGACTGTTCTTTCATGTGATCGCGCCAAATGCCGATTGCAAAAAGGAGCGCGCCCAACAGGATAAAGTGAACGAGAGGCTCCCGTAGAAATTGCTTCATCTCTATGCTCCAGGTAATAGACCGGCTAATTCAGTTGCGAGGCGTGGACTCGTGTAGAGTGCCGTGGAGATATCGCCACCGACGATTCAACCTATAAAGTTTCATCTCCAGGACATCTACTGTCCTTTGGTGCAAACGCCTGGACGAGAATGTCTGGCTGGAAAAAATGAAATGAAGCAGGATGGAATCTTCCTAGTGGTCTGTCAGGCTTGAGTTGATCGATTTTTGTGGATGCTGTTCACGGCGGTGTTGGAGGACTTGGGGAAAAGGAGTCCTCCCATGCCTGCAAAAGCCGCCCGAAGGCCATGCCGTCTGGTCGTTGCGCTTGCTGGCCGACCGCGCCGTCGAACTGGAGTACATCGACTCGATTTCGCACGAAACCGTCGGGCAGGTGATGAAAAAAAAAGCGAGCTAAAGCCGTGGAAACGTGAGCAGTTTTGCATCCCGCCCGAGGCCAACGCCGAGTTCGTGTGCGCCATGGAAGACGTGCTCGAAGTCTACGCCCGCCCGCTTGACAAGCGGCGTCCGTTGGTTTGCATGGACGAGGCCAGCAAACAATTATTGCGGGAAACGCGCCTGCCCATCGGCGGCGCGCCCGAGCGTTTCGACTACGAATACGTGCGCAACGGAACCGCCAACATTTTCATGTTTTTCGAGCCGCTGGCCGCGCGGCGACACGTCGAAGTAACCGAGCGGCGAACGCGTGTGGACTGGGCAAAACAGATCAAGAAATTGTGCGACGAAATTCATCCGGAGGCGGAAAAAATCGTGCTCGTCATGGACAACCTGAACACGCACGCGGGCGCATCGGCGACCGCCAGACGCTTGCCCGGGAAACGGCGGCGTGGGAAAAACGCCACAATCAACACGCCGGTCCGGTCGATTGGAGGTTTACCACCAAAGACGCTCGAATCAAACTCAAACGACTCTGCCTATAACCCACCCGACGTGCCGGTCTATGTCCAGGCACGCGTGTTCGAAAGCCTGAATGCCTGCACGATCTACTGGAGATGCGCGATGCCGAGGATCTTACCAGGCGGCCCGAAACCTGGACACTCCGCCATTCAACCACATCCGGGGGACCATATATAGCCGTAACAGGGATCACCGTCCCACAATATACCCTGGCAGGCCTCGGGTCCCGACTGGCTGACAGTGAATCCGGATGGCACCCTCTCCGGAACACCGGATTCCGCTGATTTAGGACTCAATACATTCCTCTTTGAAATCTTTGACCAAACAGGTCTCAACGGCAGCACATTCCGCCCCTGGGATCGCCTGACTGCCCGGATCAATGTTGGACAGTCATCCAGTGGACTGGATGACAAGCAGTGGATAATTTACTGATTCCCCCCGAAAGGGTTGAGATTTCAGATTCAGACTTGATTCCGCCCTTTTCGAGCGGAGATTACCCCTTTTTTCGCCATGATTTCGCCCTCCCTGGGATATATGGATGAACCGCGCAACGCTTTGTGCGCGCAGTTTGCCGCCAAGTGCTTGAAAACAAAGGCTTTTTGCCACAGAAGCGCGTCACCATCGGGCAACAAAATGATGTGATTTCATGGGAATAAACGGGAAAAACCGCCCCAGTTCAAGGCAAAAGAAAACCGGCTCTCGAAAGAGCCGGTCGTTGGTTTTACTGGAGTTAAGGTGGTGGGCGATACAAGGATCGAACTTGTGACCTCAGCGATGTCAACGCTGCGCTCTAACCAGCTGAGCTAACCGCCCACATTCAAGGGAGGGAATTAGTCCGCTATCCGGCTTTGCGACGCAAGAGAATTTTGCACCGATTTTTCGCTCAAAAGGCTTTTCGTTTTTACCGATTTTCGGGTTTTGAACCGCGATTTTATGGGAAAAGCCTTGCTCGCTTGCGCAGGAGGGAAGCAAAAAACGGCGTCGATTTTAAATAATTCGTTCCAGTCGTCGTATTGGAATGCGAATGTGTATGGTTGAAGCGTCGCGGACATGATTGCGAGCGATGGCAATTTTTCAGGTCAGGTGGGTGTGAGATGAGGCGTGTTTCTCTGTTTTCGCTTCGGGGCGTACCATCGTTGGAATGGGGTATTTGGGGAGTGGCGGTCTTGTTGCTCGCGATGTTGGCGAATCCTCTTTCTGCAGATCAGATGCAATTGAACATGAACGATGGGACGATTAAGGACTTTCCCAGTGTTCAGGTTTTGGAAGGCAAACCGGATCAAAACGGTGTCTTCATGCTGTCGATCTCGATGCAACCGGGCGGGGAGGGATTCCCGGTCGAGTTGTCGCGAATCCAGTCGTTGCAATTTGGCGATCGAGGCCAGGGGCGTTCGTTCGATTTGGCGCTGAAAAATGGCGCAACGGTGGATATTTACTCGGGTTCGGTCATGGTCAGTTACCAAAACGGTCAATTCATGGCGATTCCGTCGGCTGGAGGCCAGCCTTCGCCAATCGCAATCGACCGGGTAGCGTATTTGAAACCGCCCTCGGCGCCCATGACGACGCCGACGCCGTCGATTTCCGACAGTGATTTGTACAATGGCGGCGGGTCGGATATGAATTTCAGCGATTCGGATTATGAAGATTACGGTGACTACGAGGACTATAGCGATGCGTCGTCTTCGGGTTCTTATAATGGTAATTCGGGTACATCTTCTGGGATGAGTTTTCAACCTGGGCGTCACGTTCAGGCAGTTGAGGAAAATTCTGTTTTGTTTAACTTGCTGCAGGGATTCTTCTCGATGATCTATTTGGGGGGATGCATCTGGTTAATCGTCTGGTGCTTCAAGGAAGGCGATGTCTCTGCTGGCGTGGCGAATATTATCGGGGCGTTCTGCTGTGCATTCATTCCGCTTTATTATGCTTTTGCCAAATACGATGGTCCTGCCAAACCGTTGTTGTGTTTGCTGGTTTTGATGCCTTGGCTGTCTTTCTGTGTCATGATGGGTATTGTCGGTTCAATGATGAATTGAGAGTCGAAGGAAAACGAATTGCAACGCCGGGAGGTTTTTACGCCTTCCGGCGTTTTTTTATTGTACGTAATATTCCAACGCTTCGATCTTGGTCTTTTTGGGCGGAGCAATATTGTTCGCGTAATCTTTCAATTCGCTCTCCAGATAATTGGCCAAGTGCGCGTGTTTGTCCGAGAAGGCTTTGTGTTCGCGAGCGGCACGTTTGATGTCGGCTTGCTTGCGAACCTTTTGCAGAACCTCATTCACATACGTGCCGTAGGGGAACTTCTTGTCGCGCACGCTGAACGTCGGTTTGCCTTTGATGCGCTCGACCATCCGGCGAACAATGTCCTTGTCCAGAGGTACACGCACGTCGGTGTTCGTTGAAAGCCGCCCCATGGCGGTTTTCATGGCGGGCGTTTCGCGCCCCGTGGTCAGAAACACGATTTCCGTGTGCGAAAGACGTGGATTTCCCTGAAGCAACTGCACGAGTTGCAAACCATTGTAGCCATTACCTTCGCCGCGCAGGAAAACGATGTCCGGTTGGAAGCGCGCAATGATTTCGACGGCTTCGACAGGATCTTCAAGGGGGAGAAACTCGGCTAACCCTTTGAATGCGAATGTGTAGGTTGTGAACTCGTTGCGATCGTCGATCAGGCACAGCACGCGAGGGCGAATCTTAAGGCCACCCTGTTGTTTTTTCAGCTTCGCAAGTACTTCCTGGGTCGAACTGCGCGGTTTGGATTCCGGCAGGGAAGCTGCGGCGGGTTTTGGCTCGGGACTGCTCGGAGCAGGAGCCGGTGGGGGAGAGGAGCGAATGATGTCTGGGCGACGAGGCAACGGTTTGGCAGGCGGTTCGGGAGTATGCGGCGGCAAGGGCGCCGTGGAGGGAGGTTCGGGGGGTGGAGCGGATTTTGGTTCAGAGGGATGCAGGAGCTCTTCGCGCGGAGGAAGCCGTAACGCGCGGGTTGAAGCCTGCGAAGGGCGTGAGGACTTCTCGGGCTCCGGTGGTTTGGGAGGAGCGGCTTTTGGAACGCCAAAGACACGTCTCTTATGCGTGGGAATTTTCGGTTTTTCGTCCGATTCGGAATCGTTTGGCGAAATGGGGCCCGTGTCGGCTTGATCGTTTTCCTCTTGTTGTTTGGCGGCTTCCGAAGCGCGCAGCGGTGTCGCGTCGATTTTTGCCAATTCGCGCATATTGAACGTTTTGAGGCCAGGTGGCACGCGACGCTCGTAGAAAAAATGACGAATCGATTCAACCAACGCTTCTGTGTTGAAGGGCTTCTCGATGTAGCCTTGGCAGCCGACGGTTTCGGCTGTTTGTCGCGATTCCGGATTGGTCAACGCCGTTAGAAAAAACACGGGCATTTCGCCGAAATCGTCGTGGCGACGAATGCTGCGACACGTGGCAAAGCCATCCATGATGGGCATCGAGATATCGAGCAGCACCAGATCCGGTTCGTAGCGTTCGATTTTCTCCAACGCATCGAGTCCGCTTTCCGCCTGGACGGTTTCAAAATCAAGTTCAAGCAAACCGCATGTAACAAAACGAATATCCGGATCGTCATCTACTACCATGACACGATATTTCGACATCGTCGGAGAGACCTCGCCGCGGGGGATTACTGGATTGTTGCCCAAGCATACGGATCACGGCGGGTTGTGGCAAAAGGATTTATGCAAGCGAGTAGGTTTGTGGTAAAATTCAAAAAACTGCGACGTTGAATTGAATTGGACCCATACTTGCCAAGTAGGGGTTCAGGTGGCGTGGAAACCCGCCGAATTCGCAGAAAATGGGGAAGGAATCTACAAAATGGCAGGCGCAAAAATCAACAAGAACCGTAAGAATACGGTTCCCACCCGTAAATTTACGAAACGAGAGTTCATGATCGTCACCGCTCTGGTGGGCGTCATGGTGGGAATCGCCTTTACGTTTGGCAATGGACCCAACCGCGAGGAGCAGGTACGTTCGACGTCGCAACGTCTCGAACGACTCAGCGATGCGCTCTACCGCTTCGAGGATCAAATGGGACGATTTCCATCCAAACGCGAAGGATTGGAAATCCTGCTCGAGCCCATGAAAAACGGCGATGTGCCGTTGCTGGGCGGCGACGAAATGCCGCTGCACGACGCCTGGGGTCGGGAATTTAATTACCAATCGCCCGGCGATCATCGCCGCGATTTCGACCTGTGGAGCGCAGGCAGCGATAACGTGGAAATGAACGACGACGATATTTGCAACTGGACAAAAATCTAAAGGAGGACGCCTAACACCCGCCCCACGCGGCGAGTCATTATAAACCACGGAGACACAGAGGCACGGAGAATCCACGGAGATTTTCAATCTGGTTTCTTGATGAATCTTGGACTATAGAATAGCGAACAGGGGGAGGGCATATGAGATGGCGGGTGAAGAATCGGATCGGATGCAGGAGTCGATCGGCAAAGACATACGGCGACTTCTGAAGCTAGTGGCGTTAGTAGCGCTTGTGGGTCTTTTCATTCATTATGCCTGGGGAGGTTTTCGTGATCCCCCGCTTGGACCTCAAATCGATGCATCACAACTTGGTATTCGAAATGTCGGCCTTGCATTGAAAGAATTCGAATTGTCTGTTGGTCGGTGCCCCACAACGGAAGAAGGATTGATGGCTTTGCTAAAATGCCCGAACGAAGGGGAAGCGAATTGTTGGAAAGGCCCTTATCTCAACCAGGAAGAAATGCCCAAAGACGCCTGGGGGCATGATTTACATTATCGTTCGCCAAGTATTCATGAGAAGACCTATGATCTATGGAGTAGTGGTCCCGATGGCATCGAAGGAAATCAGGACGACATCGTGAACTGGAAGCGAAAGTGATCAATTGATTCTGTGCAGTTACATTTCAAGGTATAGCACCGCGGCACGGAGACACGACGAAATTCCTTCTCTTTGCGACCCTTTGCGACCTTTGCGCCTTCGCGGTGAAATCGTCGCTTTCTTAGTAAGGAACCAAACGACCCGCTTGACCCCCTTGGGGGCGCTGGTCCAACACCACTGGTACTCATTTTGGAGGCTGAACGCATGAAAGCTCGCAAAACCGCCCGCCGTCGGGGCTTTACCTTCCTGGAAATCATGTTCGTCGTGGTGATCATCGGCGTCTTGCTGGCTGTGGCTGTGCCGAAAATGACCGGCAAATCCCGCCAGGCCCAGATTCGCGCCACGGAACTTGGTATCCGCAACGTCGGGCTGGCATTGAAAGAATACGAACTTGCCACCGGCCAGTTCCCGAACACCAGCGAAGGCCTGATGGCGCTTGTCGAACGGCCCAGCAATATTGACGAGGACCGCTGGACGGGGCCGTACCTCGACGACGAGGAAATGCCGAAAGATGCCTGGGGGCATGAATTCAACTATCGTTCGCCCGGCGATCACAAGAAAGACTACGATTTGTGGAGCAGTGGTCCCGACGGTATCGAAGGCAACGAAGACGACGTGAAGAATTGGAAGGAAAAATAAGTCCGATTTTCCCTTCCAACCCGATTGAGTCCCTGGCAGCCCGGCAACCCCGGGCTGCCAATTCGTTTGACACCTTCGGCGGCAAATTCCTGACTACCAATCATCTGTCCGGTACGCCCCCCTCAAAGTCGGAAGGTGAATTTTGCGGGAGATCAGGGGAAAATGAATCGCGCTCAGGCACTCGTCTTACTACCGACGTACAACGAAGTTGAAAACATCGGCCCGTTGATCGATAAACTCATGCGCCAACCGGCAACGGTTGAGGTACTTGTAATCGACGATTCCTCGCGCGATGGTACCGCTGACAGGGTGCGCAAAAAAATGGGCGAATTCCCCGGGCGCGTGCACTTGATGGAGCGCGAAGGCAAGCTGGGGCTCGGCACAGCATACCTGGCGGGTTTCCGGTACGCGCTCAAAGGTGGCTACAAGTTTGTCATCTCGATGGATGCCGACCATTCGCACAATCCCAAGCATTTGCGGGAAATCCTGCACATGGCCAAACTGGCCGACGTGGTTGTCGGGTCGCGTTATATTGCCGGGGGAGGCATTCGCAACTGGGGCCCGCATCGGTATTTGTTAAGCTGGGGGGCGAATACGCTGGCGCGGTTGATTCTGGGGTTGAATGCACGCGATTGCACCAGCGGTTACCGGTGTTACCGTACGCGGTTGATTGGCCAGATCGATTTGGATGCCATTCAGTCGGACGGATACAGTTGTTTGATGGAATTGCTGGCGGTTTGTCAGCGGCGTGGCGCGGTGATTCGCGAAATCCCCATCGTGTTTCACGACCGACGCGCCGGGCAGTCGAAAATTTCGCACAAGGAAATCCTCAAAGGATTCCAGACGTTGTTTTTGCTGAGGAACAAGCTGGAGAAGTAAGGGGTTTCTGGGTTGAATGGAGAACGGGCGTCCCGCCCGTTTTCGGAAATTGTTTTTTTGAACGGGCAGGATGCCCGTTCTCCTTTATACACTTGGAGTATTCATGCCGCACCCGTTGGATAATGTCGCCGAGCACGAACGATTGATTCGTGAAGCTTCTGCCTCTGTGCGCGAGAGCGTGGGCGATGTTCCACGCGTTCTGGTTGTCGCGGGAAGCGGCCTCGGGGCGCTGGCCGACCGGCTCGAAGACGCGCGGTCGGTAGGCTATGACAAATTGCTCCACTTTCCAGCGAGTACTGTGACGGGCCATGCGGGGCGTTTAGCGTGGGGGACGTTGGGTGGACGGCGCGTTTTGGTGATGAGCGGACGCAAGCACGTGTATGAAGGCGTGGATGTGCGCGAAACCGTTCTGCCGTTGCGCGCGCTGATTGTGGCGGGCGTCGAGACAGTGATTTTGAGCAACGCGGCGGGGGGGCTCAGTCGCCAGTTGCCGCCGGGCAGCCTGATGTTGATCAACGATCACGTGAACATGCAATTTCGCTGGCCGTTGTCGGGTACGAATCTTGATTCACTCGGGCCGCGATTCCCCGATATGTCGGCGCCTTACGATCCCGAGCTGATGGCTCTGGCGCGGCGGACGGCGGTGGAATTGGGAATTGCGCTCGGCGAGGGCGTTTACCTGGCGTTGACGGGGCCGACGTACGAAACGCAGGCCGAAGTCGGGATGCTTAGAATCTTCGCCGATGCCGTTGGCATGTCCACGGTGCCGGAAACCTTGGCCGGGGTGCACGCCGGGGCGCGGATGTTGGGGATTTCCGCAATTACGAATTCACACGTTCAACGAACCGTTTCTGTCACGACGCACGAGGAAGTGATCGAAGTGGGCAAGCAAGTCAGTGAAAAATTCTGCCAATTGGTCGAAGGAATTATCCAGCGTCTTCCATGATCGAAGTCACCAACCTGACAAAATGGTACGGGAAAACCCGTTCGCTGAACAAGCTGACGTTCTCCGTCCCCGAGGGCGACATCCTTGGTTTTCTGGGCCCGAATGGCGCGGGAAAAACCACGACGATGCGCATTCTGACCGGGTTGGCGCAACCGACGGAGGGGTCGGCTCGCGTTGGTGGATTCGATGTGCAGCGCGATCACCAGAAGGTGCGGCAAATTCTTGGCTACTTGCCCGAAGAATCGCCCCTTTATCCCGAAATGCGCGTCGAGGGTTACCTGCGTTTCATGGCGGGGATGAAAGGCATTCCGTTTCTCAAGGTTAAACGCGAGGTTGAACGCGCGTTGGAAGAAACAGACTTGCTGGGTTTGCGCAAACGTCTGATCGGCAATATGTCGAAAGGCATGCGTCAACGCGTGGGGTTGGCTCAGGCGATTTTGGGCGATCCGAAAATTTTGATTCTCGACGAACCAACCGTGGGGCTCGATCCCAAGCAAATCAACGACGTGCTCGATTTGATCAAGGGAATGCAAGGCCGCCGGACAGTGATTTTCTCGACGCATATATTGCCCAATGTGTCTGCGGTCAGCACCCATGTGATCATTTTGAATTCCGGACGCATCATCGCGCAAGGCACCCCGACCGGCATTGGACGTAAAACAACCGAACGCGAGATTTTAATCCGCGCGGGAGGCGGTGTCGAAAAGGTCGCCGAGCTGATCAACAAATTCGCGTATGTGCAAAACCTGCGCGTGGAAACTCAACGCGAAGGCGACCATGCGATCGCCCGTGTGTTCTTCGATTCGAAAGAAGAAATTTGTCCTCGTTTGGTTCGCGCATTTGTCGATGCAGGTGTCGATCTGCATGAAATCCGCGAAGTGCACCCGACGTTGGATTCGGTATTCTTGCGTGCGATCAATCAACCGCTGGTGGATGATGAGGAGGAAGACGAAACATGATCGCCTTTCTTCGCCAGACGTGGCTGATTGCCAAACGCGAGTTTTTGCAACTCCTCAGCACGCCGATGTTCTGGGTGTTGTCGGGGTTGTTTTTCTTTGCCAGCAGTCTTGTGTTTCTTGGTCTGATCATCGGGTTTTCCAACCCGAATATTCGCCAGGAACACGACCTGAGCGTTGATATCACGATTTCTGTCATTTCGCAGTTGTTCTGGATTTTACATTACTTCCTGATGATCCAGGCACCCATGTTGACAATGCGTTCCATTGCCGAAGAAAAACGCATGCGCACGATGAATTTGCTGCAAACCACGCCCGTGAGCGAGTGGAGCATTGTGACCGGGAAATTTCTGGCAAATGCCGGGGCGTTGCTGACTTACCTGGCGGTGACGCTGGTTTTTCCGCTCATCACCGATTGGATCAGCGATCCCGATTGGGCGGTGATCGGCGCCTGCTACGCAGCACTTGCGCTGTCGGTATTTGCCTATGTGGCGCTTGGTGTTTTTGTGTCGAGCCTGACGGATTCACAAGTCATCGCCGCCGTGGTGACTTACGTTATATTGTTTGCGCTGTTGATTGTTTCCACGTTGGCCGATTCGTTCGGTATTGGGTCGCTGACCATGATTGCCCAGCATTTGACGCTGATGGCTCATGTGGATGGGTTTCTCGAAGGCAATGTCGAAGTGCTCGATATTGCGTATTTCACGATTTTTTCGTTCGTATTTTTGTATTTCGCAGTGCGTCAGCTTGAATCCACCCGGTGGAGGAACTGATGCGCCCGACGTCGATGCTCAAACAATTACTCCTGCCGATTTTGGGATTCGCGCTGCTGATCGCAACGCTTGTATGGGGGACGGTGATCGGGCAATTCCCGTTCTGGCTGCTCGCCATGGGTGGCGTTGCTGTGGGGATGACGGTGCTGGGTCTTGCATGGCAGGAAAGTGGCCGGTTGCGCGATACGCTTGCGTCGGTGACGACGTGTTTCTTTGTGTTGTTAGCGGGAATTTTTCTGTATCTGATCGTGGCGAATCACTCGCGCAGTTTCGACCTGACGAAAGTCAAACGCCACACGCTTTCCGAACAAACCGTCGCGTTGCTTCATGGACTGGAAGCGCCCGTTCGCGTGGTGGCGTTTGTCGAACCTAAAGAACAACCCGAGATGGCTGAGTTTTTTGAAATCTACACGCGTGAATCGCAGATGTTGCGGTTTGAAATGCATGATCCTGCCGTGGAAATCGACGTCGCGCGCCAGTACGCCGATTCGATTTTTCCCGGCGATATGTTTGCCATTATCGATACAGGTAGCGGAGAACGACGCACGCGGTTTGTGCTGCACGCCGACGATGCCCGACGCGAAAACATTCTGTCGAACGCGATTCTCAAACTCGATCGCGGCCACAATGAACGTGTTTATTTCACCGTGGGCAAAGGCGAGCGCCGTACCCGCAAACCCGAGCAGGAAATGCGGCGCGAAGACGGCGACATGACGATGACGACGCTGGCGGAAATGCTGGAAGCGCAGGTTATGCCGGTCGCCGAAGTCAATCTTTCCACCTTGAGCAAAGTTCCCGATGATGCCGCCGTGGTGGTAATTGTCAGCCCTGCAACGGATCTGTTCGATGCCGAACGTGAAATGCTGATCGAGTATCTGGACGAAGGCGGATCGCTATTAATCACCGTCGATCCGCAGTTATTGCGTGGCGAACTGAAAAACTTGAGGGCTGTGATGAATCACCTCGGGGTGGATTCGCCGAACGAAGTGCTGATCGAACCGTCGCCCACCACTCCGATGATCACCATGGTATTTGCGGCGTTGGTAAAAGAACACGCCATCACGCGCAACGCGCCGGATTCGGTTTTGCGTATGAATTTGGCGCGTCCGATTCAAATCAAACCGGACCTTTCCGACAACCAACCGACGGTGACGCCGCTATTGGTGACACACGAAGGCGTCTGGACCGAAGACCCCGTGGGATTGCGCATTTCGCGTGGTGTGCAAAAGCCGGACGACAAGTCGCGTATTCATCAATATTTCCTGGGGGCGACTTCGACGTTTCCCACACCGGGCGGTTCGCGTGGGGATGCCGCAAGGGCTGTCGTTTTTGGCGATGCGGATTTTCTCTGCAACGAATTATTGACCAACGAAGCAATGGTGCTTGCTGCGCATTCGATCAACTGGATGGCGCAACGCGACGATCAGCTTCACATTCCACCGCGGTTGCTGCCGCCGTCGTCGTTTGAACTGACGCAGGGACGGTATTGGACGATTCTCGGTGGGTTGCTGCTTGTGTCGCTTGGATTGTTGGTGGGCGGTTTGAGCTATACGTCGGCACGGAGGCGCATGGGATAATGTCTATTCGTAAACCCATTATTGCCGCCCTGATAGCGATGATTCTGTTCGTCTGTTACGTGGCCGATCGCCATTACATCCAATCGATTCGATTGCAGGAGATTGAACTGGCACGCTTGATCAATTTCGATGCGAACGATGCCACGCGCGTGGAGTTGGATAACGAGGATGGGCATTTTGTCCTGGAAAAAAGGGACGGAGACCAGTGGTGGTTGCTTGAACCACGCGAAATGCTCGCCGATCAGGCCCAGGTTGTCGCCATGATCGACAATTTTCATGGTGCCAAAAAGAACGAAGAATTCAAAACCGACGATCTGTCGAAATATGGACTCGATGAACCCAGTCCGGTCGTTCAAGTTTTTGGCCGACGGGACGGAAAAGACCAACAATTTACGGTGTTTCTGGGCAACGACGCCAATCGAATGGGTCGCGTGTACGGGATGATCGATGGACAAGGGACGGTGTTTACCACGGGCGATTGGGTACGTAATCAGGCCAATAAGTCGCTCAAAATTTTACGCGATAAACAATTACTGCACACGCGTGCCGAATCGATCGAATCCATTCATGTCGAAGCGCGTGCAAACGAATTTTCGATTACACGGGCCGACGATTCCGTCACCGGTTGGTGGATGAACGAAGCCGATCGACCCGCCGACAAGCAGTTTGTCGAGCGCGTCGTGAACTTGCTGGCTTCGGCACGAGCGGTCGATGTTTTCGATGAAGTGACAACCTCCACGGTACAGTTGGGTTTCGATCGTCCGCTGGTCAATCTTTCGTTGCAAACGTTGAAGGGCGAGCAATTCCTCACGATTGGAAACAAGTTGCCAGGGACGGAGGACTTTTACGTTCGCTCGACTGCCCAGCCAACGCTTGCAATTGTGCGTGGACGCTATGTCACCGACATGATGATGCCTGAATCGAAGTGGGGGTCGGGACGATTCGTTTGGCATCGTCCTTCCGATTTCGCACGAATCGAAACGCAATCGGGCAACACGACCATGGCTGTTGTGCGTGATTCTCAAGGCGATTGGAAGTTCGACGAATTCGATGGCATTCCGATTCACCCGGTGAAAATGCAGGCATTCCTCGATGCGTTGAGCGCGATTGCCGGGCAGAATCAAGTCGCCGAATCTCCGTCCCTCTCGGATGAAAAATCCAAGTTCGGCCTGCGCGATGAAAGCTACACCGTGCGCATTACGTTGAAGGACGGTAGTGTCGAAGGCCTTGTGCAGGGATCGCTCATTCCCAGCGATGGCACTGTTCACCTGAAACGGTTGCAGGACGACAGCATCTGGTTAACCAACGCAGAAGTCATGCATACGGTGCGTAAATTCCGCCGCGATTTGGAAGATCGGCGCATCGAAACCGGTTACGCTGAAAAAACGAAACGGATTGTGCTCGTTGTAGGTGCGACAAAAGTTACTTTTGTCGAAGAGAACAATGTTTGGAAAATGAAAATGCCGGGCAAGCCTGTTGCCGTGTTGCCGACAACGGACGTTCAACGGTTTCTGTTTTTGGCCGAAGAACTCGAATGGGATAATGAACTCGCCAGCGTTACCGATCAGGTCATGAATATGCGCATCGAGTTTTACGATGGGGACGGAGCAATGCTTCATTGGATCGATGTGTTGACCAATAACATCGATAGCAAAATTATTCGCACCAACCAGGGTATATACACGCCGGATCAAAACGAACTGTTTCAAATGGATCTGGGGATGGCGACGTTGCTGGAATTGGGTAAAGCGGATAGCGAGAAGAAAGCGGGGGAAGAATAACTCTCTCCGTCCCCCGCGTTGAAATTATAGCTGTGACCCTTTGCGCTTTTGCAATTCCGCGACGACTTTTTTTACGTCCTGCACGCGGTCCTTTGCCACAACCAGCACCGCGTCATCGACAGTCACGACCACAACGTCCTCTACACCGACCAGTGCGACCGCCATTTTGTCCGGGCCCGCTTCGTTGAACACGATGCTGTTTTCCACATCGACCAAAACGGGATCGCCATGGGTGACGTTTCCGCGCGGATCGGGTTCACGCGTGCGGTCGAGCGAATCCCACGACCCCACGTCGTCCCAGGGGAACGTGGACTCGGCGACGAGCACGTTGTGCGCGTGTTCGAGCAATGCGTAATCGATGGAAATGCTCTCCAGTCCCTCGAAAAGTCGAACGGCTTCGGCTTCTTCTCCTGCGGCAAGCGCTTTGGCGATCAGGCGAGCGGTTGCCGCCATTTCCGGCTGCGCGTTGCCGAGTTCGTCGAGGAACGTTGAAACCCGCCAGAAAAACATGCCGCAGTTCCAAAGGAAATTGCCGCTCGCAACGAATTCGTCGGCGGTGGATTGATTCGGTTTTTCGCGGAACCGATGCACGGGATAAATTCCGGTGGTTTTGTTATTATTGTTTTGGCGTTCATTGGGTAAAATTTCAATATACCCGTAGCCCGTGTCGGCGCGTTCGGGCGTCGCCCCGATGGTGACCAGCGCACTTTGTTTTTCGGCAGCAGACATCGCGGCGTCGAGTGTTGCGCGGAACTTGTCGTGCGCGCCAATGCGATGATCCGCGGTCAGGATCGCCATCGTGACTTCCTGGTCCTCGCCGTAACGCGCGATTAAATTCGCCGCTGCCCAAATAAGGCACCCCGCCGTGTTGCGGCGGCACGGTTCGGCCAGTACATTCGCGTTAGGAATGCGTTCGTCGCCCGCACAGATAACGTTGCACAATGTACGGCTGGTGGCGAGGAACACGTTCTCCGCCGGTACGAGCGGCAACACGCGCGACACCGCTTCCTGGAGCAGATTTTCATCCGAGCCGGTCAGCTTGAGAAGTTGTTTGGGGCGTTGCTCGCGCGAAAGCGGCCAAAATCGTTCGCCGCTGCCGCCCGCCATAATCACCGCCACGCGAATGCTGTCAGACATTGGAATATCCCTCGAAAGTTAGTTGCGATTTTAACCAATTTTCAAACCCGCACCGTCACGGGTCGAGTCTTTCTTTTACGCAAGGACGCAAAGTCGCGCAGCAGCAAAGATGTTTTTGCGCAATTCAATAAACGCTGTGAAAAAACATCCCTCATCCTTTATCCTTCATCTTTTTCTTCGCTTTGCGTTTCTGCGACGTTGCCTTATTACCGAGCATCGTTGCCAGAAACTTCCCCGTTTCGCTTTCGCGTGTTGCAGCCACGGTTTCCGGTGTGCCTGCCGCTACGATGCGTCCGCCCGCTTCACCCCCTTCGGGCCCGAGGTCGATCAACCAATCGCACGACTTGATCACGTCGAGGTTGTGTTCGATGATCACCACGGTTGACCCCGCATCGACAAGACGGTTCAGGACCTCGATCAACTTGCGCACGTCTTCGAAATGCAATCCGGTCGTGGGTTCGTCGAGCACGTAAAGCGTTCGTCCCGTGTTACGTTTCGAGAGCTCGCGGCTCAGTTTGATGCGTTGGGCTTCACCGCCAGAGAGCGTCGTGGCCTGTTGCCCGAGCGTAATGTAGCCAAGGCCCACGTCGTGCAGCGTTTGCAATCGCCCGGCGATGGACGGCACCGGTGCGAAGTATTCGAGCGCTTGTTCGACGGTCATTTCCAGCACGTCGGCGATATTTTTTCCGCGATATGTAACTTCGAGCGTTTCGCGATTGTATCTCCGTCCCCGGCACGTTTCGCACTCGACGTACACGTCGGGCAGAAAGTGCATTTCAATGCGTCGGGCTCCGTCCCCCTTGCATTCCTCGCATCGTCCGCCTTTCACGTTGAACGAAAAACGCCCCTTTGAATAGCCACGCATTTTTGCCTCGGGCGTTGCGGCAAATAAATCGCGGATATCGTCGAAAAGTTTCGTGTACGTTGCCGGATTTGAACGCGGCGTGCGACCGATGGGTGTTTGATCGACCTCGATGACTTTGTCGAGATGTTCCGCGCCGTCGATGGCCGCGAATGCGCCCGTCGGGCGGTGCGTTTTGTTGAACCGATTCATCAACGCGGGCACGAGCGTTTCGATTACGAAGCTCGATTTGCCCGACCCCGAAACGCCGGTGATGCCGATCATCAACCCGAGCGGCAATTCAACGTCGATGGCTTTCAAATTGTGGTGTGTCGCGCCACGCACGGCCAACATGCGCTCGGGATTCGGTTCGCGGCGTTGCGTGGGGACGGAGATCGTGCGTTTGCCGCTCAAAAACTCGCCCGTCGTCGAGCCACTTTTTCGAGCCAGTTGCTTTGGCGTGCAACTCGCAATTACCTCGCCGCCGAGTTCTCCCGCGCCCGGGCCCAAATCCACCACATGGTCTGCGGTTCGGATGGTTTGCTCGTCGTGTTCGACGACGACGACCGTGTTGCCCAGGTCGCGCAAATGGCACAGCGTGCCGATCAGTCGTTCGTTATCGCGCTGGTGAAGGCCAATGCTCGGTTCGTCCAAAATATACAGCACACCGACCAGTTGTGAACCAATTTGCGTCGCCAGGCGAATGCGCTGCGCCTCGCCGCCGCTCAACGTCCCCGCATGGCGGTCGAGCGCCAGATAATGGAGCCCGACATTGAGCAGGAACGACAGCCGGTCGCGAATTTCGGCCAACGGTTGCTTGGCGATTTCCATCTCGCGGTCGCTGAATTTCAATGTGTCGAAAAACGCTGCGGCGTCCCCAATGGTCAGACGGCAAACGTCCGCGATGCTTTGTTCGCCAACGGTCACGGCGAGACTTTCGGGCTTCAACCGCGCGCCGTGGCAATCGGGGCAGTCGATATCGCGCAGGTACGACTGCAATTCTTCCTGCTTGGTGGCGTCGTTGGCTTCGTGCATCTGGCGGCGGATGCGTGGAACCAGTCCCTCCCATTGCGTGCGCATCGTTTGAATGTCGCCGTTGCGCATGGGCAGCTTGACGGCGATTTCCTCGTCCGAGCCGTTCAGGATGATGCGTTGAATTTTCTTCGACAGCTTCTTCCAGGGTGTTTCGAGCTTGAATTTGTGGTGCGCGGCAAGCCCGCGGATGACCTGGAAACTCCAATTCCACGACGCGCGGTCCGGGTCCTTGTCCTCGTTGAACATACCGCGCCACGGTATGATGGCGCCGTCGGCGATGGAAAGCGATGGGTCCGGGATAATCGCGTCGAGGTCCACGTCGGCCACCGACCCGAGTCCCGTGCACGTCGGGCAAGCGCCAAACGGCGAGTTGAACGAAAACATCCGCGGTGCGAGTTCGACAATTTGCGGGCCGTGTTCCGGGCACGCCAGCGATTGTGAAAACGTGCGCTCGCCTTCCCATGCGATGCCGCGCGGGAACTTGCCGTCCTTGCCGGGCACCGTTTCGATAATCGCGAGGCCATCGGCTTTACGCAGCGCCAGTTCAATGGACGACGCGAGCCGGTCGCGGTCGCTGGCGCGGACAACGAACCGGTCGATGACAAGGCTGATCGTGTGCTTGTATTGCTTTTGCAGGCGCATCGTCGGGTCGAGTTCCGTCATCTCGCCATCGATTTTCGCACGGATAAAACCTTCCTTGAGCGCCTGCTGGAACAGCGCCTGGTATTCGCCTTTGCGTCCACGAATCACCGGTGCCAAAACATGCAACCGCGTGCCTTCGCTCAGTTGCATCACCTGCTCGACGATTTCTTCCAGCGATTGGCGCTCCAGCGAGCGGCTGCAATGTGGGCAATGGGGTCGCCCGACGTTTGCGAACAGCAGACGCATGTAATCGTAAATTTCCGTCACCGTGCCGACCGTCGAGCGCGGATTGCGGGACACGGTTTTTTGCTCGATCGAGATGGCGGGCGAAAGACCGCCGATGTACTCGACGTGCGGTTTGGGCATTTGATCGAGGAATTGCCGCGCGTAGGCCGAGAGGCTTTCGACGTATCGGCGTTGGCCCTCGGCATAGATCGTATCGAAGGCCAGCGACGACTTGCCCGAGCCGCTCAAGCCCGTCACCACGGTCAGCGAATTGCGCGGAATCACCACGTCGATGTTTTTCAGGTTATGTTCGGCAGCGCCGAGAACTTGCAAGTCGATAGGCGACATGAAACGGAGGCTCGAAAGGGCGGAATGGCCGACGCGAACGGGCTAACCGCTACGGCACCGGACGGCAATACAAGAATCGCGCCGGTCAGGGAGTTCTGTTGAGAACTCCTAAATTGGAATTAATTGAGCGATGGTTCCCATGGCGAGATAGAGGCG
The DNA here is from genome assembly GCA_964580585.1 of uncultured Candidatus Sumerlaeota bacterium. GTDB lineage: Bacteria > Sumerlaeota > Sumerlaeia > SLMS01 > JAHLLQ01 > CAZOKZ01. The sequence goes on along the minus strand of CAZOKZ010000010.1, from coordinate 41,159 downwards.
GTTGGGTCTTTCCTCGAATAACAGGAAACCGTGTCGTTTGTAAAATTGAACGGCTGCTTCGTCTTTTGCGTCCACAACAACGGCATAGGAAGCAATCTGTTGGCTTTGTCGGTAACTTCGCTTCAAGGCATCGAACAAAAGTGCTTTTCCAAGGTTTTTCCCCTGGTATTTTTGAGCGACGGCAAGTCGGCCCAACAACGTGGCTGAAATAAGACGGTAATGTGGAAGCTTCTGGCTGACTTTTGACGGCAGTTCTTGCTGATCGAAAGCAAAAGCAGATAGAGTGTAATATCCGGCAACCGCATTATTTTGTGTCTCATCTACGAGGACGAAAGTCGCTGCCAAATTTTTCCTGCGATCCTGACGGGAATTTTTTTTCAGATAATTATCCAGAACATCTACGCCACAGGAAAAGTCCCCCCGGTTGTGCTGTTTATTTAAGGCTTCAATCACAAACCCCTTGGGAGCGGAAGCGGTCATCGAGATTCTCTAATCAATTCATTATGTGCTTTCATCGCTCCCTTCAGAGCGGCATTAGGGGCAGGAGGATTCAACAATGCTTCGATGAAAGCCTCGCGGTCTTTTCCGGACAAGGACATCACTTCATGGTCTTGAATGACTTTCTCAGCGGCAGCTTGCAGGACCGTGGATACAAAATCGGCCACGGTTTTGCCTCTCAGCGCAGCGGCACGTTCAATCAGATCCTTTTGAATCGTCGTTACCCGGGTCTCAATGCGCTTGTCGCGTGTTAGTGTTGCCATGTTGCTTTCTCCAATCTTGATAATTGATGGTACCGACATATGTCGGGCATGTCAACCGCCTGCTGAAGAAAAACATTTTTACTGTACCCAAGTGGGATTGAATTGGAACGGGTGTCATTGGGCATATTACTTTCCCACATTTCAAACTTGCTTTTTTCCACTTGCCTCGTTCTCTAATATTTTAGGGTAAGTCACGGAGCGATTTTTTTGTGTGAAATGTTGGTTTTATTCAATTTGAAACCTGTATGACGTTTTTCCCCGGATCAGGGATTGACAGCCTGCACGAGGCTCTTGCACCCTGCCCGCCGCCTCAAGAGCATAACCGGCTCGGCAGATCATCTCGGCGCGGAAAGGACTGGGTAAATATCCATGGCAGAAGTCTGGCCCTTTGCAGGTACCCGATACACGACACAAGAAGGGGAGCAGAATAATCTCTCCGAAGTGATCGCTCCCCCCTATGATGAGATCACCCCGACGCTCCAGAAGGAACTGCACGAACGCAATCCAAGCAACATCGTGCGGTTGATTCTTGGCCACGAAGCTGCCAGCGACGATGAAATCAACAACCGTTACACTCGCGCCGCCGAATGTTACCGCGATTGGAAATCGCGCGGCGTTCTCAGCGACGAGCAACGAAAATGCTTCTATATCTATGAACAGGAATTCAAAGTCGAAGACCAGGACGAGCCCGTCACGCGCCTTGGTTTTTTCGCCCTCGTCAAACTTCAGGATTTCCGCAGCGGTAAAACGCGTGCATTCGAAATGACGTTTGAATCCGCCAAGCTTGACCGACTGAAGCTTCTCCGCAATACCCAGATCAACGATAGCCCCCTGTACATCCTTTATCAGGACGAAGAAAACGTCATTACCGAAGTCCTGAACGAAGCGAAGGCAAAAAATTCTCCCGCCGAGGATTTCGTCTGCCAGAACGGCATTCGCCATCGCCTGTGGCTGGTTCACAAAAAAGATCCGATCCTGCGCGTGCACGAAGCCATGAAACCCAAACGCCTCTTTATTGCGCACGGGCACCATCGTTACGAAACAGCGCTTAAATATCGCGACGAAATGCGTGAAATGACGGGCCGCCGCGACGGACGCCAGCCGTTCGACTTTACGCTGATGTTCCTGCAACGCGCCGAAGACGAAACGCTTTTCACCGAACCCATTCATCGCATGTTGGCGCGCGAGCTCGGTCTTGATATCGAACTCGACGAAGTACTCGAAGACCTCGAAGAGTTTTTCACACTCTCCGAGTTCAAGCTGAACATGAAAGAACTCGAAAAAGCCTCCGGCACGGTGCGTGAAAAACTGAAGCCCGCCCGGGGCAGCCGTTCGCGTTTTGTCATGGTGTTGCCCAACGGGCGCGCGTGGCAGTTGACGCTGAAAAAAGACGCCGACATCAACGAAATGATCGAAGAAGAAACGATGTCGGACGAGCTGAAATCCATGGATGTCGTCATGCTGCACCACTTCATCATTGCTCGCGGCTGGATCGGCAACCCCGAGGTGGAACTCGACGAAGACGACGTGTTCTATCGCAAAGACATCACCGAAGGCCTCAGCCTGCTGCAACGTCGCAAAGCCTGCGTGGGTTTTTTCCTGAATCCCATGTCGAAAGAAGACGTGCTCAAAGTGGCGGAAAACGGCGAATTGCTGCCGCACAACTCGATCAACTTCTTCCCGAAAATCCCGAGCGGCCTGGTAATCCGCGACCTGAACGTCGGGTTCGGATAAGGCATCGCCCAACAACGCAAACGATCAACGAACCGGGGAGAAAATCCCCGGTTTTTTTGTGGACAGGATAAGAGGGATGAACGGGATGGTGGATCGATTTTTATCCTGTAAATCCCTCTTATCCCGTCTTCAAATATTCCCGAAACCCGTTGACCGGGTGCGCGACGCCGCCGAATTCTGCGCGCCATGGGTTACGACGTTCATATTACACGCAAGCAGGATTGGGCAGACACCGAAGGTCCTTGCATCAGTGAGGACGAGTGGGGCGATTGCGTCGATGCCGACCCAGAGTTGTCGTGGGATAAGGACGGAAATTTGCATGACGCAAAATGGAACGACAAAGATCAAACGCCTTTTTGGTTCCATGAAGGGGATATTTATACCAAGAACCCTTCCCCGGTTGTGTTGAAAAAAATGTTCGCGGTGGCGACGGTGCTGAACGCCGTTGTCCAAGGCGACGACGGTGAGTTGTACGACGAAAACGGTGAGGTCTTTCAGAGCCCACCAATTGTCACGTCTAAAAGTCGTCCACGACGGAAGGGCGGGATTTTCTTATTTTTGATGTTACTTGCACCGGCAATCATCTGCTTGGGAATCCTTGGATGGTTTATCGTTTCTACCATCATGGTACTCATATTTGGCGAGGAGTATTATTTTAGTTATAATACAATCGCTGAAGCTAGGGCCGACGAGATGATCAATCGCGGTTGGATTCCCGGCAATCTACCCGATTCTACTCGCAACATCGAGTTGGAATATAATATTGATTCTAATAAAGGAAAGGTGACGTTTCACCTCGACGCGCCTGTTTGGGATGGGTTTGTGCAAACATTGGAACACGACGATAAAGGCAGAGCGGTCTATCGCGATGCATACCATCGCACTGATTATGTCTTTGAATACGACGCAAAGAACCAAACGGTAGAATGCACTTATTAGCCTTTCTGGGAAGGAAAACCATGAGCGAACTTCTCAAATACGTGGGGCAAACCGTTCAATTGGAAATCGATCGCCCGTTGGGATCGAGCCATCCGATTCATGGGTTCACCTACCCTGTAAATTACGGTTATGTCCCGCACACACAGGCTCCCGACGCCGAGGAAATCGACGGTTATGTGCTGGGCGTTCATAAGCCACTCAGACGTTTCGAGGGCATTTGCATCGCCGTCGTCTGGCGACGCAACGATCTGGAAGACAAGCTGGTGCTTGTGCCGCCGGACGTCAGCTTTACCGACCGCGAAATCGCCGAACTCGTCCATTTCCAGGAACAGTTTTTCGACTCGATGATTCTGCGCAGCCTGCCGAGCCCTTGAAATGTCTTTTTTGAGCGGATTTCCCTTTTCGGGCACGGGGGATGCACGTTAGGAAAATCCCGTCAGGATTTTTCGCCCAGGAATCACTCAACATGTCCGCCCCAGTTACCGCATCGCTTCTCGGCTCGGCCCAAGCTATCCAGGATTGGATCATCGCGCGTCGCCGCCACTTGCATCAAAACCCGGAACTCAGCTTTTGCGAAGAACAAACCTCGGCCTATGTCGAGCAGGAGTTGCGTTCGCTCGGGTTCACCACGATCCACGCGCGTCTGAACGGCAATTTCAGCCTGTGCGCCGAATTGCTCGGACGCGACCTCAACCGGTGCATTGCGTTGCGTGCGGACATGGACGCGTTGCCGATCGAAGAACAACACCCGTGCGATTTTCGTTCAACGGCTCCGGGCGTATCGCACATGTGCGGGCACGACGCGCATACGGCGATGTTGCTGGGCGCGGCGCGGCTACTGAAGGAACGCGAGGCGGATTTGCCGTGCACCGTGCGGTTGTTTTTCCAGGGCGGCGAAGAAAAGGCCCCCGGCGGCGCGCGCGATTTCATCGAATCGGGCATGCTCGAAGGCGTTGATGCCATCTATGGATTGCACGTCGATCCGCGCCACGATACCGGCACGATTCATTTCATCGAAGGTCCGGCAATGGCCGGCGTGGACGAGTTTACGATCTCGATCATTGGCAAGGGCGGCCACGCCGCGTTTCCGCACGAAAACCATGACCCCGTGCTGGCGGCGGCCAACGTGATCATGGCGCTCCAGCAAATCGTTTCCCGCACCGTCGATCCCTTCGATCCGACCGTTGTCAGCGTGACCAGCATTCATGGCGGTGAAGCCTGCAACGTGACTCCCCCGGAAGTGATACTGAAAGGTACCTACCGGAGCTTTCACGTGGATTTACACGATCACTTTGGCGGATTGGTCAGCAACATTGCCCACAATGTGGCCGAAGGCTTTGGCTGCATGGCAGAAACGACCATTATCCAGGGGTACCCGCCATTGCACAATCATCCGACGGCGTTGCACCGCATGCGCGAGGCTGCGCGCGAGTTTTTCCCCGACGGCATTGCCGATGGCAAACCCATGATGGGCAGCGAGGATTTCGCGTTTTACACACACGTCGTGCCGGGGTGTTTCGCATTCCTGGGCGTCGCGCACCCGGCGGACGAAGACCGCTACATGTTGCACCACCCGAAGTTTCATCTCGACGAAGACGCGCTGTTCCGCGGCACCGCGATTTTGGCGAAAATGGCGCTGAACGGCTGAAAGTACAAGCAAACCACGGAGACACAGAGACACGGAGAATCCACGGAGATTTTTTAACGCAAGGGCGCAAGGACGCCAAGTCGCAAAGATTGTTAATGGCAACATAACATAAGCTTTGTTGATATTTCTATTTTCCCTGCGTCTTCGCGACTTTGCGTTTATTTTTCCGTGTTTTCTCCGTGTCTCTGTGCCTCCGTGGTTGTTTTTGATCCCTCCAGGAGTCCTCGCTACCCGTGTCGTTTTTCAAGAAACTCTTAGGTACCCCTGAACCTCCCGCGCCAGTGGCGGAAGCGTCTCCAGCTAACGATAGCTGCCCGGTTTCCGGTCCCGAATGGGATCGTCAAGCCGCGCATTTTCGCGCGCATGGGTCATTCGAGCCCAGCGGTCTGCTTGGGTGCGAAGGCATCGACTGGAACGAGTCCGTGCAGTTGGCGTTCCTGAACGAAACGCTGCCCGAATGGCACGAACCCATCGCGGCGCTGCCTGCAGAATGGACCAGCGGCTGGCAACGCGACGCGGCGGTGCTCTTTTCCATGATCAGCGCCCACCAGCCCACGCGCCTGATGCAGGTTGGCTGTGGTGCCAGTACCTATGTTATTCGCGCAGCAGTCGGTCACCAGAATTTACCATGTGAAGTGATCGCCATCGATTCGAATCCGGGCATGGACGTGACCGAAGTGACCGACGCGCACCTCGACCAGCCGGTGCAGGAAATTCCGCTCTCGGATTTCGAGATGCTGCGCGACGGCGAGATGCTCGTCCTTGAAACCTCGCACGTGTTTTTTCCCGGCGGCGACGTTGAATATCTCTACCAGCGCGTTTTGCCGCGTCTGAATTCAGGCGTGATCGTGGGAATCCAGGGCGTTCGCCTGCCGCGCCATTATTCGCGCGAGGAACTGGCGCGTGGCTTCGGAGAGCAGGCGTTGTTGCAGATGTTCCTGACCGGCAATGCGCGCGTCGAAGTGCTCTACGCGGGCGGCTGGCTGGCGGAACACCACGGGGGAGAGCCCTCGCGAGCGCTTTGGTTTCGGGTGAACAACTAAAGTCCCTGGGAAACGGTTATTGGTATAAACGAAACGGACCCGGTTGCCCAGGTCCGTTGCTCATTTTCAGTGGTGGAAAGCCGATCAGTCCGACTGGCCTTTTTCGATTTGCTTGGTCAGGTACGTGATGATGCTGGACATGTTCGGGTCGTTTTCCGCTGCCGCTTTGATCTTGCGATAGGCATAAATCACCGACGTGTGATCCTTGCCGCCGAATTTCTGGGCGATGTCGGGAAAGCTCAGGTCGGTCAACTCGCGGCACAGATACAGCGCCAAGTGACGCGGCTGGCTGAATTTCTTCGATCGATTCGCGCCCAGAAGCTGCTGGGACGAAATCTCGAAATACTCGCACACGTTGCGCTGGATGTCCTCGATCGTCACGCGGCTTTGTGGTTGGCCGACGATCAGGTGGCTGAGCACTTCGCGGGCAACTTCCAGGTTGATCGGGCAGTTGTGCAGGCTGGCGTAAACCTTGATGCGCTTGAGAGCGCCTTCCAGTTCGCGAATGTTCGACTTCACCCACTCGGCGATGTACGCAATCACGTCCATCGGCAGGCTCAGGTTCTCGGCGCGGGCCTTCTGGCGCAAAATGGCGATTCGTGTTTCCAGGTCCGGCGGTTGGATGTCCGCAATTACGCCCCACTCGAAGCGTGATCGCAGGCGTTCTTCGAGCGTGGACAAGTCCTTGGGTGGACGATCGCTGGTCAGAACGATTTTTTTGCCTTCGTCGAACAACGTATTGAACGTATGGAAAACTTCCTGCTGTGTTCGCTCTTTGCCCATCAGGAACTGCACGTCGTCGAGCAACAGCAGATCGACACTGCGGTACTGATTGCGGAAATCCAGCGAACGTTTGCTCTGGATGCTTTCGATGAAGGCGTTGATGAATTGCTCGGAGGTTACATAGAGGACATTGGCGTTGCGGCGTTTACGCAAGTAGGTGTGGCCGATGGCCTGCATCAGGTGGGTTTTCCCCAGCCCGGACGGACCATAGATAAACAACGGGTTGAACGCTTGCGAATCGGGATCGGCCACCGATTGGGCCGCAGCGTGGGAGTAACGATTGCTTTCTCCCACAACGAAGTCATCGAACGTGTACCGCGGGCTGAGCCGCAGGCGTTCAGGCATTGGAGTTTTATCGTCGGCATCTTCGCCCATTGCGCGTCCGTGTTGGCGGACGACTCGGGGCGCTTCGCCGGTGATACCGCGCAGGCTGGCGGGCGAACGCTCGACCGCCGGGGAAGGCGCCATTGGGTCTTCCTCTGCCTGGGGAGTCGAAACGATCACTTCCACCTGGACCTCGTTGCCGAGGGCATCGGAAATGGCCGCTTTGATCGGCTCCAGATATTTGCGGCTGATCCACCGCTGATAAAACTCACTGGCGACCGAAAGCGTCACCAGGTTGTCGTTGTCTTCGTATTCCCGAAAGGCGATCGGCATCAACCAAGCGTTGAATTCGTCTTCACCAACAACTTCGCGCAGGGTTGCCAGAGCCTTGTCCCACACATCGGCTGTTACTTGGGGCATTGAAATACTTTCCATGGGTAAAGTAGCCAAGGAGGAAGAATTCGTGCGTCGAGTGCTATGCTGCGTCCAGGTGGCGGCTCGTGGCCCGTTCTCGTTTGTTCGTCGTGCAACCCACCACCATTCGGGTCAACTGACGATCAAGCAATCCACCCTTCGATTTCCCTGACCCGCACGGTCAGAAGATACTTCTACCGACTTCAAAGACCGCTTCACTTTGAAGTCACACTCTGCATTCCTGCGTGACGCTGGAATTCTCCCGGGGAATCATCTCAGGGGACGAGAAGTATCAAATTTCCTTGCTCGCCTTCAAGGCTTTTCTCTCTTGAAAATTTCATGGGGCGAAATATGCCTAAGTCTTTTTGTCTCAGGTTTCTGTCTTGATTTGGATGACAAGACTCCAATTGCAGTCCTGTCTCAGTCAAAGCGCTCAAAGTCCAGTTCTATCAGGGGTTCAGGAGCTTTTAAGAGGTTGCTCCTCGACTAATCAAAAAACCGTCAATTTTGTCAGGAACGTGTCAGGTTTATCGGTTTCCTGCACATATTTCTGTGACGATTTTCAGAAAATCTCAAGTCGTGAGGATTGCGCCTTCCGCTACCCGTTGCGCCGCAAGCTCGATGCGAGTGACACATTCGTCACGTCCCAGGGCCATTAATACATCAAATAGCCCGGGACTGGCCATGCGGCCCGTCACCGCGAGACGAATTGGCTGGGCGATCTTACCAAAGCCCAATTCCATCTTTTCACCCAGCGCGCGCAGGGCGGCTTCGAGTCCTTCGTGGGTGAAATCCTCAGTTTCCGCCAGGCATTTGCCTGCCGCCGACAGGATTTCTCCGCCGCCGTCTTTGGCGAAAAGCTTTTTAACGCCCTTTTCTTCATACGTTTCCGGCGCGTGGAAGAAATATTCCAACGCTTCGGGAAACTCGCTCAGTAATTTGCAGCGTTCAATTTCCAGTCCGATCACATTGGCGAGCCAATCATCGCCCCGTTCGCTCGCAGTAAACCCTGCCGCTTCGAGAAACGGTTTGACCAGTTCAACAACTTCTGCCGCCGGACGGTTGCGAATATACCAACCGTTCAGGAACAGGTATTTGTCTTCGTCGAAGTTCGCATTCGCCTTGGAAAGACCGTCCAGCGAGAACTTTTCGATCAGTTCGGGGACGGAGAAAATTTCGGTCTTGTCGTCGAAGCTCCAACCCAGCATCGCCAGGAAATTCATGGTCGATTCGCGCAAGTAACCAAGATCGCGGCGGGCGGAAACCGACACGGGTGTGCGCGGGTCTGCGTCTGCATCGCGTTTGCTCATTTTTTTGCCGCCCTTCATGATCAACGGCAAGTGCGTGTACGTCGGCACGTCGAAACCCAACGCGCGCAACACCATCATTTGGCGCGGTGTGTTGGACAAGTGATCCGCGCCGCGAATCACGTGCGTAATGCCCATGTCGGCGTCGTCGATGGCACAGCAGAAATTGAACAACGGCGCTCCCCAGTTGTCCTCCGTCCCCGAGCGCGTCAGCGCAAAATCGCCGAGCGATTCGTTGTCGAATTTACAACCGGAATCGCCCTTCATCAGCGTCTCGGGAACCACCGTTTCGCCTTCGGGGCACTTGAAGCGCCACACGAACGGCTTGCCCGCATCGATGTTGGCCTGAATTTCTTCGGGCGATAGACGAAGCGACCGCCGATCATAGATCGGATTGCGTCCTTCGGCCTGGGCCTTGGCGCGCATGGCATCCAATTCCTCGGGCGTTTCAAACGCGCGATAGGCGTAGCCCGAAGCGATCAGTTTTTCGAGATTTTCGCGATAAAGCTCCGAACGCTGGCTCTGAAAAAACGGGCCTTCATCCCAATCCAAGCCAAGCCATTTCATCGATTCGAGAATCTGGTCGGTCGATTCCTGGGTGCTGCGTTCGAGGTCGGTGTCCTCGATACGCAGGATGAACGTGCCTTGATTATGGCGTGCCCACAGCCAGTTAAACAGCGCCGTGCGGGCGCCTCCGACGTGTAAAAATCCCGTCGGCGAAGGAGCAAATCGTACGCGAACAGTCACGAATCGGCCTCTTTTCGAGAAATCCAAGCGGGTCGAGCAAACTTGGGAGGCAGGTTGTGGCCCAGCCGCCTGCCTGCCGTCAAGGGCGCTGGTGGGGAAAAATTTCCCTTGAATCCCCGCCCGGGGGCTTGTGGGCGCGCTCACGACACTTGACCGGGGAGCAACCGGGCGCGAACCTTGCAACGGCAAGGATGAAGGATGACGGATGATGGATGAAACATATTAAGGCAGAAGGCAAAATAGATTCGAGTTTGGTTGTCCCCCCTTGTGCCTTTTTGTCCTTTGCCTTCATCCCTTATCCTTGAAACCGAAAGGACTCTTCTTGTGCTCGACAGTCTGATTATCGGTGCCGGTCCGGCGGGATTGGCGGTGGGAAACAGTTTCGCGAAAGCGGGGCTGTCGTTCTTGATCGTCGATAAAGGACCCTTGGCGAACCATATCGCGCAGTACCCGACCTTCATGCAGTTCTTTTCGACGCGCGAATTGCTCGAAATCGACGAATTCCCGCTGACGATTACCGAGGAAAAACCCTCGCGCCAGCAATACCTCGCCTACCTGTCGCGTTTCGCGCACGACCGTCGCTTGCCGGTGCGCACGTTTGTGACTGTCGAGGCCGCCGAACGCCAACCCGAAGGGCATTTTCGCGTGACGTTGCGCAAGCGCGGAGGCGAACGCGAAACCGTCGAAGCGCGCAGTGTTGTCGTGGCATGCGGCGCGTTTGAAAACCCACGTAAACTCGGCGTGCCGGGGGAGGAACTCGACAAGGTTACGTACAAATTCCGCGAGCCGCATCCGTACGTTGGCAAAAAGACATTGATTGTTGGGGGACGTAATTCGGCCATCGAAACGGCGCTGCTGCTCTGGCGCGCCGGATCACAAGTTTCGCTCTCCTATCACCGTCCCGAATTGCGTGGGTATGGGATCAAATACTGGCTTCTTCCGGACATTCAGAACAGACTGAAAAATGGCGAAATTACGGGATATTTGGGCACAAATGTCAAACGCATCGACTGGGAAACAGTGATGTTGGAACGCGAAGACGGCTCGGAAATCACCATCGAAAACGATTTTATCATCTGCCAGACGGGCTACGATCCGCCGGTTGGTTTTTTGCGTTCGATGGGCATCGAGGTCGAACCGGAAACCAACATTCCGAAACACGACGAAGCGACGCTGGAGACTAACGTGCCCGGTTTGTTCGTGGCGGGGACGATCATCGCGGGCAATGTCAGCGGCCACGTGTTCATTGAAAACTCGCGTCATCACGGCGAGATGATTTTACAAGGATTGCGGGCATTGACGGGGTAGAGAATACCGTTTAGACAGGATGGACAGGATTCACGGGATAGTCATTTTCCGGTAAGGTCACACTCGCGTGCCGCCGAAATCCAACGGTTCAAGAACTTCTTCGCAAGGCGCCGGTCATACCGCTCGCGTGGCGTTGGCGATTTTGGCAATTTTGCTGCTTCTGGTGAATTTGGGTGGTTGGGTAGCGTTCATTCATCTGGTGCGTACCCAGGAGCAACTTCTCGAACGCGGTCTTCAAGACAGCGCCGCTTTTGTAGCCGGGGCGATTCCCGACGATAACTTGTTTTACCTGGATGTAGCCTGGATTCCCGAAGAAAAACGCACGGATTTCGCCAGTCTCGAACCTTATGCCAACCTGCCCTCGACTGAATCGCTGCTGCGTTCGCTGGCCGAGGTGTCTCAACGCGGTGGAGAAAACCAGAACGTGGCGATTTTATCGCCCGATGGGTATCTGGTGGCCGATGCCAAGCAACTGTATCTCGAACCGATCCGTCCGCAATTTTATACCGAAGACGCCAGCTTGATCGCCCAGGCGGCCAACAACGTGCCGGGCTACGCGGGCAAAAAAGCGGTGGAAACGATCAAACGCGCTTATCATCCCATCATCACGGAAGACGATCGCGTGATTGGCGTGCTGCGTCTCGAAGCGAACTGGCAGGAAGAGCTTCCACGCCCGCGCATGGTGCGCCGTTTGACGTTCGGTGCGATAGCCGGGGCGGTGTTGATTTTGATGCTATGGTGGATGCTTTCGCGTTTGATTCGTCGCGCGGTCCAGGCAGAACGCATGGCTGATCAAAGCGACCGGTTACGTGCGCTTGGCACCGCTACGGCGGGAATCGCCCATGAAATCCGCAATCCGCTTGGGATTATTATGCTTTCCATCGAAGAAATGCGCGCGATGATCGGCGGCAGCACAGACGAAAAATTGAAGAAAGATTTTCCCGTCGTGCTCGACGATTTACAGGATGAAACCAAGCGATTGCGCGATCTGACCGACCAGTTTTTAAATTTCAGCCGCGAGAAGCCTGACGAAGACGGCGGCACCACCGATGCCGCCGAATCCGTACGTCAAACGGTGCGCTTGTTTCAAAAAGGCGCGCCAAGCACGCTGGCCGTCGAAGCCCACGTGCCCGACGAATCACTGCCCGTTCAGTTTGGCGACCGACGGTTGCGCCAAGTGCTGCTCAACCTGCTGCGCAACGCCCAGGACGCACTGGCGGGCACCGAAGGCGCTCAAGTTACGGTGCGTGTTTCAGCGGAAAAGCATCACACGGTTCGCATCGATGTGCAGGATAATGGCCCCGGCATGGACGCCGCGACGCTGGCCCAGGTGTTCGATCCGTTTTTTACCACGCGCCCCGAAGGCACCGGGCTGGGATTATCGCTCAGCCGCTCGATTGTCGAAGCCGCCGGTGGACGGTTGGAGTTGGAAAGCGAAAAAGGCAAAGGCTGTCGTGCGCAGATTACGCTGCAACGGGTGAAGAATTGAAAGGATGTAAGGATGAGGGATGAAGGATGTACTTTCACAGATTCCGAACGTTTTGTAACGAAAGCTTGATCAAGATCATCGTTTTCACCTTATCCCATTATTCATCCGTCATCCTTTATCCCTCATCTTTCCGTTATTACACCCGGCGCAGGGGATCGATTTCCTGGCGCGAGACAAGCACATCGGGTGCGTATTCGGCAAGCAGAGGGTGTTCGCGGATCATGCGGGCGAGGCGGTCGGCGACGATGACTTCGCTGGCATAATGGCCGACGAGCACCACGGCGAAACCTCGGTCGCGGGCTTCGGCGCATTGGTGGTGGGTCATTTCACCGGTTACCAGCACGTCCGCTGTGCCGGGGCGCCAGCGACGCACGGCTTCGCCTCCCGCACCGGAACAAATCGCCACGCGGTTGATTTTGCGCGTTTCCTCGCCCACCAGGCCAACCACTTGTATCTCGAAAGCCTTTTTGCACTGATCGACAAACTGGCGCAGATCGCACTCTTCGACCAATTCGCCAACCAACCCGAGACCCGTCGTGGCTTCGCCATTCGGTTCGAGCGGATACACGTCGAACGCCACTTCTTCGTAAGGATGCACGCGTTTGACAGCCTCGATAAGGCGGCCAATGCGCCCGCGCGGGCAGACGATTTCAAGCCGGACTTCATCTTCGGCTTCTTCCAACTGGCCGACGGTGCCTGCAAAAGGTTTCGCGCCTTCCAATGGCTTGTACGTTCCCGTTCCCGGCGAGCGAAACGAACAGTGGCTGTAATCGCCAATTGTTCCTGCGCCTGCGTTGACAGCAGCTTCGATCACCGCGTTCGCGTGCGGTTCGGGGACGAAAACGACGAACTTGACGGATTCGTTCGTTGGAGCGTTCGGCAGCAAAAACCGCCGGTTTTCCAAGCCAAGACGATCGGCGATTTCACCGTTGGTGCCTTCGGCAACCGAATCCAGATTCGTGTGAGCGGCAATCAGGTTGACGCCCAAACGCACCAATTCACAGCACCACGCAGCAATCGGAGAGGTTTCGTTGAGCGATTTGAGCGGGGAGAAAATCAACGGGTGGTGAGTGACCAAGGTGTTGATTTCGAGGTGTTTGATTTCCTCGATGACTTCGGGCGAAATTTCCAGTGCCACGAGGATGCGCCCGGCAGGGCGATCGGAACGTCCAATTTGAAGCCCAACATTATCCCACGATTCCGCCAGGCGAAACGGGGCGATTTTATCGATCGCACCGATTAAATCGCTGATCCGCAACGTTTTCTCAGCCATGGGTATCCTCCCCGGATTGCAAGGTGGATGACGAGGAGTCGCGTAATTCTTCCAGCAAACTCTCGCCCTCGTTGTTCAAACGACCCTCATCTTTCAAATACTCAAGCGTTCGCAGGACACTCGGGCGTTGGCCCAGTTGGGTGGCGGCCAGTCGCATGCTGTCCAGCAGTGTCCGATTGGCGGGTTGTTCGACCAGCGCATAGCGAAATTCGCGAAGTTGCTGGGGGAGAAGCCCCAGGGCGAACCAGCCTTGGGTGGCGTTTTTCAGCATCCCGTGGCGGTTGATGATGGCCCGTTCGCCTTCTCGATCCATGCGCAGAAGAAATTCAGCGGCCACGGCTTGCTCGCCAACTCGTTGCGCCGCCAGAACAATGGCGGCGTTGTAAAGTTCCGAGCGCGATTGGGGGCGAGGAAGCTCACGGGCAGCTTCGAGAAAGTTTTCGTAACTTTCCTGCGCCCACTGAGAGGATCTTTCTTTCTCGCCCATTTTGGCGTAAAGCTCGGAGAGCATCTGGCCCGTTTCGCCGCGCAGGCGCAAACTTTCGGGGCGAAAATCGTAGGAAGGCAGGTTTTCTTTCAGAAGGCGCACTGCATTTTCCAGGTCATCGGGCTCGGCCAGGCTGAATTGCATCATCTGAAACTTGGTTTTTTCCTCGGCAATCAGTTGGCGAGCAAGCGATTGCCGCGCTTCTGGCTCATAAGGATCGAGTTTGACGGCCCGTTCTAGATCAATGGTTGAATTGAACTGGTTTCCCTGGCGGACGAGAATTTCCGACCGAAGTTCACGCAGAGTCCAACTGGGCAGCGCGACCGAAAAGACAAGAAGGAGTATCATTGTAGCGATTGTGGGTATTTGAACGCGGGGCGCGGCGGCTTGGTGTGTTTCAGGGGGTTGCTCTGGCGCGCGAGACGCCGAGGAAATTTTCGTGGGATGGCGGTATTTTTTCCCCATGATCTGCCGACAATTGGATCGATTCGATGAATAAATACAGGATAATCGCGGAAAATCTCCGAAAAGCAAGGGGGTTCTTGGGGGAGTTTATTGGATCGGATTGGAAATTTTGCTGAAATTACAGATGTCAGTTGCCACCGTCCCTGGGTTACGTCAACAGTTCGTGAAGAAAATCACGTTACTCTCATAAGGGCGTGCTTTAGCTGTTGACCCTCGTCAAAATAACCCCGAGTCTTCTGCTCTACGAGTTGTTTTGAAAGGTGTACCGCAGCACGAGGTTTTTGCCGGGAGGTCGAGGATAGTCGGGAAGATTGTGGTTGACCCGATTTGACGGGGTTTTTAGTCCTCGTTTCAGTGTCATGAAACAGAGTAGTGCAAGCTCCTCGATACCGGATTTTGTTGCGCTCTTCCTGCGGGAATGCGAACACGGGAAAGAGCAGAAGTGAGCATTGAACTTTAACTATCCAGTAAGCTGGAGGGGTTGGTTTCCCAATCCACACAATTTTGTGACGAAAGCTCTCCAATAAATGGCGATGCTGAAGAAGTGCTTGGGTGTAGATCTTGGCTCTAACACCGTCAAGGTCGTAGAGATGTCGGCGGACCGTAAGAATTTAAAGATTCTGACGGTGGCCTCCGCCGAGACCAATATCGAGCCGACGGCCTCGGTAGAGGATCGTCGTGCGGCGATCGTCAAGGCTCTCAAGGATCTCCTCAAGCGTAACAAAGTCTCCTGCAAGGAAGCCGTTTTTGCCCTTCCCGGGCAGAAGGTTTTCATTCGTCGTTTCCGCCTTCCGGAAACCAGTACCGAGCGACTGGACAAAATCGTCGCCTTTGAAGCTCGTCAGCAAATCCCGTTCCCCATTGAAAAAACAGACCTGCAATGGCAGTTCTTCCCCATCCCCGAGGATCGGGAAGTCGAGGTGTTGCTGGTTGCCGTTCGCCACGACGAGGTGCGCGAATTTATGTCGCTGGTCGATAAGACCGGCTTGAAGCCCGTGGCGGTTGCTGTCAGCTCCTTCGCCCTCTTCAATACGCAGACATTCCTGCAGCGCTCGCCCGACGATGTGAAGAAGCTGGTCGAGGACCTTGGCGCGAAAAAGAAAAAGCCAACCAAGAAGAAGGGCGTTCAGGACGACGAGACCGCTGTCGATCAGGAAGACGATTTCGTTTTCGAGGAAGTAAAGGGTTTTGTGAACATCGGCGCTGCCGCGATGGATCTGGCGATTGCGCAATTGGGTCAGCAACCGCTGCTCAAGTTTTCGCGCTCCGTTCCTTCGGCAGGCAACGATGTCACCCGCGCCATTATGTCTTCCTGCAAGGTGTCGAATTTCCAGGACGCCGAGCGAATCAAGAAACATCAGTGCAAGTTGATGACGTTCGACTTCGATTTCGAGGTCGATGGTTCGATCAACAACGACGCCTGCAAGGCGGCCACGCATGCGGTGGATCGGATCATTTCCGAACTGCGTCGCTCGCTCGACTTCTTCATCTCGCAACCCGACGGCATGGCGGTCGATTCGCTTGTCATCAGTGGCGGCCAGTCGATGCTTTCCGGCATGGCTTCTTACATAGAAGAGAAGCTATCCGTTCCGGTAACGTTGACCGAGGAGTTTGAAGAAGGTTTCCCGCTGGCGTGGCCGGGCGGGGTATTGTCCGAGCAGGTTGTGGCCTTCGGGTTGGCGCTTCAAGGCGTCGGTCTGGGCAGCGTTGCGGTGGATTTCCTGCCGACCGAGCGCAAAATCACGCGCGACTTCCCTTATCGAAGCACGGCGATCATGGTTGTTCTGTTGCTGGGTGCCGTGGCGGTATCCTCTCAGGCTGGCAAGAATTATATTGCCCAGTTCGAGCAACAGAAAACAGTGATTGAAGGACAGTTGAGCCTGAACCAGTCGGGTATCGCGCGCGCGATGGAAGCGCAGCAGCGGCATAGCGACCTGGCGGCCAAAGTTGAAGATTTCTCGAAAGGCATCAATGACCGCGGGTATTGGATGGAATTCCTGACCTCGGTTTCCGAAGTCAAGCCCTCGGACGTGCTGGTTAATCAGATTACCTGTGGTTTCGATGGATCGATTCGGATCGTTGGTGTCAGTGAATTGCAACGCTCGGCGGCGGATTTCAACAATGCCTTGCGTGATTTGGTAGAAAATCCGTTGGAAATCCCGGAATTGGTGGATGTGGTGCCGGTGCCAGGCGAGCGAGTCGGCATGCCGGGCAAACCCCAGGTCTTCCGTTTTGTGATCACGTTGAAAACAAGCGATAAGGTTAATCGACTGGAAGTAACACCGACTCCCGAGCCTGCTTCCGAGGCGGGAGCTCGCGGAGGGAATTCGACAACGACAACCCGTCGGCCCTCAAGACGTTCGGCGCGGTAAAAATCGACGGTGATTGGTTTGAAGCAGAACCGACTCTGGTTTTGGCAGTGGAGAGCAACTGAATGAAGGACCAACTGGAATTACTGGGCAAAAAGCTGCAAAAGCGACTCGACTTGATCGGGATCGTGCTCTTTGTGGCGTTGTTGCTCGTCGTGGGTTTCTTCTATCAGAAGGAACAACAGTTCGAGTTGGATGAAGTCCAGCCGCCTCCGCCTCGTCCTTGGGATGTGAAAATTCCCAATGACAGCTACAACAAGGTTATGGCCAGCTTTACCGGAACTCAAACGGATATCCTGAAGGACGACCGGGCGCGGCGTCTGATTCAGTTTAACATGTTCGACTTGCGGTCGGTGCAAAACGAAGCCGAACGCGAACGGGCGATTGCGCCGCTGTTCAACGAGGCGCAAAAAATGTACGACGCGAAGGATTATGATGGCGCCCTGCAAAAGCTGGATGAGATTCTTCAGCGTTATCCGACGCACTACCGATCGCTGGATTTGAAAAAAAAGGCGGAAGCCGAGCGACCGGCTGAAACAACCGGGGAAGGGGATGGCGAAGCCGAGGCGACGCCATAAGTGTGGAAAACTGGGGGATTTGTACGCCATTTGGGGGGCGTCAGGTCCAATCGGTTGGGAGAGTTACGAAGTATTGGGGTGGATTCAAATCATTGAGAACTAAGACAGTCGTCTTGACACCATTTCCCATTGGAATGTTCCAATGGCGAAATCGATTAAGACAGATTATGTGGGTTCGACCATCTTAGGAGAGTGCACAATCCTATGAGACGCAAAGAATCGAAGCGGTATCTGAATCTTATAGGCCATGCTGCCCTGTCGGCGACGCTGGCAATGAGCGTGGCGTGTTCGACGGCAACGACTCCTAAGGCCAAGGGTGCGCAAACACGCGACGCGCGCGTTGCAGCTCAAGTGGACGAACATCTGGCACGCGCACGCGCCGAGCTAAAGGCGGAGAATTACGAGCGCGCCATGATGGCAGTCGACCAGGCCTATGAGTTAGATCGGAACAATCGGGATACGATCAAGTTGCGTCAAACGATTAAGTCCGATCAGGAAGAGGCGAAAGCCAAAGCCGTTGAAGATTGGGCAGATGACCAGGTTGACAAGGCCTATGCTCTGTACAAGAGCAAGAAATACGACGATGCCGCCGCGATTTACAAAGAAGTCCTGGCCAAGGACGCCGGCAACAAGTCCGCCAAGTCGGGTCTGACCAAAATCGACAAGGCAAAACAAGCGGCCATGGACGACCGCCTGGAAAGCATCTACGATCAGGTGCGGCAGCAACTGAAGAGCAACAACATCGATGCCGCCGAAGATCAACTGCGCCAGGCTCGTGAACTCGATCCTAAATCCAAGTATGTCAGCAAAATGTCTGCGGCGATTGCCAAATCGCGACAGGAGATTGATAAAAACAAGGCCGAAGCCGAACGTCGCGCCAAGGAATTGGAAGCAAAACGTTTAGCGGAAGCCAAGAAGGCCGAATCGGCGAAGAAGGCGGAAGAAGCAAAACAAAAAGCCGAAGAGGCGAAGGCAAAGGTTGAAGCGGCGAAGAAGGCTGAAGAAGCCAAGTCCGCGGAAGCCAAGGCCAAGGCCGAAGCGGCCAAGAAAGCGGAAGAGGCAAAAGCCAAAGCCGCAGAAGCCAAAGCGGTTGAAGTCGCAAAGGCCGAAGAAAAACCCGTCGTGAACAAGATGGTCGAGGCGGAAACCAAGAAGACCGAAGAAGCGGCCACCGCCAAAGCTGTCGCCACCGACGCAGCTAAAGAAATGGAATCAAAGAAAGCCGAAGAGACCAAAAAGGCCGAAGAGGCTACCTCGACTGCAGAAAGCAAAGTCAAAGAACGCCGCTACGAGAGCGGTTTGAAGGAAGCAAAAGCTTTGGCGGATGCAGGCAAGTTGGACGAAGCGGTTGAGTCCTACGACAAACTTTTAGCCGTCAATCCAGAGAAATCCTCTGAAATCAAGAAGTTGAGAGACCGCGTTGCTACCGAACGTGATCGCGTCAAATCGGAAAAGACCGAAGCGGCGAGCAAAGAGAAAGCCAAGGCTGCCGAAGCGGCTTTTGCCGAAGGTCTTCAGATTTACGAGAAAGACCCGACCAAGCTCGATAACCTGGAAGCTGCCCGTGCCAAGTGGAATGAAACTCTGGCGATCGACCCGGGATTCGAGCGCGCTCGCGTTTACCTGCAGGACACCGAGAAGGAATATCTGGACAGCGTAGCCGAACGTCGCAAAGAACGCGAGTTCGCTGAAAAAGAAAAAGCCGCTCTGGCCAAGATGGACACGCCGATTCCGATCAACACGCTTCAACCGACCCCGTTGCCGGAATTCCTGCGCACCTTGAAACTGCTCTCGGGGATCGACTTCGTACTCTCGGGTGGTGTGGACGCGCGCATCGAAGCAGCGTTCTCCGATAAGCCCCTGCACGAAGTGCTTGATTCGGTTCTGCTCCCCATCGGTCTTAAATGGGAACGTAAAACGGGCGAAGACGTGGTCGTTATTACCCCAGACCTGCGCACGAACGTTTTCCGCGTCACACCGGAACAAATCAAAACCATCGATTCGCTCCTTGATCGCGGCACTCTGCAAACCCTGATGTATGGTCCCAGCGCCAAGCCCGTGATGGACGGCCAGGAGATCTACACCGACCCGCGTCAAAACATCGTGGTGATGACGGATTCGGAACAAAATATCGCCAAGTTCGGCAACCTGATCAAAGAGCTGCGTAATCAGGATCCCGTGGGGCTCGTTTTCCAGAGCTATGTGATTCAGGAAGACAAAGCTCCTCAGATCAAGGCATTGCTTGAAGCCATTTTGCGTATCGATGACGAAGCTCCCTATAATCCGGAGCGCAAACTGATCATCGAAGGCGGCGAACTGATCATCAAGGACACGCCGGAAAACATCCGTCGCGTGGAAGAAATCCTGAAAGATCGCAAGTTCCTCAGCCAGATTTACGATAAGACGCTTGGGGTGGAAACGTTCAACCTGACGCCAATCCTCGAAATTCAGGATAACCCGGATCTTGCCCGCCAATTCGGCGAAAACGTCCGCCAGGTGATTGAAACCCTGCTCTATGCACAGGAAGGCAAATCCAAGGCAAACGCCGAGGGCCGTCGCCTGTGGTACGACGAAGCGACCTTGCAGCTTACCATCACCGATTATCCCGATCGTCTGAATGCAGTTTCCAAGTACATCGAGAGCCTGCCTCAGATTCGTCGGGAACGTAAGACGAAGATTGTCTTCCTGAATTGGGCAACAGCTTCTGATCTGGCTTCGGAAATCGACACCTTTATCGGTGGCGGTGACGAAGAAGATTCGGGTGCCTCCAATGGTGCGAATGAGATCCTCAAGACACTTCGTACCGACCAGGAATTTGAATGGCGCGGCGCGTTCTTCCGTGTCACCAGCGTTGAAGATAACGACGAAGACGATGAAAACGATGACGACGTGACGCTCATCGTGCGCTCGGGCGACCAAAGCGATGAGCAAACGATCGAAGAGTTCCGCATTGTGAACTTCAGCAGTGGCGAGTTCTCAGTGGTTGCCGAAGACATCAAGCCTGCCAGCACCCCGGGCGAAGGACGCGCTAAACTGCGCTTCATCTACACGCCGGAAAATGCAACCAACAATACAACGACGACTCAGCAAACGGCGGCTGCTCAAGCCACTGAAACCACGGCAGAAGACACAGAGCCGTTGATCGACGTAACGGTTGAGCCGATTGAAAACCTGAACGCTCTGTGGATCAGCTATGAAAATGGCGCCGATCTGGACGAAGTCGAGTTCTGGATTCGCACACTTGATACGCCGACACTCCAGGTTTCGCTCGAAATCAAGTTCGTTGAAGTGGTGGAGAACAAAGCACGCGAACTTAAGGCTGATTTCTCAGTGGGCGATTTGACAGAGGGTATTTCTCTGAGCGACAGCATCATTCAGTCGCGGTTCGCCCAGGATGTGGATGAATATCGTTCGCCGTTCGAGCCTTTTGTGGAAGGAGCCGCCAGCGCGAATCTGTTGAAAGGCGCTACGGTTACCAACTGGATTATCAACAATGGCGAGTCTCCGATTTCGCTGACGTTGCGCGCATTGGAAGCGCAAGGCGTAATCAACGTGGTCAACGCGCCGTCGATCACCGTGTTGAACAACCAGTCGGCCACATTCTCAATTACGCGGCAAATTGTGAGAGCTTTCAATATTGTAGGGCCGGATCATATTGGAAGTGGCGATGGTCTTACTGGCGGTCGAAGCACTACCGGTGGAACAACTGGCTCAACAAGTACGACCAGCGGTATTATTAGAGATTTGCGTTTGGTCGATAATTTGGATGTAACACCTTCGGTAACACATGCTGGCAATATTCTGTTAAGCCCGATTGAAGTAGTTATCCAGGATTATGATCAAAATATGGGAGCGGTACGTGCATTGTTCGATCCTCCTGCAAACACTGGCGATCCTGAATTACCTGCGCCCTTGACGGTAACGAACACGGGTAACTACGGAATTCTGGAAAAAGACATCGAAACCAGCGCGCGTATTCGCGATGGAGGCACGGTGGTTCTCGGTGGCTGGAAGAACGAACGTACCGACAACTACGATTCGGGTGTTCCGATTCTGCGCGACATTCCGTTCGTCGGCAAGTTCCTCTTCAACCGCACGCAAGAAACCTCTGAGCGCGTTACGTTGTTGATCTTCCTGACCGGTTCAGTGGTTCGCGACTAATTCGCTGGATCGCGTCTCAAACGTATGATCTTCTCCGCCCCGGCCACGAATTGCAAGGCCGGGGCGGTTTTATGAAAACCAACTTTCAATCTTCATGATCAATTCTCTGCATTCGGAGGAATCGCCTACCGTGTCGAACGGCAAATTGTTTCTTCTCGATGGCCATTCGATCGTTTATAAGGCCTTTCACGCCATGGGTTCTCTCTCGAACTCCCAGGGTGAACCTACCGGGGCGGTTTACGGGTTTCTGCAAACCTTTCATCGCATTCTACGCGACTATGCTCCTTCCCATCTTGCAGTGATTTTCGATCCACCCGGCAAGTCCTTCCGAAACGATGTTTTTCCAGAATACAAAGCCAACCGCCCTCCTCAACCACCTGAATTGACGCAACAATTTACGACCTTACGCACGCTGCTCGATGTGATGAAGGTGCCGGTTTTCGAGATTGCTCGTTACGAAGCGGACGATGTTCTGGCCACGATGGCTCATTGGGCGCTCACGCAAGGGGGAGACGCCTGCATCGTGTCGGTGGACAAAGATATGATGCAATGTGTGCGTCCGGGAATCTCGATTCTGCGCGAACATCGCGGGACAATCGAGGTGCTGGATGAAAAGGGTGTGTTGGAGAAGATGGGTGTGACCCCGGCACAGGTTCCCGCGTACCTGGGCCTGGTGGGGGACACATCGGATAACATCCCAGGGGTGGCGGGCATCGGGAAGAAGCGCGCGGTGGATTTGCTGACCGAGTTTGGCGATCTTGAAACGTTGCTCAAAGCGGCTGAAGGCAAAACGAAACCTAAGTTCTGGGCAAATCTAGCCGATGGAGCCGAGGCCGCTCGTAAATCCATGGATCTTGCCACGGTTCGTCTCGATGCACCGGTGGATGTGACGTGGGATGCGTTGACATGGGAACTGAAACCGACCGCCGAGTATCGCGAAATGCTCAAGCGATTGGAATTCCGCGCATTACTCGAAGAGCTTGGCGGCGAGCGCGTCGAGGATCGCACCGTTGATTACGGCACGGTAAAGTCGGTTGTTGATTTGGAACGCGTGGTTGCATCGATCCGGCAGGCGGGCCGGGCGGCGATCGATACAGAGACAACAGGACTCGATCCGCACACCGACGATTTGGTGGGGATTTCGCTCTCGTGGCGAAAAAATCAGGCCGTGTATCTGCCCATTAAACGCGATGCTGCCGATGGTGTGACGCTGGAGCAGGCGCGCGCGGCGCTCGGGCCGGTGCTCGCCGACTCGGAAATCGTCTGGATTGCGCATAATTGGCGGTTCGATTACCAGATTTTGCTCAAGGCTGGGTTTCCTGTCGAGGACGCACGGTTCGATACGATGCTGGCGGCATACCTGACCAATCCGGATCGTGCGTCGAACGGTCTCAAGGCGCTTGCGCTGGAACAACTCGGCATTCAGATGACCGAAATTCGCGAACTGATCGGCAAGGGCGACGACCTAGTTACCATGGCGACTGTCGATGTTGAAGAAGTCAGCGAGTACGCCTGCCAGGATGCCGATGCGACGTTCCAGTTGTATGAAAAGTTTTCTCCTTCGCTCGACGAACTGAATCTGCGAACATTGTTCGAGGAAATCGAGGTCCCACTCTCTGCCGTGCTCGGGCGGATGGAACTCGAAGGCGTGCGCATCGATCGCAAATACTTCGCAGGATTGTCCATCGAGTCGCACGAACGCTTGAAACAGCTTTCGGCGGAAATTTTCGAGGTAACGGGCAAGGCGTTCAACATCAACTCGCCCAAACAATTATCTCAGATATTGTTTGAGGATATGGGTCTGACGCCCAAGCGCAAAACCAACACAGGCTACAGTACGGATGTGCGTGTGCTCGAAGCGTTGAAAGAAGAATATCCCGATCACGCAATTCCGGCGCTATTGCTTGAATATCGCCAGATTGAAAAATTGCGGGGAACATACATCGATGCCTTGCCGTCGCTTGTAAACCCCGTCACGGGACGACTTCACACGTCGTTCAATCAAACGGTGGCGGCAACCGGGCGGCTTTCGAGCAGCGATCCGAATTTGCAGAACATTCCGGTGCGAACGGAAGCCGGACGACAAATTCGCCAGGGATTCGTGCCGCGTGCGGCGGGATGGAAACTGCTGGCGGCGGATTATTCGCAAATCGAACTGCGTATTCTGGCGCATATGTCCGGCGACGAGGGACTTTGCTCGGCATTCAATTCGGGCGAGGACATTCATACGCTGACGGCGAGCAAGGTGTTTCGCGTCGCTCCTGCCGAGGTCTCGAAAGACATGCGCGGCCATGCCAAAGCGATCAATTTCGGTATCATCTACGGGATGACGGCATTTCGACTGGCGCGGGATCTGGAGATTTCGCGTGCCGACGCCGAGAAGTTTATCGAGGATTACTTCGCGGCGTATCGCGGAGTGCAGACGTTTATCGAAACGACGCTCGCCAATTGTCGAAAAGATGGATTCGTCACAACGATGAAGGGGCGGCGGCGATTGATTCCCGACATCAATAACTCGAATGGCAATACGCGCGCCCAGGCCGAGCGTATCGCCGTGAATACGCCCATCCAAGGTACGTCGGCTGACATGATCAAGTTGGCGATGATCCGGCTGGACAAAAGAATCCGTGGCGAGGGATTAAAATCGCGGATGATTTTGCAGGTGCACGACGAATTGATTTTCGATGTGCCCGAGGACGAAGTGGATCGTCTGCGCGTTATCGTTCCCGAGGAAATGAGCGCTGCATTGCCATTGTGCGTTCCGGTTAAAGTGGATGTGGAGGTGGGAGATCACTGGGGAGAGATTTGATCGGAACGTTTTCAATCCCTGGTTTCCGTCTTGGATATTTCTAAATGGGAAACGGGCATCTTGCCCGTCCATCGATATTGAGTAAACGGGCGAGACACCCGCTCTCCTGTTGTGGTTGTGAAAGTTTAGATCTTTTTTACCTCACACGAAATTGATACTGGCGGGATGCGTGGCATGATTCTTGGCTTGACGGGCTCAATCGGGAGCGGCAAAACTAGCGTCGTAAAATGTTTGGCGCAACTCGGGGCCATAGCAATCCAGGCAGATGAATTGGCTCGCGAGGTTGTTGCTCCTGGTACTCCCGCACTTACCGAGATTATCGAGGAATTTGGAACCGGCGTCCTGAAGGATGACGGGTCCCTGAATCGCCAGAAACTGGCGCAAACGGTCTTTGCCGATCCGGATAAACGGCGTCGTCTGGAACAAATCATTCATCCCCGTGTGCACCAGCGCGAGTGCGAGTTGATCGCTGAATATCGGGATCATCCCTTAGTCGTTCTCGAAATTCCGCTCCTGTTCGAGGTACAGGCCGAAACGTTGTGTGATGCCGTTCTTGTCATTACCGTGAGCGAAGACGTGCGACGCGAACGGTTGATGCGCGACAGGGGGATGAGTGCCGAAGAAGTCGATGCGCGATTGAGCAGCCAGATGCCTCAGGCGGAAAAAAATCGACGAGCGGATTTTGTGATCGATAATTCTGGAGATTGGGAAGTCACGCGCCAAGCGGTTGAAGACCTCTATCGTCAACTTACAGCAGGTTGAAATTCCACAGAGGGTGTATAAATTCCTCTGTTGGACATAATCGTTCCGGTATTTTCCATCCAGCGAATCCAAATAGTGATCCAGTGCTTCTTTTCGACGTATCCAGTACCATTTCATTCTGGTAAAGAACCCCGAAACTCGTTCAAACCCATCTAAACCAAAAACACAAACCCATCTCTTGATTTCGGAGGATGAAATCTCCCATGCGACGCAGGAAAAACACGACTTCTTCGCCAACCGGCGCCCCACCTCCCGCCCAACGTTCTGGGCAACAGACGCGTCGGCGTCGTCGGCCTTCATCGCCATCGAACCAGCCCTTACCGCTCGATGCCGATGGCAAGCCCTATGATCCCGATGATGTAATTGGAGGAATCAGCGACGAAGATTATGAGGACGTCGGCGAAGAAAACGGCGAAGGCAATGGCTCCGAGGAGAAAATCATCCTCAATCTGGCGGATTTAAAGCGCAAGACGGCTGCGGAACTGTCCGAAATGGCGCAAGGCATGGACGTGGAAAACGCCGCTGCCATGCGCAAACAGGACCTGATTTTCCAGATTCTGCGCGCGACGTCGAAACGCAACGGGCACATGTACGCCAATGGCGTACTCGAGATTTTACCCGACGGTTTCGGCTTTTTACGGTCGGCCAGCTACAACTATCTGTGGTCGCCCGATGATATTTATGTCTCGCCCTCCCAGATTCGTCGCTTTGGTCTGCGTAAAGGTGACACAATCACCGGCACGGTTCGCCCGCCCAAAGACGGCGAACGTTACTTTGCGCTGCTGAAAGTCGAGACGATTAATGACACGACGCCCAAAGCCGCGCGCGAAAAAATCCTCTTCGATAACCTGACGCCACTCTATCCCGACGAACGTTTGCGCCTGGAAACGACCAAAGGCAAACTGACGACGCGTTTCATGGATTTGCTGACACCGTTGGGCAAGGGTCAGCGTTCTCTGATCGTTGCTCCACCGCGTACCGGCAAAACGATGTTGCTTCAGGACATCGCCAACGCGATTACATCGAATCACCCGGAAGTTTTCCTGATCGTTTTGTTGATCGACGAACGCCCCGAGGAAGTCACCGACATGGAACGCACGGTGAAGGGCGAAGTGATCAGTTCAACGTTCGACGAACCCGCCGACCGTCACGTCCAGGTGGCCGAAATGGTCATCGAAAAGGCTAAACGCCTTGTGGAACACGGCCGCGACGTCGTGATTCTGCTGGATTCGATCACGCGTTTGGCGCGCGCCTACAACACGGTGACGCCGGCATCGGGCAAAGTGCTCTCGGGCGGTATCGACGCCAACGCGTTGCACAAACCGAAGCGTTTCTTTGGCGCGGCGCGCAATGTCGAGGAAGGCGGATCGCTGACGATCGTCGCCACGGCGCTGGTAGAAACCGGTTCGCGCATGGACGAAGTGATTTTCGAGGAGTTCAAGGGCACCGGCAACATGGAAGTGAACCTGGACCGCAAGCTCTCGGACCGTCGCATTTATCCGGCGATCGATATCATTCGTTCGGGCACGCGCAAGGAAGAGTTGCTGATCGGCAAAGACAAGCTGCAACGCATTTGGCTGCTGCGGAAAATATTGCACGAGTTGAACGTGGTGGAAGCGGCCGAATTTTTGCTTGATAAGCTGAGACGAACGGATAGCAACACGGATTTCCTGGAAAGTATGAACCAGTAAATTCGGGTGTTTCAAACCTTCGGCAGAGTTCCGGGGTCGTGGAGCATAGTACCAATGGGAAGGGAAAACCCCTTTACAACGTTGGCCGCTTCGTGACCCCCTTTGCTTTAAACACCGAAACTCGAATACAGGAATTGATTTATGACCAATAAGCATGTTGCGGGAATAGCACTTCTGGTGGCGGGCATCGTGATGCTGGCATTGGTGATGTTCTTTCGTCCGTCGAGCAATCCCGTTGTGGATACGGCTTCTTCGACGAATGCTTCGGCGACGACCACCCATTCAACCGCTCAAAACACCTCCTCCTCCAATCCTCCGAAAAATTCTGTCGCACAAGCATCGACAAACACCAAGGTCGAAACCCGGAATACTCCTCGTCCGAGCGAACCGACTCCGGAGCCGACGGCTGTACCCTTGGAAGACAAGTCTCCCGCCTATAAGGAATACCTGGACGAACATATCAACGATCCGTATCTCGACGATATTTTCATCATCCAGTTGATCGAAGAAATCGGTGTGGAGGAAACCTACAAGCGGCTGAAACCTGAACATCGTTTCGATATGATCGAGTATTTTCAGCACGAGGACAAACTGCGCGATAATCTCGCGTTTTTGTTGGAGCAGGAAACCGATTCCGAGCTTCGGGCGTTTATGCTGGAACGCACAGACCCGAAATATCTGTTCGAGGAAACTGAAGGCGACAGCACCGAAGACCCGATCGATACCGAGTTGGTGGATTTGTTGAACGCGCCGACCAATTCGGAAATTTCCGACCGCGAGTGGCTGGTTCGGTTGGATTTGGCCATGTTGACCGACGCGCAACTGGCGTCGGAACTGGCGCGCGAATCGTGGGAAAAATATCCCGACAACGTGGAAGTGCGCTTTCAGGCGGCAGAAACCATGTTGAAACTGGCGCAAAGCCTCGATAGCGTTTCGCCCATCGAACGCGCCCGCGCCGAGGAAATTTTGTATCAGGAACTTTCCGACCCGGGCCAATACGAGATCATCAACGCCGACCTGCGCATTCGAGGCCTGCATGCCTTGTATTTTGCGACGGATAAAGACCGCTCGCGCCGGTTTTTCCAGGATCAACTGGAGCGTGAAACCGATCCCCGCGTGCGCAAAGTGATCGAAACGTTGCTGAATCACTGAGTGTTTACGAAGAAATTGCTGCAAGCTGACGAAACGCTCTCGCAAGGGAGCGTTTCGTCTTTTTCGTGAATAAATAGCAGCGTTGAGAGTAATCTTATGTGACGTTCAGTTACATTGAGACCAAAGTATCGTAGATGCTCACTCGTTCCCGCCAATGTTATTTTTTTCTCTCCCTGCTGTTTGTCGTCTGCGCGACGATGGGTGGGGGCACAATGCTTTTCGCACAACCTGTCGATTTTCTCGTTTTCGATCGTTTTTACGGTACTGTTTATCGGATCACAGCCCAAGGAGATGCGGGTGAATGGACCATTGAGCGAGTGGCGACGATTAATAACGTGAACGACGATTCCGAAGACTGGGTGATGCCTTTGCCCGATGAGCAAGTCGCCGTCGCGACGATTGAAGGATGGAGTAAAAAGTACGGCATGGAGCGTATCCCCCGGGTTCGTGTGATGGGAAAACGTTCGGATGGGAATTGGTCTGCGAGTTGTAAATTGAGGTTTTCCGAACAGATTGACCGCGAATTAATTTACGATTCACCCTCTAAGATTTTTGATTTCTTATCCGAACTACCAGACTATGCCCCCAATTTGGACGGCATTTGGTTCGATGTACCCGACCGCGAGTTTGTGACATTGATCGAATCGGTGAACACCGATGATTGGGACCGTGCGGAACGGATTTCGGATGGTTTGCTCGAGCAATACCCGGATTCTCCATTGTTTCGGCTTACGGCGTTGGATGTTGCGGCGAAAAGGCGAAAGGCCGACAAGGTGTTGGCGTTGCTGGAGAAATATCGCGAGGAAATGAAGTCCAGCCCGGACAAATTTCTCCCCGTCGTCCCAGAATTTTACGATCAATGGTTGGTTGCCTGGGGAGCGGCCCAGGAAGGCCGGAACGTGATCGAGAGCGGACGCGAGGTTTTCTGGCCCGACATCGACCCGACGACCCTCCCCTCGACTCAAAACGTTCAATCGTACCTTTCCACCGTCCAATATGGCGATTCGGCGACGCCGCTCGATGATTTGCTGGTGCTGCGCAACCCCGTTGCGGTGACGAGTTTCCTGCACGTACAAGTTCACGCAAAACTGGCCAAGATTCGCGCCGATTTTTACCTGATGATGGGTTTTCCCGACAAGGCACTGGCGGAAATCGAAGGAATACAGCGCTTTTCGACAGTTCTGATGAAGTCGTCGCCCAATACAATCGACGATTTGATTGGTATCGCCATCTCGTCGATGCTGTCAAACTCTGGGGAATTGATATTTTTAAACGGCTTTCAGTCATACGAGGAAGTTCGCGACCACTGGCCTCGGTTGGACATTATGTACCGCGAAATGAAGGCAGCGGCGCACGAGCCCAAAACGTGGCAAGGTCGCGAGGATCGTTTTTTCCCCGTCAGCACTTGCTATCCCTTCAACTATATCGAAGCGAACACCCGCAACCGCGTAGCGGAAACCCGGTGGGCGTTGCTGCACAGCGCTACGGCGGCGCGATACATGATGTTGCGGACGGGCGAATACCCGAAAGACACTCAGAATTTCGGGCTTTTGCTCCCCGAAGGTGCCGACCCGGACCCGTTTGCTTTGGCGGGGGAGCGGTTGCGCATCGAGCCCCGCCACGAAAAGGGGTGGACGCTTTATAGCGTGGGCCCGGACCAAGAAGACGGAAACGCGGCGGTGGCTTACGATCCGACAAATGGGACCGTAAGTGCTGGAGATGTGATGATTCACGTGCCGCGCGAGCGAGCGTATCCCTTTCCAAACCCCGATGATGTGCCGGAAACCCGAGCGGAGATTGTGTCGCGATATCCGAACGGTTTGCCCGATGATCCTTTCAGCGGTTGGCGAAAAGATGAATACAGCGGGGGACAACGTTGTTCCTATATCATCAGCGATACCAAACCTGCCGTTGTCTGGTCCGTGGGACCGGATCGCGATTTCGACGAGTGGCACTTGGGTGGCGGTCTGGTATCGATGAAAAGCAACATGCCCCGAGACATGGGGATCAGTCGTTTATCCAGTGGGGAACTCTTGTTGATGGAAAATACGCCGGGCGAAGTCGTTTATGATCCGACAAACGGCATTACGAGCGTTGGTAATTTGTACATGATCATGCGGAACGCCGGGGATTAAGTCGCATAGCGGTGGGTGCGCTGAAATTTCTCCCAAAATAATTATCCCTTGCGTAGAGGCGGAGGCGTCCGTAAGTTGCCTTGCGACGATAACGCGTTTGCCGCCTTTCGTGGTGGATGTTTCGGCTTCGATCTGGGCCAAATGGCGCCTTGCAGGCTTGCACAGCCACCGCCGGACATGCTCGGAAGGGGTAAAAACGCCGAGGGGATGAGGATAAATTGTCTCGGTTAATTGCCGGGATCGACTAATTCTTTGCTAGACACTGCTCGGGTTTGGTGGTCTTTTGATCTGAATTCCCAAGCGTTGTTTGCAGGTTGTTTCGCGATATTTTCGAGAAGGAAACCAGTTGACCCTTTACCCTTCTCAGGTTGGTTATCAGGTAAGACTTGGTAGAATACAGGATTGAGAATATCCGGGTTCTGCACCAAGGCGGAGAATCTCGCCCGGATGTATTCAGGAGGATCAACATGGCAATTACCCGTCCATCGATGGGAACCTTGTGGGCCAGTTTGATGACCGCCGCAATGACGGCAGGCTTGCTCGTGAGTTTGACGATACCCCTGTACGCTCAAGATTCGGGCTCGAAAGGGCCGGAGAGAAATTGTAAATCGTGCGGATTACACGCATCGAAGGATGTCGGTTATCAGGACCGTGCGAGTTTGATCATCCCCGAAGGCGATCGAACGCTGCATCTGGAACTGGTGCCGGAAATGGCATTGATTCGCAAGCAATCGACCGAGGATTCCTCTGCGAGCGCGGCGATGAAGGCGTTGGGCGACGATTTGCTTAGCGAAGTGGCTTCCCAAGGCTATCTGAGCGAAGCTCGTTTGGATTGGGTTACGGCGCGCGAAGGATCGACAGTCGTGGAATCGGCCAAGGCCAATTATTCCACCATTGCGGATTATCTTCAGGATATTCCTCAAATCGCTTTCAGTGGACCGGTGTTCAAGCTTGGCGATCGCTACATCGCTACTTCCGATAATATCATCGTTCAGTTCAACATGGGTGTGTCGGAAGCCACTCAACGGGACTTCTTCAAAGAACATCGCGTTGAATTTGTCAGCACCAGCGATGTGGGGTACGCTCGTGGAACGGTGGCAACATCGAATGGTTACGAGGTGATTAACCGGGCCATCGAGATGAATGCGGATCCGATTGTGCAGTTTGCAGGCGTGGACTGGGTTGGCCAGTACACGACGGAAAACTACATGGACGATTTCAACGGTACCAGCGCAGCAGCCCCCATGGTGGCGGGCGTGGCTGCATTGGTGCTTTCGCAAGATAACACACTGGAAGCCGAAGCGGTTATTGCCCGAGTGAAAAATTCGGGCAACTCGGTCGGTTCGGTTTATGGCGATTTGTGTTTGGGCGACTGCTCGGGCACGTGTCCTCCCGCCGATGTCGGTTTCGATTACGGCAAGGTGTGTTTGCGCGGTTTGATTCTGAGCGAAGATGAATCCGGAAACCAGACGGTTGAAAAAATCTGTCCGTGTCAGTCCGATGTTCTGGTAGATGCCCCCGCGGATCTGCCCGTCTTCATTGATAAACCGGGCATTCTTCCGGATTATAATGATGTTTTGACTTTCCCCGAGATGCCTGACCCCAATCAACCCACGAATATTCCGTTCCTCATTGCGGACAGCAACGGTGAATTTGTCGATACGCGTGTGATTGGCCAGGACGAGCAGGGGAATGATGAAATCATCCCTGGCATTCAATTCATTCGCTGTGCGGATGGCGATTGTCCCAGCAAATTCAACGGTAAATGTTCAACTTGTAACGATGGTGGAAATCGTGACGCAACGTTCGGTTGTGTGAAGTGCCAAAGCCTCGATGAAGAAGGAGCGAAGGTCTTCCGCACGCCTCACGAGGTGTATGGTTGCTTGCGTTGCCAGGATGGATTGGATATCGATCCGATCATCGGTTGCGACCGTTGCTCGGATGGTTCGGTTCCCCAGTTGGACGATCTCGGCAATCCGGTTTGTCCCCAGGGTGAAACCTATGTGACGAAAACAATCATCGAAGACGATGCTTTCAACATGGAGTATCGTCCGGGAAGCTCTTACGAAGATTTACAGTTGATTGAAGATGACGGGTCCGAGGGACCGGTTTTCAACACGGACGTTCGCCCGTATCACTTGTTCTCCCCATACCTGGGAACGGGTATTGTCAACGCGCTGAAAGCGCTCGACCCCGATGGAGTTCTCAATCCGTTCCCCTATAGCAAGACGAATCTCGCGCAGGGCGATCCGCTCTATCCTTACGAGTGGCATCTGGATATCGGAGCCCCGTATGCCTCGGGTCCTCAGCCCGATGCGGTTGAAAATGCCGATATGGATGTTCCCGAAGCCTGGTGGATTCAGCAACCCGACCCGAACGTTATTGTTGGTGTGATCGATGACGGTGTCGCGGTCAATCATCCCGACTTGAATGTCGTCGCTGGTCTTGATGGACAAGACATTACGATCTTATCTTCTCAGCATAAATCCTCCACGGATCACGGTACAGCGGTAGCCGGCATTATCGCCGCAGAAGCCAATGGCATCGGCACGGTGGGTGTTGCTCCTGGATTGCCGATTGTTGGCGTTCGCATCATCGAAGCTCCACGTGAAGGTTACTCGCTGGCCCAAGGTTCTTCACTCTTCAATGCTTTCAAGTTCGTCGTCGATAACGGCGCGGGCGTGATCAATAACTCTTGGGGAATTCCCTATACGAACGATCCTTGCGACGACGGAGACGATTTGCCTCCGCCCGACAGCGATGAAAACGGATATGGATTGGGATATTTCCCGATGTTGTCCAGTGAGAAAGCCGGTATCGATTATGCCACGGCATTTGGACGCGGTGGTTTGGGCTCGGTGATCGTCTTTGCAGCGGGTAATGACCGTGCGTTGGCCGACGGTTATGAAATGCTGGCCAAGGACTGCTTGAACGTGGATCTTCCGATGTCCAAGTGGTGGGGGGCTGGTTATGGCAAGCCTACCCGTGAAGCGATTCTGGCCGTTGCTGCCTCGAACAACGTCGCACGTCGCATTTGGTATTCAAATTACGGCAGCGCGATCGATGTGGCCGGACCGAGTGGCGATTTCTTCCCGGATCATTTAAATTTTGAATGCGCCGAGGATATTTGGGAAGGCGGTGAGCTTGGAATCGTGACGACTTCGACGAACCTCTTGCACCTGGGTGGGCATGACGATGCATTTGAAGCCGTTCCAGGATATCCGTTCGGTTCGCTGGGATTCACCGGATATTATGATTACAGCGGATTTGATTACCAATACCTGGAAGCCTACAACAATACGTTCAAGGGTCAGGGGATCCTGATTCAGACCGCAAACGGCTCCGTAGAATTGCATCCGATGATCTCGGCTGGTCCAGATGGTGTGATTACCGGTGTGACCATTTTGCAGGTGCGCGATCCGCAGCGTCTCGTCACGCAGCAGATTCCGATCGTGACGACGGGTAAAATCAAATTCAAACGTAGCGGTACGGCACAGTTCAACGAGAAGCTCAGCAGC
Organism: uncultured Candidatus Sumerlaeota bacterium; assembly: GCA_964580585.1. Taxonomy (GTDB): domain Bacteria; phylum Sumerlaeota; class Sumerlaeia; order SLMS01; family JAHLLQ01; genus CAZOKZ01. Next base: position 7,262 of record CAZOKZ010000010.1, on the reverse strand, counting down.
AGCTTTACGTTGTCCGGTTCCGGTTCGGCGAATGGCATTTCTGCCAGCTTTAGCGCTAAGGGTAAAGAATCCTTCCAACTGCTCCTGGGTAATGTTTTCGACGAGTCGAAACATGAAGGCTATCTGGTGAAGACAAAAGTCAAGATCGACGGTGTCGGTAGCCTGAAGGGCCTCGGCTTGCTCTATCGCGCCAATACGGGCGGCTCTTTCCCGGACCGCGAGTATGGTCCGAATGTGCCGTTTACCTCTTTCCTGCCGTCGAATGCCACGATCTATTCGCCCACGATGACAAACGGTGGCGGTGGCAATACCACCATCACCGGCAACGCTGCCGTTGACTGGGCCGTTGGGGCGATTTTGGGCGGTGGACAAACCAGCGTCAAAGTCAAGTACTCGGATCTGCTCAAGCAGGGTTCATACAAGGCTGCCGCTACGAACGGTATGTTCCGCGCCAAGTCTCAGGGCGTTCACACAGCCGATGGTTCGCAACCGTTCTTCGAACTGATCGACGCCACGCATTGGCCGGAAAAGGTTCAGTTCAGCACACCGGCGGTTTCGACGAAACTGACCAATCTGCACAGCCCGGAACGTCCGTTCAACTAATCGGATTACGAAGCAATGGATTGACTTCGCGGCGCAGGGTTTTCCTGTGCCGCGATTTTTTTGTCCTGTTTTTCACGCTCTGAATGACGTTGCGTGTCCTGGTGTTGACGTAGGCGCCGCCGGGTCTATTATTGGGGATGAGCAGGAGGCGAGAGAATGACTTTCCGTTGGTCTGGATATAAAACGATACGTTTTGCAGGCAACGCCGTGCTCTGCATGGGCATTGCGAGCTATGTCTTTGCCCAGCCCACGCCGAATATCTTATGGCAGGAGACGCCGGGTATTTTATCCCCTTTGCGGGAAGCGCCTCTTCCAGAAGTCCCTGCGATTGATAAAGAACTCGCGCCCGATTTTCAAAACCCGGACTTTCAGGACATGGTGGGCGGGTTTCCCGCCCATTGGACTCGTTTTGGATTGGGTGACGCTCGAACCGAGGGCTCTAACCATTACATCCACACGAATGTTAATAATAGTTTCTACCAGGATATTGCCGCCCCCGTGACGCATCGTCATATGACGGTCAGCGCACGGGCGCGTGGCGAACTCGGGTTTGAATTACCAGCCATTCGCACGGTGCATTTTGGTGGTGAGGTCGCTATTTTTAACCAACTTCGCGTCGGGCTCGACAACGAATTCGATTGGCGTCGGGTGTTTGTAACCGAAGGTTATTTGCTCGAAAATGATAGCGTCCGTGTGGTTCTTTGGTCGAACGATGCGTTGAATTGGGTGGATTGGGATGACGTGCTGATTTTCGACGAAGGGTTGAAAAACGGCGGTTTTGAATCCGATCCTGTCTTGGACGATCCCACCGATTGGACGTTCGATTCAGGCGCTTACCCGGTCTGGGACAAAACCCTGGAGCCTTCGGGCGACCGCGCGGTGTTTCTTCCTCCCGGGGGAGGAGTCTCTCAAATTTCAACGGCCAAAGAAGACGGTCAGTCCTACTTTATTGCTGGGCGGGCACGCGCCAGCGCCATTGGCGCGGAATTGCAAATAGTCGAAAATTGGCAGGACGAAAGAGGTGACTCGGTCGGTGAATTTTCCGTATCTCAGGTAACGCTGAACGAAGCACCGACACGTTTTACGGTCGAAACGGGAAATTGTACGCAGTGTGCGATCTCGAAAGTGGAATTCAACAACGACGGGTCGGCGGATTTATTGATCGACGATCTCAGCCGTGGTTTCACGTCGGTTTATCCTTCGGTTTATTTCCCATACGAAGGAGCGATTAATCCGAATCTGGCGTTGACGGTAACCTGGCCAAATAAACTGGCGGATGCAGAAGTGGAAATTCTTTCTCCCGATGGCAGCGTTTTGCAGTCGGTTCCACTCACGATTGACCGTGAAGCTGCCTGGGGGGAGTGGGACGGTTTCGGTTCGCCTCCAGGCGCCTATGACGTCAAGTTTGTACTCGAATCACACGAGGGTGAAATTCTCGAACTGGTGCGGCCTTTCACCATTGGCGCCGATCCAAATCTGAGGGATTCATCGCCATTGGTGAGTACGACGTTCCAACGCGGTGCGTGGATTTGGATGTTGGGCGATGGGACGACAGAGGATGAGCTTCGTTCTCCGTTTGTCCAGGCCATCGCCGATGGTTTTACGTGCGCGGTAGTTTTTGCCCGATCGGATCAATGGCCTGCCGTGGTCAATGTGTGTGAAGAATTGAATTTTCCGTTTATTGCAGCGGATAGCCGAGTGCAGAGAGTCATCAAACTTCGTCCGAATATGTCTCCCATCGCAATCGATCGGTACAGGACACTTGTGGACGATTCGTTACGGGATGTACTCGCCAGTCCACAATGCCTGGGACACTACATTGCGGATGAACCGTCTCAACCGTATTTCATCGATAACGCGGCGGATGCCGCGCGGATTACCGCTTCGACTCCGGGGTGGAAAAGCGCGTTTGCAACTATTCATCCCACTTTCAGCTCGGCGGAAAATTGGGAAAAACTGAAACTTTCTGTGAATTGGACCGATTTTTACGCGTTGGAAATTGAGGATCTCGACCTGACGGCGGCATTAAACCGGCTGGCGAATGAGGTCGAGCAACAGGTGAGGTTTGCCACGGCACAAGGACGCGAGTTCTGGTTGGTGGCGCAAAGTATTTCCGAAGTCGCCCTTTCGCGGAGTGGAAACGCGCCGTTTGTGCGCGCAACGACAGGGATTTGTGCGGCTTTGGGCGCACGAGGCTACGTGCCGTTTCCCTATCGGGCGATCAACTCGCTCGAAGGGGTACGTGGGCGGAACCTGGAAGAGTTGCCCGAAACGAATGCGTGGGTTGAGGGGAATGCGCGTCTTGCCGCTGCCAGCGGAACACTCCTGGACTTGCGTTTGTTTGCCCGCACCCGAAGCGTCAATGGCCCGTTGCTGGTTTCAACCGCGCGCGACAGTGCTGATAACCTGATTGTTTTTGTCGTTTCTCTGGAATGCCGTAATCCGACATCTGTTGAATTAACCATGACCGTTCCGGGAATCGAAATGACGGAAATTTCCGATGGTTCGACCATGCAACTCGATTCGACCAAGGCCAATTTCACGCTCGAACCGGGTGAATGGAAAGCTTGGCGTGTCTCGTCTGGTTCATTATCTCGCGCGGATTCTACGGTGATAAATACCGAACCGACGCCGCTTGCTTTGCCTGTGGTTGCTCAAAAAAACTTTCCAGGAGTTCGGTTTCGCGATTTGGATTTTAGTCCCGACGGCAGTCAAATTGCCGCGGTGGCTGAAACACAGGCGCTTGTGATGGGGTCCAATGGGGTGGAGTTGGGCAGAGCCACTTCGCTCCAGAATGTTCAGGATGTTCGGTATGTTTCGAATGAACGCGCGTTGGTCGGAAGCTCTACGCTTGGGGTGTATGGGCTGAACACCGCGGGGTCCTATTCAACCTTTCCCAGTTACTTTTTTCATACGGGTTCCTCGCGCGATTTACTCGTTTCGGGAAACGAAGTCTGGATTGGGAATAATTACTTTGGCGCACGCCGGACGGCGTTAAATCCGGATGGAACGCTGACCTCGCTCGATCATGGTTTTATAGCATGGGAAGTAATGGATTTGGCGGGACCGTTTGCCGATGGCAGTGTGTTAGCACTCGACCAAGACGCTGGTTTGCGCCGGGTGACGTCGAACGGAGCGGGGGAGTTGCTGGAACAACTGGAATGGGTTGGCGATCGTTTGATCCAAAGTGCATTGACCAAGGACAAACGTACATTGGTCACGGCTCGCATGCGCCAGGGATTTTCGCTGCATCGACTGGACGAAAACGGGCATATATTGGACACGGCGTTGCATCGCACGACATCGCAGGATTTTGTCGAGCGGGTTGCCTGGACGGATAGCGATTTACTGGTGGTGGGCGAGTACGATGGCGACGTGGAATTTTTCCGCGTGGATCCGGATCTGTCTGTGACGAGCCAGGGCATCTGGCGACGCGAGCCACGCGGTGGACTCTTAACGTCGATCGCCACGTACGGCGAGCATGTGGCGATCAGTTTCTTAGACGGGCGGCTTGTTATTCTCGATGTCGGTGGTGTGCCGGTGAAATCGGGGATCGAGGATTGGGTGGATTTTTAAGCCGTAACTTCTTTCGTTTCAATTTCGCGTTTCATCGGCAAGACAATCCGGAACGTCGTCAGATCGTTTTCGACACTCTGGCATTCAGCCCAGCCACCGTGGGCGCGAGCGACTTGTTCGACGACATAGAGCCCAAGGCCCGACCCGGCGGTGCCTTTGGCGCTCGAGGTGCGGCGGTATTTGGCAAACACGGTTGGGACGTCTTCGGGGGCAATGCCGGGGCCGGAATTTTCCACCTCGATGACCACCACTTCGCCGGCCTTTGGGTGTTCTTCCTTCTTCAACCGAATCCAGACCTCGCCATATTCCGGTGTGTATTTGGCTGCGTTGCTGATCAGGTTGGACACGGCGCGAGAGAGCAAATGTTCGTCGCAATCGAATGGGTGGATCTGATCGTCGATTTCGACTTCGAGCGCGATGCCCTTGCGGTGGAATTCGGCTTCCATCAAACCAGCCGCTTCGCTGATGGTTTCTTGAACGACAACGGGTTGGGAAACGATTTCCAGTTTTCCCGCTGCGGCGCGAGCATGTGTCAGGTAATTGTCGAGCAGTCCGAGAATACGCTGGCTATTGAGGACAATTTTTTCGACAAAATCGGGCGCTTGCGGGCTGATTTCACCCGTTTCACGATCCACAATGAACTGGGCGAATCCCATGATGCAATTCAGCGGCACTTTGATATCGTGGCTGATCATGCGCATCATGTCCTGGCGCAGTTCCTCGCGCTCGATTTGGGCGAAAACTTTTTCGATCGATGCGATCAGATAGTCGAATTCAAACGGTTTGGTCAGATAATCGGCTACACGCTGGTGAATGGCTTCAATAGCCGATTGAGTAGAAGCGTGACCCGTGATCACGATCATGGCCGTGTCCGGTAAATTGGATGCGATGTAGTCCATGATCTGGAATCCATCGATTTCCGGCATCCGCAAATCGGTGATGACCAGTCGATAGGTATTCGTTTTCAATTTTTCGATGCCATCGGGACCGCCCACGGCGGAATCCACTCGATAGCCTTCTTCGCGCAATAACGCCGCAAGGCTTTCGGCCAAACGCTTTTCATCGTCGATGACCAGAATGGTGCGTTCCATTGTGGTTTCCTTCCCCAAGGATTTCGATTCACGGCGGGGAGACTTGTATTCGTTGAAATACTGGATAACCCATTTCGCTCGAAAGTGTCGAGCAAAACCGACGACCTTATTCGACTTCGGCTTTGAGGAACGACATCAGTTGCCGTTCGCTTACGCGGCCCCGGAATAATTGGCGATCGATCAGCATCCCGTTTTTATCCAGTCTTACCAGCGCGGGTGCTGTCGGAATGCCAAAATCATAGGCGAATTGTTTATAACGGCTCCAATCCACGCGGACCGGAGTCATGTTTTCTTTGATGTAATGCAAGGCGCCTTGGCTGCGCTCGAAATAAATCTCGAACTTGTTGCTTTCTGTCATACGTGTGTGGGTGAACATCAACAAAACGGGTTTTTCATCGTGTGCTGTTAGATCCATTCCCGGTTCGTAGTCGCGCCAGAACGTCGTCCAATCAATCCTGTCCAGTTCAGGCGTCGGTGAGGGCGTTGGGGTAGGCGTCGGGCTTGGGAGAGGCGTGGGCGTGGGGAGCACTTCGATATCGCCATCGGGCGTGGGGAGCACTTCGATATCACCATCGGGCGTGGGGGTTGGTTCGATATCCGAGGGAGTTGGTGCCGGTGTTGGGGTGATACTTGATACGGGGGTCGCCGGAATGCTGCCGGTGCCTCCATTGATGATGGATTCCATGGGAACCCAATTGCCCGAAGCATCGGCGACCAGGCGCGCGTCGCTCGCAGGACGATCAGCCGGTTTGCCGACCCATTCCACATCATTGTTCCACGAATTGCCGTTCAGGTGGCACACGTAGCACTTGCCCGATTTGGTACTGAGCATTTCGTGATGAGCGAGGATCGGTGGGGCCTGATTGTAGCCATGGCACGCGAAGCAGTTTTTCGCATTCATCGTGTCCTTGGCGTGGTCGTAGGCAATTGGGAGCCCTTCGGGTGGCGGCGTGTGGGTTTTATGGCATTCGATACAGGCCATTTCCTTCATATCGGTCATGTGGTGGTAAGCGAGCGAGGCGTTGACCTGGCGTTTTTCGAGCAATGCTTCGGGATTCTTTGCGTTCACTGAAACCCAATCCACATCGTAGAGCGTCACATCGCGAAACTGGTAAATATCCGGTTGGTAACCCGCATGGCATCCCGAGTTTGCGCAGCCTTCGTTCGGCACGGGAGAAAACGCCGACGTGTGGCAGCGATTGCAATCCATCTCGCCGCCGTAATAACCCATGTGGTCGTTGTATCGGGGCGAATAATAATATTTTCCGGGATTTCCAAGCGATAAATACACGATTACGACGAGAATGCCGAGCGTGACGATGTAATTGATCACGAGGTTCTGGGTAGTGGGGCGGATTTCAAGTCGCATGGATCACAACCCCCTCCAGAACAGGATGCTGATGACATGCAGCAACGTCAGCAGCCCAAGCGCCACGGCCAGCGGGTAGTGAATCATGCGCCAGTACTTGAACATGGTCTGCGAGAAAACGCTCATCGTCAGGCGAGTGTCGCTTTTCAGCGGCTTTTTGCCCTGTTGGATGCGTTCGACGGTGATTTGCTTGACGATGTCGCGCCAGATCGTTGCGCCAATCAGGCCGCTGACGATCACGATCAGAAAAACGAAGCTGTTTAGGAACGGAATAACGGGGATAAAGTCATGAACCGTTCGATCAGGGTAAACGTTGGAGCGAACGCCGAAGTTGAAGAACCCGGATTGGGGCGAGTAAATGAAAGCAAAGAAATTCCCCCCGTGAATCGACACGAGGAAAAACGAAATGATTGCCGTGATAATGTGCGCGTACATCCATTTCTGGATATTGCCGATGACGGGAACGAGGCGCCGTCGGGCGAGTGCAACGTAAGTGATCAGCAGCACGGTGACGGCAAAAAAGAAGGTTCCCACATCGCCAACCAAGGCGATCCAATCGTGCAGACGTTGGCTCTCGAAAATGTTGTGAACGGCAATCGCCAGCAATACGATCGCAAAACCGA